>JAZQLG010000084.1:0-11055 GCA_045542575.1 Faecousia sp.
GCTCGCTCTGCCGCCCGGTGCATCAGGCCGTCCTCGTCCACCTCCGGCAAGGTCACCTCCATCAGCAGCTGCCGGGTTTGGGAAAGGACTCCCGCCGCCATTTCCAGCCGCACCTGTGCGACCCCTGTTTCGCCCCGGCGGTGCTGGGTATTTCCCGGCACCGGCAAAAACACCCCCACAAGGCCTCCAAGCACAAGGGCCGGCAGCGGCTGGGGATAATAAATATCCAAAATCAGCGTCACCGCGACATACACAAAGCCCAGGGCCCCGACCCGCAGGCCGCGACTGCACCGGGGCAAAAACCGCACCAAATAGCCCAAGGCCAGCACCGCTGTCATTGGCACAGGGCAGACCTGCCCCAGATCTAAGGCAAGGCCAGCCAGCACAGAAGCGGGGAACGCCCCACAGCAGGCAATGATCCCCGCGGCAAAGAAGCCGGGATTGGCCCAGGGGCTTATGTTCACCTGGCACAGCGCCAGAACCCCCAACGACCCGGCAAGCCAATCAAGCATAGGATTTCTGCCCTGCATCACCAGGCCGCAAAGCCGGGTAGCCCCCAGTGCCAGGGCGATCCGCAAAAGATAAATGCCAATGCTTCCGTTTTCCAGGCCCAGCTGCTGAAAGATCACCCCGGAGGCCGCCACAAGGGCGGCAGCGGTGGTACACAGCAGCAGAGGCAGCTTCTGCAGGATCCGTCTGTCCGCCAGCAGGAGTGCCACCGGCAGCGCAAGCACGATCCAAAAATAGCCCTGCTGGCAGGCGCTCCCAAAAAACACCAAATAGCCCAGCAGTGCTCCGCTGGCGGCAAGGAGCGCCCCGTACCCCCGGCAGGACAGCAAAAACGCCATGCTCAGCGGCAAATATTCTCCTGCCAGCCGGGCGGCACTGAGGAAAAAGCCGCCGCTCAGATATCCCAGGGCCCGCAAGGCAAGGAGGACCTCCGGCTTTCGTCCCCAGGTCTGCACCCGCACGCTTGCCCTTTGCGCATAGGCCTGCAAAGTGGTCATCATATGTATCATCCTCTTTCCTGATTGTATAAAAATACTACCACAGGCGGAAGAAAATTTTTGTCGAAGAGCGTTTTCCGGGAAAGATTCTTGCAGTAATGGCAAAAGGGGTGTATAATAGGGTAAATAAAGGAAGGGGGCCTTAGGCTTGGCAACAGAATTGGAATGGAAATTTGCCGCTACGGAGGAAGCTTTTTCCGCCCTGAAAAGGGCCTTTGAAGAAAGCCTTTGCCCCATCACAATGGAAACCACCTATTACGACACGCCGGACCGCTTCTTTTCCTCCCGGCACTGCACCCTTCGCACCCGGCTGGAAAACGGCAGGTGCATCTGCACCCTGAAAACCCCCGCGGAAAAGGGCCGGGCAGAGTGGGAAAAGGAAGCAGACAGCATCCAGGCAGCCGCTTCTGCGTTATGTAAACTCGCAGAGCTGCCTGCGCCGGAAAGCCTGGTGCCGGTGTGCGGCGCGAAATTTACCCGGCTGGCCGCCACCGTAGAATTGGAAAAGGCCACTGTGGAGCTGGCTTTGGACAAGGGCGTTCTTCTGGGTGGCGGCAAGGAGCTTCCCCTAATGGAAGTGGAGATCGAGCATAAAGGCGGGGAAGAAGCCACTGCAGAAGCCTTTGCCTACAGCCTTGCCAAAAAATACGGCCTGACCCCGGAGCACAAAAGCAAATTCCGCCGGGCCAGCCTTTTAGCAATGGACAATGCATAATTAATACTGGATAATTTTTTGTCTGTGGGCATTGACACCGTTATGTGCTCTTATCCGCAATTTACTTGCGGCTGCTGCATTGTCCACATAGAAAGGATATACAAATGGCACAGTTAGACAGCCTTTTTGCAAAATACGACAAGCTGTTTCTTTTCGACACGGAAACCACCGGCCTAAGCTATGCCCGGGATGAGATCATCGAATTTGCGGCAGTGACCTTAGAGCGAAAAAACGGGCAAGTGGTGGTAACGGAAGAATACGACCAGCTGATCACCCTTTCCCCCGGCAACACCGTTCCGCCGGAGATCGAAGCCCTTACCGGCATAACCACCGCCGATATTGCCCAAAAGGGCATTTCCAAGGCCCAGGTCTGTGCGGATATTGCCCGGATGCTTGCCGGCAACACCCTGCTGCTTGCCTACAACGCCCATTTTGATTTGAGCTTTCTTTTCTATCTGCTTCTTCGAAACGGCGACCCTTTGATCTTAAAAGGGAAGGACAAATTGGACCTTCTGACCACCTACAAGGACCGGCACAGCTATCCCCACAAGCTGTGCAACGCCATTGAGGTTTACGGCCTTTCCGGGAAGGTAGTAAACTCCCACCGGGCAGTGGACGATGTGCTGGCAACGGTGGCGGTCATGCAGGCCATGGAGGACGAAAAGGACGATCTGCACCGCTACATAAACCTCTTTGGGTACAACCCCAAGTATGGTGTGTCCGGCAAGCCTATCGGCTCCGTGACCTATAAGCCCCAGCAATTCGACCCCCTTAGACCCTTATATGAGGTGATTTGATTGATAAACCAGGATGCCCTGAATCTGGGCACGGAACGCTCCTGCATCCGCAAGCTCTTTGAATACGGCCTTCAGCGGGCAAAGGCCGTCGGCCCGGAGCACATCTATGATTTCAGTCTGGGCAACCCATCCATTCCTGCGCCCCGGGAAGTAAAGGAAGCCATTTGCGCCCTTTTGGAAGAGGAAAACAGCCTTTCTCTCCACGGCTATACCACCGCCGCCGGTCTGCCGGAAACCAGGCAGGCCATTGCGGAAAACTTAAACAGCCGCTTTGGGGCTGCTGTCCGGCCTGAGGATCTGTTCATCATCGGTGGCGCCGCGCCGGCACTGTGCGCTGTGCTGAAGGCCCTTCAAGCAGCGAATAGCGAAGTGATCGCCCTTTGCCCCTATTTCCCGGAATATAAGCCCTTCGCCCAAATGGCAGGTCAGAAGTTTGTAACGGTGGCGGCAAAGCTCCCCGATTTTTCCCTGCCCCTGGACGGTCTGGAAAAGGCCATCACTGCCAACACAGCGGCAATTATCCTGAATTCCCCCAACAATCCCTCCGGTGTGGTCTACTCCCGGGAGGATCTTCTGGCCCTTTCCCGGCTTTTGACCCGGAAGGCTGCGCAGCTGGGACACCCCATTTATCTGATTTCCGACGAGCCCTACCGGGAGCTTGTCTACGAAGACACACAGGTGCCCTTCCTGCCGCTGATCTATAAGAACACGGTGATCTGCTACTCCTATTCCAAGTGCCTTTCCCTGCCGGGAGAGCGGATCGGATATATTTATGTAAACCAATTCGCTGACAACGCCTCTGCCCTTTATGCCGCTATTGCCGGTGCTGCCCGGGCTTTGGGCCATGTGTGCGCCCCCTCCTTGATGCAGAAGGTGATCGCCCGGTGCGCTTTTGTGGGCCCGGACCTTTCCGCCTACGACAAAAACAGAAAAGCGCTCTATGAGGGCCTGAAGGAAATCGGCTATGAGATGCCAAAGCCCCAGGGTGCCTTCTATCTGCTGGTAAAAGCCCCCGGCGGCGATGCAAAGGCCTTCTCCGAAAGGGCAAAGCAGCTTGACCTTTTGGTAGTGCCCGGTGATGACTTTGGAATTCCCGGCTACTTCCGCCTTTGCTACTGCGTGGACTATGAAAAGATCACAGGAAGCTTGCCCCTGTTCAAAAAGCTCCTTAGAGAAGAAGTTTGACGAAAAAGGAGGGATAGAATGAAGCCCCAACCCCAGGATTACATCGGTGTTTTTGACTCCGGCGTGGGCGGTATCAGTGTTCTGAAAGAGCTGGTAGCCCTGATGCCCCAGGAAAAATTCCTGTATTTCGGTGACTCTGCCAACGCGCCCTACGGGACAAAATCCACCGAGCAGGTGCGTATTCTGTCCCTGTCTGCGGCAGAGCGGCTGTCCCGCCGGGGACTGAAGGCCTTAGTCGTTGCCTGCAACACTGCCACAGCCGCCGCCATTCACGCCCTGCGGCACGCCTATCCTCTGATCCCGGTGGTGGGCATTGAGCCGGCTGTGAAGCCGGCGGCGACCCGGTTTCCCGGCGGCAAGGTGGGTGTTATGGCTACAGAGGTGACCCTCCGGGAGGAAAAGCTCCAAACCCTTTTGTCCCATTACCCCCAAACAGAATTTATCCCCATTCCCGCCCCGGGCGTGGTGGAATTGGTGGAACAGGGAAAAGCCGACAGCGAAGAGATGGACCGGCTGATCGGAACCCTTCTTTCCCCCTATAAGGGCAAGCTGGACGCCCTGGTGCTGGGCTGCACCCATTATCCCTTTGTAAGGAAGGCCATTTGCCGGACCCTGGGAGATATCCCCCTCTTTGACGGCGGCCAGGGCACTGCCCGGCACACCCGGGACCTTTTGACAGAAGCACACCTTTGGAGCCAGGGACCCGGCTCCGTAGAAATTTCAAACAGCCTTAATGACCAGCGGATTCTGGCCCTGTCCAGAGCCCTGTTAACCGGCAGTCAGGAGGAGGAAAATGGATAATATTCTGGTAATCGGTATTGCAGGCGGCAGTGGTAGCGGCAAAACCACGCTGATGAAGAATTTGATCGCCCGGTTAGGCGGGCAGGTCACGGTGGTCAGCCACGATAACTACTACAAGCGCCGGGACGATATGTCCTATGAGGAGCGCTGCCTGGTCAACTATGACGAGCCGGCGGCCTTTGATACCAGCCTGATGGTCTATCAGCTGGGTGAGCTGCGCCGGGGCTTCCCTGTGGACTGCCCGGTATATGACTTCACCATACATAACCGCAGCAACGAAACCGTGAAGATCGTGCCGGAGCAGGTCATTATCGTGGAGGGCATCCTGATCTTTGAGGACAAGCAGCTGCGGGATCTGATGGACATCAAGATCTTCGTGGATACCGATGCGGACATTCGCCTGTGCCGCCGGATCAAGCGGGATGTGAACAAGCGGGGCAGAAGCCTGGAATCCGTACTGCTGCAGTGGCAGCAGACCGTGAAGCCCATGCACGAATTGTATGTGGAGCCCAGCAAAAAATATGCGGATCTGGTGGTACCGGAGGGCGGCAAGAACACCGTTGCCCTGGATATGATCGAGTGGCGCATCCGCAAGCATCTGAATAAGGAGTAACAAATGGGAATTCCAATGAACAGTGTTTGCGCCCAATGCCTTATAAAGCGGCATGTGGACACCGCCCGCCCCCTGGGCAGCGATGAAGCTGCCACCCGGTTTGCAAAGGGCTTGATGGAGCTGTTTCTTTCTTTGCCGGAGGAAGCAGATTCCAGTCAGATCGGCCCCGGTGTTACCCGGCTTTACAAGCAGATCTATGGCCTGGAAGGAGATCGCTATCGGGAAGAAAAGGAAGCCTCCAACGCCTTTGCCTTAGAGCGGCTTCCCAAGATCTACGCCCTGGTGGATAATGCAGAAGACCCCATCTATGCAGCCTTGCAGCTTTCCGTTTTGGGAAATTACCTGGATTTTGCGGCTCTTGCGGGAAAGGTCAGCTTTGCGGACCTGGAAAAAATGCTGGAGCAGGCAGAAACTTATGATCTCTCCGGTCCTCACTATGACCGGTTTTTGCAGGACCTGAAAAGGGCGAAGTCCCTCGTTCTCGTTACGGACAACGCCGGCGAAGTGGTTTTCGACCGGGTGCTGGCAGAAACCATCCACCGTTTTTACCCGGATATCGACATCACCTTCCTGGTCCGGGGCGGCCCTGCCAACAACGACGCCCTCCGGGAGGATGCCGCGCTCGTAGGCGTTCCCTTCCCGGTGGAGGACAGCGGCATCTGTGTGGGCGGCACCCCTCTTAGTATGATCAGCGAAAAGGCTAAAGCCCTTTTGGAAGCTGCGGATGTGATCATCGCCAAAGGCATGGGCAACACGGAAAGCCTTTATAATTGCGGCCTGCCGGTGTATTACGCCTTCTTAGTAAAGTGCGAACGCTTCGAGCAGGTGTTCAAAACCCCTTATATGACCCCTATGTTCGTACTGGATGGGGCGTATGAAAAGAATACAATGTAATATACTATAAAGAAAAGGAGCGACCTATGGAAAAATACTACGACCTTGTGATCTTAGGCGGCGGCCCAGGCGGTTATACGGCCGCTCTTTACGGGGCCCGGGCAGGACTGAAGGTGGCCGTGATCGAGCGTCTTTCTGCCGGCGGACAGATGGCCCTGACCCACCAAATTGACAATTATCCCGGCTTTCCGGAGGGCATCGACGGCTATTCCTTAGCGGAAAAGATGCAAGCCCAGGCCCACCGCTTTGGCGCGGAAACGATTTATGCCGAAGTCCGGGAAGCGGATCTGCTGTCTGACCCCAAAAAATTGAACACCGGCAAGGACACAATCCTTGCCAAGGCTGTCATTTTGGCCACCGGCGCAAACCCCCGGCCTTTGGGCCTTCCCGAGGAAAAAGAGCTGGTGAACCGGGGCGTTGCCTATTGCGCCGCCTGCGACGGTATGTTCTACCGGGGCAAAACGGTTGCGGTGGTTGGCGGCGGTGATACGGCGGCGGCAGATACCCTCCTTCTTTCCCGGATCTGCAAGGAGGTCCACCTGATACACCGGCGGGACAGCCTGCGGGCCACAAGGATCTACCACGAGCCCATCGAAAAGGCGGAAAATGTGGTGATCCACTGGAATTGTGCGGTGGAGAAGATCCTCCACGAAAAGAAAGTCACCGGCCTTGTGCTGAAAAACACGAAGACCGGTGAAGAAGACACTCTGGCCTGTGAAGGCGTTTTCGTAAGCGTTGGCAGAATCCCCAACACAGAGCTGTTTGCCGCCCAGTTAGACCTGGACAGCGCCGGGTATGTTATTGCCGGGGAAGACACCTGTACAAAGCTTCCCGGTGTGTTCGCTGTGGGAGATGTGCGCACCAAAGCTTTGCGGCAGGTGGTAACCGCCGTTGCCGATGGCGCAGTCGCCGCCCATCAGGCAGAAGAATATTTAGCTACCAAATAAGAAAATCCCCCCGACGGAGTACACCGTCGGGGGTTACGTTTCTTATTCGGCTTGGTTGACTTCGCCCTGGTACATACCGCTGTCGCTTTCCACATAACATTCTTCTTCGCCAATGATCATCTTATACAGCTCATCGGCAAAGAGCTTATGCATTTGGGAAGTGGGATGGTTGATCCGGTTCACCAGCAGCATAGTGATATCTTCCCCGGCTTTTTCCAGTTCCTTCCACTTGGAATAGCAGTCGCAAACCCGGACGCCCATTTCCCGGGCCAGATCCATAGCGCTGTAGATGTAGCGGTCCATCTTGCCTTCATTCTGCATCTTGGCAGTTTCCACGGCGTACCAGGCCCATTTCTGGGGTGCATCCTCCGCAACATAGGTATTGAGCATATTGGGGGACAGGAAGATGGTGTCCACACCGGCGGAAACGCACTTGGAGAAAATCTCCCGCAAAGAAGCTAAGTACTCTTCCAGAGGGCCATTGATATCGTTCAGACCAAAGCAAACGATCACTAAGTCGGGGTTATGGACAAGCACCTGCTTATCCACCCGGGGCACAGCATCCTTTGCCATAGTGCCGCCAACAGAAGCATTGATCATATTCACCGGCACATAGTCCCGGTAGTTGTTCATTTTCTTTTTCAGCACATTCCAGTAGACATTTTCATAGTCGTTGTTATCCAGCACTGTGCCGTGAGAAACACTGTCACCCAAAATGACGATATTGATAGGGCCGTTTTGCAGCAGCGCATCAATATTCATCAGCATTTTTTCTTTAACCAGCATAGAAAACCTCAATTATTCAGGCTTGGTCTCCAGCTTCAGAGGGAAGTCGCCCAGCTTATTGACCTTGAAGCCATTGTTCTTATACTCTTCGTAATCAAAAGCTTCCAGCTCATCGATTGCCAGCTTGTGGAACTCATAGAAGTTGTACCACCATTCATAGCCGCTGCCCAAATCTGCATTCAGGTAGGCATCGGCAATGTCACAGCCCATAGCAGGTGCTACATAGAAAGCACCCATAGCCAGCACATTGACACCGTTGCCGGTGATGGCACGCAGCGCAGCGGGAACGCTCTCTACAACGCCGGCGTGAACATGGGGGCACTTGCTGGCAGCAATATGGATGCCCATACCGGTACCGCAGAACAGCAGCGCACGATCAAATTCGCCCTCGGAGATCATTGCGCCAACCCGCAAGCCCACTCTGTGGAACATCAGGTCGGTATCGTTGGGGTCAGAATCTGCCTTCACGCCCATATCGGTGATCTCCCAGCCCTTTGCCTTCAGGTGAGCAACAACCGCTTCCTTCAGGGGATAACCGGCAAAGTCAGCACCCACAACCAATTGCTTGTTCTTAACAGTTTTCATGGGTCATTTCCTCCTAATTTTTATGGATATATATACTTTATCAGCATTCCCCAGCCATGTCAACAAATTTACCATTTTGTGCAAAAAACAGGACATATCCGGCGGTGCAAACCGGGGCAGCGCCCAAGATATCCAGCACGGAATGCTGCTTAATGAGCACGGTGGATGCGCAGATGGAAAGGGCGATCAGCCACCAAACAGCACAAAGAAGGGGTTTTCCAAGGGCCTTTGTTTTGCAAAGTGCGAAGGCACAGCCCACCGCCACCAGCACATGGAGGGAAGGGAGTACATTGGTGGGGTTGTCCATCCCGTACACCAGTCCTACCAGCCGGGAAAACAGATCCGCTCCGGTGATCTCCGGGCGAAAATCAATGGCAGTAGGATAGAGAAAATACACCGATATGGCGATGGCATAGACAAACAGGATATAGCCGACGAATTTACGAAACACCCTTCTGTCCTTCAGGAAGCAATAGAGGGCGGTAAAGGCCTGCATAGCATACCAAGCCACATAAGGCACAGAGAAAACAGGCAAAAAGGGTACATAGTCATCCCATTTGCACCAGACCAGATGCCGACCGCCAGCCGGGGTCATCCGCCCTGTGAGAAAATACAGAAAGATCCCAACACCCCACAGGGCCAGCAGGAGAAGATCTCCTTTTTTCTTTTTATGCATACATACTCACCAACAGATAAATGCCCTCCAAAAGGGCCAGATGAATGGGGTAGAACAGGTAGAAAAAATACTTTCCCCTCCACTTGCCCCGGCGGCCGGAATAAAGGGCCAAAAGGGGCAGTGCCAACAGGCAGTAGACCTGCACTTCTAAATAATCGTCAAAGATCGTCAGAAGCCCCAGACCTACGGCAAAGCACAAAAGACTTGTCCATTTGTTATCCCACTTCTTAAGCTGTCCGGAAGCTGCTTCCGGCAGGTAGGGAAGTCCTGCAAACACCGGCAGCACACAGGCCCAAAAGCCGTAGTCGATGTACACCAATCGGTTTACATAATATGTAGCGGCGATGCCCAGCAGAAACAGCGTCAGCCAAACAGCACCCTTTTCCAAAGCCCGGGAGAAAAGGGCTTTTTTGGCGTTTTGCAGGCAGAAAAGCAGGGTTGCGCCTAAGAAAAATGTGCCTAAAATGCAAATATCCAGGCTGCCTGTACCCACATAGCTTCCGATCTGGCACACCACAAGGCAGGCAAACAGCTTAGCAAGATAGCCCCAGGGGCTTCGGGTGTAGCGGCAGCCCTCGGCAATAAAGTAGGCAAAGATGGGCATACTCAGCCGGCCTATCTGCCGCCAAAGCAGCGTATAGGGGAAAAAGATCACGCCAATGTGATCTATCACCATCAGCGCCGCCGCGATCAGCTTCAGCGCATTGCCGGAAAGCCAGGATAACGGTCTTGTTTTAACCATATCAGCGGAAGATCAGCTGACCGAAATACCCGGGCTGATGGAAATCGGGCGCTTCCATTTCGATCTTGTTCCAGGTCATAAAATGGGGGGTTGCGGATTCTTCAGCGCACTTCTGGAAATTGGCGCGGAGCTTCTTGCCGGGATAAAGGGCAAAGTCCGGGCTGTAGATCTCCAGATACCACACAGGAAGGGCAAATTCCACGCCCCAGCCCTTTTCCGTTTTGAAAGGACGGATGTTAAAGAGCTCCTTTACATTTTTGCAGAGCAGGCGGCATCTTTCGCGGCGCAGCTTGCCATAGCCAAAGTAGCAGGCACCGTTGGGATTGATCTCCACATTGAAATAGCGGTTGCCCTCCTCCCGGGAGGCAAAGAAGAATTCCAGGCAGGAATCGTCACAGACCGGGTCATTGTCCCCGGTGTAGCGGGCCAGAATATGCTCTTCCACCGCCTCCAGGCGGACATACAGGAACTTTTCGTCATAGCAAAGCTGACCCCAGGCCTGAATGCCCTGGGCATCGATCCACTGCACATTGGAAATTTCTGCCTTGGGAAGGCTGTCCCACTGGGGGCCATTGGGGGAAACAGGATATACTTCGTAGGTTTTCATAAAGATTCCTCCTTGTTTTTTCTTTAGTATAGCATAGTTTGCTTCCGCTTTCCACCTTTTTCCGTGCTTCCTATTAAAAAAGAAAAGCACCCGGACAATGATATGCACCCCAAAAGCATCTATTTTTGGGGGTGCATATCACATTTTGACTCTGTGGAGTTTTCCTTTGTTTTAGTGAAGTATTTTGCTGAAAGCAAAATATGAAGTTCTGGCTATCGCCACAGTGAAGTTTTGCCCCTGCAAAGTGAAGTTAAGTTTGCCCGCTACACCGATAGGTGTAACTTCACTACGAAGTAACTTCACTGCCAACGGCAACTTCACTTGCCCCAAGGGCAAACTTAGTTTTAGCGTGATTTGTCCGTTAAGGACATCACGCTAAATTGTGCGGATTTTTTGTATATTCTTCCCCGGTTTGGCAAACACTACCTGCGACAACCAAACAGGAGGAATACAGATGAAAACCAAGGCTCTTACTTTTTTGCTGGTCCTTTGCCTTTTCTGTGGCCTGGCACTGCCGGTCTTTGCCCAGGAAACGGAAAGTGACCAGGTTTATTGCTTCACCACCCAGGACTTCTCTGCCCAGGAGGATCTGCAGGGTATTTGCATCACCGGTCTGCCGGACCCCAGTGTGGGCACTATGCTTTTGGGCAACCGGGTGCTGATGGAGGGGGATATTTTATCTTCCGACCAGGTAGCCGCC
>JAZQLG010000085.1:0-7359 GCA_045542575.1 Faecousia sp.
TCTGTTCTTGCTACTATGAGCCTGAAGGTGCTGGGCATTCCCATGGTGGTGTGCAAGGCCCACGATGAGGTCCACTCCCAGGTGCTGAAAAAGCTGGGTGCGAACCGGGTGGTCATCCCGGAAAAGGAAAATGCCCAGCGCCTTGCCAAGAGTCTTTCCAGCGAAAATGTGCTGGATTATATCGAGCTTTCCGATGACTACGGCATTATTGATGTGCCTGCTCCCGAAAGCTGGATCTATAAGAACCTGCGGGAACTGAATGTCCGGGCTAAATTGGGCGTGAACATCCTTGCCATCAAGCGGGACGGCAAGATCAATGTATCTCCTTCTGCGGAATTTGTGATCGAAGATGGAGATGTTATGGTTATTTTGGGCGATAACCAGGCACTGAGTCGGGTGCAGAAATTATGACAGAAATTCTGACTTCCCGCAAAAACGCCACCATCCAATGGGTGCGCAAGCTCCTTTCTTCCCGGAAGGCAAGAGCGGAAGAAGGCCTGTTTGTGGCGGACGGTACAAAGCTGCTTGCAGAGGCGGTCAAATGGTGGCCTGGGCTGAAAACCGTGCTCCACACCCCGGAAATCCAGCCGGATGTGCCGGAAAGCGTGGAAAAAGTGTGCATCAGCCGGGAGCTGATGGAATATATCTCTCCTATGGAGTCACCTCAGGGGGCACTGTTTGTGTGCGCTCTGCCGGTGGAGAAGCCCCTAACTGTTGAGCCGGGGATGCTTCTTTTGGATGGGATTCAGGATCCGGGCAACCTGGGCACCATACTGCGGACAGCAGATGCGATGAATGTGCCTGTGGTGCTGCTGGAGGGCTGTGCCGACCCCTTTAGCCACAAGGTTGTGCGTTCTTCTATGGGGGCGGTGTTTCGCTCCGTGCCGGTCCAAAGCACCTGGAAGGAAATGGAGGAGGCCTGCAAGAAAGCCGGTATTCCGGTGGCGGTAACTGCCCTTTCTCCAGGGGCAAAGGACATCCGCCAGGCGGAGCTTTCCAAAATGGCGGTGGTGATCGGCAGCGAAGGACAGGGCGTTCGGCAGGAGATCCTGCGCTCTGCCGAGGCGGAGCTGATCATTCCGATGAATGAAAAATGCGAATCGCTCAATGCGGCGGTGGCTGCCACCATCGTTCTTTGGGAAATGAAGAAATAACAGAAAGAAGGGATGGGCGTGCTTACATACTGGCTTTGGTTTTGCTTACTAAAAGATCTGACCTATGGGCAGAAGCGCGCCCTTTTGGACTATTTCCGGGATCCGGAGGAGCTGTACCGGGCAAAGGAAAATACTTTCCGGGCAGCAGTGCAGCTGCCGGAAGCAGGCTATGCCGCCCTTGCAGATAAAGATATGACAAAGGCCCGGGTGTTGGAGGCGGAATGCAGCCAAAAGCGCATTGGGATCATTACCTACGGTGACAGCGGCTACCCCGCAAGGCTGAAGCAGATTCCGGATGCACCCCTGGTGCTTTACTACCGGGGCAGACTTCCTGACTGGGAAGCCTACCCTGCCATCGGTGTGGTAGGCACCCGAAGGGCCTCCACCTACGGCCTGCAGACTGCCGGAAAAATGGGCGCACAGATTGCCGCCTGCGGCGGCCTTTTGGTGTCCGGCGCGGCAGACGGTGTGGACAAGGAAGCGATGACCCAGGCCCTTTTGCAGAACGGCCCTGTGGTGGGCGTTCTGGGCTGTGGCGTGGATGTTGTGTATCCTGCCTCCAGCCGGGCATTATACGCACTTACGGAGGAAAAGGGCTGTCTGCTTTCTGAATACCCTCCCGGCACACAGGCATATAAATGGAACTTCCCCCAAAGAAACCGCATTATCAGCGGCATCAGCCACGGTGTGCTGGTGGTGGAAGCACCGGAAATCAGCGGTGCTTTGATCACTGCCCGGTATGCCATGGAGCAGGGCAGGGAAGTGTTTGTTGTGCCCGGCAATATCAGCTCCGATACCTCTGTAGGCAGCAATAACCTTCTTCGGGAAGGGGCGATGGCTGTCTTTGAAGGATATGATATTTTGCGGGAATATGAGAGCCGTTTTCCCGGCACTGTTTGCCGGAAAGAGCCGGTGCTTATCCCTGTGCAGGAAACGGAGCTCCCGGAAAAAGTGGAAACCGTTTCGACAAAACCTGCGAAAAAACCCATTGACAACGGCGTTGTTACCCAGTATAGTGTCTTAAATAGTGAGGCCCCTTCCCTGAATGAGGAAGAAAAGGCCCTTCTTTCCCAACTAACGGGAAAGATAGAATCCATAGATGAGGTCATCGCCCGCAGCGGCATTCCCACAGCAAAGGCGTTATCTATTCTCACAAAATTGAGCCTGAAGGGTGTTGTAAAGTATCACCCGGGCAAGTGTATATCAAAATAATGTATGAATGTAAGCGGAGGCACCCATGGCAGCACAGTATCTTGTAATTGTAGAATCCCCGTCCAAGGCCAAGACCATTGGAAAGTACCTTGGACCGGCATATACCGTAAAGGCCAGTATGGGCCACCTGCGGGATCTGCCCAAAAGCACTATGGGTGTGGATATTGAAGGCGGCTTTGTGCCGGAGTATATCCCTCTGGATACCAAGAAGGACCTGATCGCGGAGCTGAAAAAGGCCGCCCAAAAGGCAGACCTTGTGTATCTGGCGACGGACCCTGACCGGGAGGGCGAAGCCATCTCCTGGCACTTAAAAGAGCTCTTGGGCCTGCCTGCTCAGAAGGCTCGCCGTGTCACCTTTAACGAAATCACCCAAAAGGTGGTTTGCCATTCCATTGAAAATCCCCGGGATATCGATGAAAACCTGGTGGATGCCCAGCAGGCAAGACGGCTGCTGGACAGAATCGTAGGCTATCAGCTTTCCCCCCTTCTTTGGAAGAAGGTCCGTCGGGGTCTGAGTGCAGGCCGTGTGCAGTCTGTGGCGACCCGGCTGGTAGTGGACAGAGAAAATGAGATCCGGGCCTTCCAAAGCAAGGAATACTGGTCCCTGGATGCTTCCTTGTCCTTGCTGGGAAAAGACGGAAGGTTCGTTGCCCGGTACTTTGGTAAGGGCAAGAAGGCAGAGCTGGAAAACGAGGAGCAGGTGGATGCCATTATCCGGGAAGTGGAAGGAAAGCCCTTCACGGTCGAAAGTGTGAAGCGGGCAGAAAAGAAACGGTCTGCCGCCCCTCCCTTTACCACCTCCACCCTTCAGCAGGAGGCTTCCCGGAAGCTGAATATGACCCCCAAGCGCACAATGGCCATTGCCCAGCAGCTTTATGAAGGCGTGGATGTGGCCGGAGAAGGCACTTTGGGTCTTATTACCTATATGCGTACCGACTCCCTGCGGCTGAGCAACGAAGCGATGGATGCCGCCGGTGCTTTTATCAAGAGCCGCTACGGCGCTCCCTATTATTACGGCAAGCACCATGTGTTTAAGACCAAGTCCGGCGCCCAGGATGCCCACGAAGCTATCCGTCCCACCCATGTGGAGTTGGACCCGGACCGGATCCAGGGCTCCCTGACCCGGGAGCAGTACCGGCTGTATAAGCTGATCTGGAGCCGCTTCCTGGCAAGCCAGATGGCAAATGCGGTTTATGATACGGTTGCCATTGATACGGTCTGCGAGGGCCATATTTTCCGGGCCACCCACCAAAGTGTCCGCTTTGCAGGCTTCCTGGCGGTCTATGAAGAAGGCCGGGATGAAGAAGCCCAGGCAACCGGCGCGGCGTTGCCCGATCTGCAGGTAGGGGACAAGGCTGTGTGCACAGAGCTGAAAAAGGAACAGCATTTCACCCAGCCTCCTGCCCGGTATACGGAAGCCTCTTTGGTAAAGGCAATGGAAGAAAAGGGCGTAGGCCGTCCTTCCACCTATGCAGGTATCGTCTCTACCATCCAGGACAGAGAATATGTCAATAAAGAGGAAAAGCACCTGATCCCCACGCCCTTGGGCGAAGTGGTCACAGGCTTAATGATGGAAAAGTTCCACGATATTATTGATGTGGAATTTACTGCCAATATGGAAAACCGGCTGGATGAAGTGGAGGCGGGTACCTGCTACTGGAAGGACCTGCTGGCAGACTTCTACAAGGATTTCCATCAGCAGATGACAGCCGCGGAAGAAGCCCTGGCAGGCACCCGGCTGAAGGTGCCGGACGAAGTCAGCACGGAAATTTGCGAGGTTTGCGGCAGAAATATGGTGGTCAAGGTGGGCCGCTTCGGTAAGTTCCTGGCCTGCCCCGGCTTCCCCGAGTGTAAGAATACCAAGCCCATTGTGGAAAAAATGCCCGGCCGCTGCCCCAAGTGCGGCTCCACCCTCTTAAAGCGGAAGTCCAAGCGGGGCTTTGCCTATTACGGCTGTGAGCTGGGCGCAAAGTGCGGCTTTATGTCCTGGGATGTGCCCACGGCGGAGGACTGCCCCAAGTGCGGACAGACTATGTTCAAGAAGGCAGGCAAGGGCCGCAATAAGCCCTTCTGCATCAACGAGCAGTGCGAAAACTTCCTGCCGGAGGATAAGCGGGGCTATTATAAGAAGGCGGACAAGGAAGGCACAGAAAAGAAGCCTGCCAAAAAGACCGCCGCCAAGAAGACAAAGAAGGAGTCCTGAGAATGGTTAAAGTGATTGGCGCCGGCCTTGCCGGATGTGAAGCCGCCTGGCAGCTTGCAAACAGAGGCCTGCAGGTCACGCTTTACGAAATGAAACCGAATAAGAAGTCCCCGGCCCATCACACAGATACCTTCGCAGAGCTGGTCTGCTCTAATTCTCTTCGCTCAGACGGGATCGCCAACGCGGTTGGTCTTCTGAAAGAGGAACTGCGGCGGCTAAATAGCCTGATCATGGCCTGCGCCGATGCTACCCGGGTAGAAGCGGGCGGCTGCCTGGCAGTGGACCGGGAGGGCTTTTCCCAAATGGTGACGGATAAGATCCGCAGCCACCCCAATATCACGGTGGTGGAGGAGGAGATCACCCAGGTGCCGGAAGGCCCGGTGATCGTTGCTACAGGCCCGCTGACCTCCGATGCCCTGTCTGAAAGCATCGGCAAGTATTTCGGGCAGGACTATCTCCACTTTTTTGATGCGGCGGCGCCTTTGGTCACAGCCGAGTCGGTGGATATGGAAAAAGCCTGGTGGCAGAGCCGATATGACAAGGGAACGGCAGATTATGTAAACTGCGCCATGACCAAAGAGGAGTATCTGGCCTTTTGGCAGGAGCTCATAAGCGCCCAGGAAGCGGAAGTCCACGGCTTTGAGGACAAGAATGTGTTTGAGGGCTGTATGCCTGTGGAGGTTATGGCCCGTCGGGGCGAAGATACCCTGCGCTATGGCCCGCTGAAGCCTGTAGGTCTTACCGATCCCAAAACCGGCAAAGAGCCCTACGCTGTTGTTCAGCTGCGGCAGGACAATGCGGCAAAGAGCGTGTTTAATTTGGTGGGCTTCCAGACGCACCTGAAATTCCCGGAGCAAAAGCGGGTGTTTTCTATGATCCCCGCCCTTAAAAATGCGGAATTTGTCCGCTACGGTGTGATGCACAGAAATACCTTCCTGCAATCGCCCAAGCTGCTGGACCGGTACTATGCCGACAGAAGAAATCCGCTGGTTGCTTTTGCGGGACAAATGACCGGCGTGGAAGGGTATGTGGAAAGCACGGCATCCGGCTTCCTGGCGGCAGTTGCTATGGCGGCAAAGCTGCAAGGAAGACCCTTGCCCGATTTCCCCAAGGAAACGGCCATCGGTGCGCTGGGCCTTTATGTCAGCGATGAAAGCATCGTGAATTTCCAGCCTATGAATGTGAATTTCAGCATTATCGCACCGCTTCCGTACCGGGTGAAGAAAAAGGCGGAAAAGAATTTGGCCATTGCCAACCGTTCTTTGGAAATCATTGAAAACCTGAAAGCGACTTTATAAAGAGAGAGGGTTTGCGTATGAAGATTATTGTAGATGCCATGGGCGGCGACAATGCGCCTCAGGCCCCTGTGCTGGGTGCGCTGGATGCAGTAAAAAAGTATGGCGCCCAGGTGGTGCTGGTTGGCCGGGGAGAGGAAATTCTGAATGTGCTGAAAAGCAAGGGCATATCTGATTTGCCGGAGGGCGTGGAGGTTGCCCATGCCGACGATGTGGTGGATATGCACGATGACCCGGCTGCAGTTGTGCATAAGCGGAAGAATTCTTCTATGGTGGTTGGCCTGCGGCTGCTGGCTGAGGGCCAGGGAGATGCGTTCCTGTCCGCAGGCAGTACCGGTGCGCTGCTTACCGGTGCTACCTTGATCGTAAAGCGGGTAAAGGGTATGCGTCGGGCAGCTATGTGCCCCGCTATGCCCAATAAGGCCGGCGGCAAGACCCTGATCGTGGATTGCGGCGCAAATGCCGAATGTACCCCGGAGTTTCTTTTGCAGTTTGGCCTGGTGGGCAGCCTTTATGCCCAAAAGAATTTTGGGATGGACAATCCCCGGGTGGGCCTTCTCAACATCGGCACAGAAGACAGCAAGGGCACACCCTTGCAGAAGGAAGCCTACGGCCTGCTTAAAAATGCTTCCGAACAGGGCCTTCTGAACTTTATCGGCAATGTGGAAGCCAGAGAGGTGCTCTTAGGCTCTGTGGATGTGGTGGTCTGTGACGGCTTTTCCGGCAATGTGCTGCTTAAGTCCATCGAAGGCACTGCTATGTTTATGGGCAGCCTGATGAAGCACAAGATCTTCAAGCGCAATATTTTCAGTGTGCTGGGCTATCTTTTGTGCAAGCCCGGTGTTACAGAAGTGATGGGCATGATGGATTACCGGGAAGTGGGCGGCACCCAGTTCTTAGGTATTCGCAAGCCGGTGATCAAGGCTCACGGCAGCTCCGACGAGCTGGCCTTCTGTAACGGCGTCCGGCAGGCAATGGCTGCCGCAAGCCAGGATTTCACAGCCCAACTGGAGCAAAGCCTCAAAACTCTGACTCCCAAGGAGGAAGTATGATCAAGGATCTGGAAGCCGCCATTGGCTACCGCTTTAAAAACATCACCCTGCTGCAAAACGCCCTGACCCATTCCTCCTACGCCAACGAGCGCTGGCACGATGGGCTGATGAGCAACGAGCGGCTGGAATTTTTGGGTGACTCTATTTTGGGTATGGTGGTGGCAGATTACCTGTACCGCAATTTTCCCCAGCGCCCGGAGGGTGAGCTGACAAAAATGCGGGCAGATATGGTCTGCGAAGCCAGCCTTGCCCGGGTGGCGCAAAAAATCAACCTGGGAGAGCATCTGCTGTTAGGCCACGGGGAAGAACAGGGCGGCGGCAGAGAGCGGGCCTCTATCTTGGCAGATGCCACCGAATCGGTGATCGCCGCCTGCTACTTAGACGGCGGTATGGATGCATCAAAAGCATTTATTGAAACCTTTATCCTGTGCAATGTGCCCACC
>JAZQLG010000086.1:0-35547 GCA_045542575.1 Faecousia sp.
AAGCGGTGATTTTTGGAAGCATTGAAAAAGCAAGAAAAGCCTTTTGGCGCAAAAGAGGAAATTCTCGTTTCTGTCTTGCCATTTTTAACCTTCAGTAGTATACTTTAGGAAAAGGGGGTGGGGTAGCTATGCCGCAAATTATTATCGGACAAATTTTGGGCATTGTTGCGCCCATTGTGACCTTTGTTTCCTATCAGGTCAATTCCAAGAACAGGCTGCTGCTCTTACAGACGGTGGCGACGGTAACGATCTGTATTTCGTATTTACTGCTGGGCGGCGATTCCGGCTTTGCCCTGAATATCGTTTGCACCGTCAGAAATCTGACCTTTTTCTTTTTAGACCCCAAGTCCAAGGCCAACCGGATCGCGGCAGTGATCCTGGCCCTTGCCATGGGCGGTATGGGTATGCTCTCCTGGGAAGGCCCAATTTCGGCCCTTATGGTGGTTGCGTTGATGGCAAATACCATCTTTATGTCCTTCGGCGATCCCCAGCTGCTGCGCAAGAGCGTTATCGGCACCTCTTCGCTGATCCTTACATACAACATTTTCATGGCACACCCGACCATTGGTGGCATTATGAATGAGAGCATTGCCATCGTGGCATCCATGATTGGTATATGCATTTACAGAAAGAAAAAAGAGGCGAGCTGATATGGCAGAAATTCTGGAAGTGGTTATGATCGTCAGTTTTGGGGCATCCTGGCCTATGAATGTGGTGAAATCCTACAAGGCCCGGACCGCAAAGGGCAAGAGCCTGGCCTTTCTGTGCCTGATCCTCTTTGGCTATGTGGCGGGCATTACCGGCAAGCTGATCAATGAAACCTATATGGCTGCATTCGCAGAAAAGTGGTATGTGCTTTTCTTCTATGTGCTGAATTTTGTGATGGTCTTTGCGGATCTGTGCCTGTACTTCCGCAACCGGAAATTAGATAAAAAAGCAAGCCAATAATGGCTTGCTTTTTCTTTACATAAGGCTTTTGGCTGTGCTACAATAAAAGAAAAGGGGGAGAGAAGATGAACGATATCTTGTTGGCAAAAGAGATATTGGGAAATGCCCGATATGCGGTCTTTTTCGGGGGTGCCGGTGTGTCCACGGACAGTGGGATCCCGGATTTTCGCAGCAGTGGCGGCGTATACGGCGCAGATGAAAGCAAGGAATACTATTTGAGCAACGCCTGTTTGCGGAATGACCCGGAGGCCTTTTTCCGGTTTTATCGGGAAAATATGCTCTATCCCGATGCCCAGCCCAATGATACCCATTTGGCCCTTGCCCGGCTGGAGCAAATGGGGAAGCTTCAGGCAGTGATCACCCAGAATATTGACGACCTGCACCAAAAGGCAGGAAGTCAGCGCGTTATTGAGCTTCACGGCACAACGGCGCGGTATTACTGTGGCCGCTGCGGAAAGCTTTACGAGCCTTCCTATGTAGAAGATGGGGCAGACATTCCGCGGTGCGAAAAATGCGGCGGCATCGTTCGCCCGGATGTGACCCTTTACGGAGAGAGTCTGCCCAGCGACGCATTTTACGATGCGGAGGAGGAAATTGCAAACGCAGAGGTGCTGATCGTAGGCGGCACTTCATTGACCGTTCATCCGGCGGCTTCCCTGGTGGGACAGTTCCAGGGGGAGCACCTGATCATCATCAACCGCACTGCCACACCCTACGACGGCATAGCGGAGCTTATCCTGCGGGACAGCCTTTCCGATGTGTTTCGGAAGCTGACAGAGTAAATACAAAGAGACTGTAAAAAACACATATTTATTCGAGATTTACGCACAAAATCTTGGCCCCCTCTATGAGGGGGCTGGCAAAACCGAAGGTTTTGACTGGGGGAGTGTCCTATCGCAGGATGAGACACTCCCTCCGTCTTTTGCTTCGCAAAATCCACCTCCCTCAAAGAGGGAGGCGAGAGTTTTGATGCATATTCTGAATAAACATTAGAGCTTCTTTACAGTCTCTTTTTGTTATTTTTCAAAGTCGGGATAAAGGCCGGATTCGGAGGGGGCTTCACCTGCCACATACAGGTGGGAAATGTCGCCTACGCCGGTGGCCCGGAAGTGGGAATAGCCCTGGCTGTCTGTTTCTGTTACCAAGGTGGTGACAGAGGTGGGGGCCATAAAGAAGTTATTTTGGGCGATGATGGGGGAAATGCCCAGAAGATAGGCAAGAATGGTGATACCCAAGCCAAAGTGGCAAATAAGGGCAATGGTCTTATCTTCACCGCCCCGGTAGAGCATACCCTCTCTGTGCCAGCCGTAGCGGGAAAGCAGCTTGTCCACACCCTCCGCGGTTTCCCGGAAGACGGCAGGGGCATCGCTCAGTTGCACCAGATCGGAATTTTCCCAATCCGTCAGGTGATAGTTACGCATATCCTTGCACCACATATAGGGGGGATAATCCCAGGCGACCCGCTTTTTGCCGGTAAAGGGGGAGATAAGGTGGCTGTCAAATTCCCGAAGCCAATAAAGGGTCTCCGCTTCTGCGCCCAAGGCCTTCAGGGTAGGCTCGGCAGTTCTTTGGGCTCTGCCCAGAGGAGAGCAGTAGAAATCGTCAATGTTTTCTTTCACAAGACGGTCCTTCAGAAGCTCCGCTTCCCGGAAGCCCTTTTCCGTCAGAGAATCGGTGGGGTAGTAGGGGTCGCCGTGGCGAACGATCAGAATTTTCATAGCTGTACCTCTTTCTTTTTTCTGCTCTCCTTATACCACAAAAAGAGGGGAAATGCAATAGGTAGGGTTTGACAAACGGTGGTGGGAGGCTTATACTAAAAAGACAATGACATCCTTTCAGGAGGAGAAGAAATGACAAACCTGACGTACATATATAACGGCCAGATCGTGCTGGAAACCGGCATCCTTTGGGACGGTGCCATGGTGATCGGCGACGGCATCATTCAGGCCGTTGGCAAGGAAAAGGAACTGCCCTGTCCCGCCAGCGCAGCAAAGCTCGATGCTAAGGGCGCTTATGTGGGTCCCGGCTTCGTGGATATCCATGTCCACGCCGGCAACGACTTAGAAAGCTTCGCCCACCCCAAGGAGGTGGCGGAATACTTCCTGGATCACGGACACACGGCCTTTTTCCCCACGCCCTTCTATTCCCAAACCTTTGAGGAGATCATGGACAGCATTGCCAATGTAAAGGCGGCAATGGCCCAGGTGCCCACCATCAAGGGCATCTATATGGAAGGTCCTTTTACCAATCCCGATTACGGCGCAAACCAGGATATTAATCCCTGGCGGCATGAGATCACGGCCCGGGAATATGAAGCGATGGTAGATCTGGGCGGCACAGACATCAAGGTCTGGACCGTTGCCCCGGAGCGGACGGATCTTCTGCCCTTTGTGGCCTATGCCCGGAAGGTGAATCCTGATGTGGTGTTTGCCCTGGGTCACTCGGAAGCCACCCCTATGCAGGTTCGCGCATTGGGCAAGTACCGCCCCACTTTGATGACCCACATTTTTGATGCCACCGGTCGTCAGCCGGTGCTGATCGGCACCCGGGGCTATGGCCCGGATGAGTATGCTCTCCAAACGCCGGAGGTGTATTGTGAGCTGATCACCGATTCCTGCGGCATCCATGTGCACCCGGAGATGCAGCGGCTGCTGCTGCAAAGCAAGGGCGTTGACAAGGTAGTGCTGATCACAGACTGCACAGTGGCAGTGGGGGAAAATCCCCCGGCGCTTGCCCATATCACAGACCTGAATTTCGACCATAACAGCGACCTGTGCGGCAGCCGCCTGACCTTGGACCAGGCCTGCAAGAACATTATGGCGGCCACCAGCTGCGGCATTGCCCAGGCGTTTTTGATGGCATCCACCAACCCGGCAAAGGTGGTTGGAATGTATGACGAGATCGGCTCTGTTGAAGCAGGCAAGGCGGCAGACCTTGTATTCGTAACAGACCGCTTCCAGGTACAGCGTGTCCTGGTAGGCGGCAAAGTAGTCAGATAAGGAGAAACAGAATGGAACAGTTAAAAGTCGGTTATAGCGCTGTGGTGGCCAATCCTCCTCTGGGTATTGGCATTGACGGCTATTATGTGCCCCGGTTCGCAAAGGGCAATTTGGATGATATCGGTGTGCGGGCCATTGCCCTGCAGCAAGGCGAAACCAAGATCATTCTTTTAAGTGTGGATTCCTGCATGGTCCATGAGAACCAAGTGGCAGAGTATTCTGCCCTCATTGAAAAGGAGACCGGCGTTTCTCCGGAAAACATTTTCCTTTCCGCGACCCACACCCACACCGGTCCTTTCCTGGCCCCTACCACCATGTTTGAGGCAGACCCGGAGCCCATTCTGGCATATTCTCAGTTTTTGGGCACTAAGGTGGCAGAAGCCGCAAAGCTGGCCCTTGCAGATGTGAAGCCTGCCCGGATGGGCTACATCGTAGGCTATGCCCCGGAGCGGGTTGCCTATATCCGCCGTTATAAAATGAAGGACGGCAGCACCTGGACCTGTCCTCCCATCAATGACCCCAACATCGATCACCCCATCGGCACCCTGGATCAGAGAGTGAATGTGCTCCGCTTTGACAGAGAGGGCGCAGAATCCGTGGTGCTGGTAAACTACGGCGTACACACCGATACGGTCAACGGCGAAATGCTTTCCGCGGACTGGCCTGCCTGGATGGCAAAGACCCTGGATAAGGCCCTGGATGGGGTAAAGTGTATGTTTATCTGCGGTGCCCAGGGCGATGTGGGCAGCACCAATGTGCACCCCACCGGCGGCGATATGAACGACACCGAGATCAGCTTCGACAACGAAATGAAGAGCCCCGGTATGGCCCGGTTTGTGGGTCGTGCCCTGGCTGGCACTGTTCTGCAGGTTTACGACAAGGTGAACTATGTGGACGATGTGGATATCTCCATTACCAACGACTATATCAAAGTGCCCTCCAATATGCCCACAGCGGAGCAGCTGCCTCTGGCAAAGGAGTACAAGGCCTACCACGATGCAGGCCGGGATGATCTGATCCCCTACACCGCTATGGAGCTGACCACCGTAGTGGCAGAGGCTATCCGTATGTGCGAGCTGGAGAACGGCCCGGAGGACTTCACCGTCCGTCTTACCGGCGTGAAGGTAGGACCGGTGGCTCTGGTTGGCATCCCCGGCGAGCCCTTCACCGATGTGGGCGTTGCCATTAAGGACACCCCCGGCTGGGAGCTGATCCTGCCCTGCGCCCTGACCAACGGCTACTTAGGCTACTTCCCCATGCAGTCTGCCTTTGATGAGGGCGGCTACGAGGCAAGAACCTCCCGCTTCCGCGGCGGCGTTGCCGAGCGGATCATTCAGGGCGGCAAGGACCTGTTGGGCAAGATGAAATAAAGCAGTTTTACCAACTTCACTTTCGCGCAAGCGAAAACTTCACAGACAACAAAAGAGCAAACATCAAGAGTGGAAACCCTGAATGTTTGCTCTTTGTTCTTTTGTACAAAAGAAAGTGGCAAATAAATGGTAAATTATGCAGGATTGCAGTTGTAAACAGCATGGGAAAGTGCTATGATATGGCAGACAAAAAATAATGCAAACAGAAAGAAGTGTTTGTTATGGAATATATTTTGATCACCCTTTCTTTGTGCCTGATCGCCGGGCTGATGCTTTCCCGGCTTGCGAAGAAGGCTTCTCTGCCTGCGGTAACGGCCTACTTGATTGCGGGCCTGATCCTGGGGCCCTTCTGTCTGGGGCTTTTGAAGGTCCCCGGCCTGGGCTTTGCCTCCTTGGAGGCGGTGGAAGGCTTTTCCATTGTCAGCCAGGTGGCCCTGGGCTTTATCGCCTTTGCCATCGGCAATGAATTCCGCCTTTCCCAGCTGAAGACTATGGGCCGTCAGGCGGTGACCATCGGCATTTTGCAGGCGGTGCTGACCACGGTGGTGGTTGACATCGTGCTGATCTGCCTGCACCTGGCCTTCCCCCATATCCTTACGCTGCCTGTTGCCATTACCTTGGGCGCTATTGCTTCAGCCACTGCACCTGCGGCAACGCTGATGGTCGTCCGGCAGTATAAGGCAGAAGGCCCGCTGACCAAGCTGCTACTTTTGGTGGTGGCCATTGACGATGCGGTGGGCCTGGTGCTGTTTTCTGCCTCCTTCGGCATCGCAAGGGCCATCGAACAGGGCACCATCAGCCTTTTGGCTGTGGTTTTGGAGCCGATCTTGGAAATCGTCCTGTCCCTGGGCTTGGGCGCGTTGGCGGGTCTGGCCCTTTACTGGGTGGAGCGGTTCTTCCACTCCCGCAGTAAGCGTCTTTCCGTTTCTGTGGCTTTTGTGCTGCTGACCGTAGGCCTTTCAATGGTGAAATTCAATGTGGGCGGTATCCACTGCGGCTTTTCTCTGCTGCTGGTGTGTATGATGACCGGCACGGTATTTTGCAACATCTGTGATTTCTCCGAAGAACTGATGGACAGAGTAGACCGCTGGACCGCGCCTATCAGCATTTTGTTTTTTGTCCTTTCCGGCGCAGAGCTGAACCTTTCCATTTTGGCAGATCCTATGGTGCTTTTAGTGGGCGTGACTTATATTATTTCCCGCTCTGCCGGTAAGATCGGCGGCGCTTTCGCCAGCTGCAAGCTGACTGCCTGCAATAAAAAGATCACCGACAATCTGGGCGTGACCCTGCTTCCCCAGGCGGGTGTGGCGCTGGGTATGGCAATGACCGCCGCTTCTTTGCAGGGGGGAGAGCTGGTGCGCAATGTGGTGCTGTTCTCTGTGCTGGTTTATGAGCTGGTTGGCCCCATGCTTACCAAGATCGCCCTGACAAGAGCCGGGGAGATCAAGGCCGAGGGCAAGACCAGCGCCCGTGTGAAAAACGCACCCAAGCACCATTTCTTCCATAACCCCTTGAAATAATTGAAAAAAAGGGGTATACTACTTTCAACCGAATAGGACAGTTCGAAACCATCCTGTCCGAGCGAGTTCGCTCAAAATAAAACTATGGAATTGTAAAAAGATGGGCTTGCTTTGCCCATCTTTTTGCGTTGTGAGGTACTATGAACAACAAATCCCGGATATTGACCCAGGGGGCGATCATTGCGGCACTGTACGCAGTGCTGACCCACGCCCAAAATCTGCTGCTTCCCGGCTCTGCTACCTGGGCCATCCAGCTGCGGCTTTCCGAATGTATGTGCGTCCTGGCACTCTTTACCCCCTCCGCCATTTGGGGTCTTGGGGTAGGCTGCTTTCTTTTCAATATTCTGTATGCCGGGGCACTGCCCCTGGACTGGCTGGTTGGGCCGCTGGCAACGGTCCTGGCAACAGGTGCAATGTATCTGAGCCGCCGGATCACCCTGAAGGGATTTCCTCTGCTTGCTCTGATGCT
Source organism: Faecousia sp. (assembly GCA_045542575.1). Classification (GTDB taxonomy): domain Bacteria; phylum Bacillota; class Clostridia; order Oscillospirales; family Oscillospiraceae; genus Faecousia. The sequence continues at coordinate 7,307 of JAZQLG010000086.1, forward strand.
GCCCGCCCTTTTCAACGCTCTTTTGGTGGGCTGGGAGCTGAGCGTGTATATTGGCGGCGCATTTTGGGTAAATGCTTTATATGTGGCTGCGGGGGAAGCAATTGTTCTTTACACCATAGGTTCGGCGCTTTTTTATATTATGCAAAAGCCCCAACTACGAAAGATTTTTATTTGAGGAAGCTTATGATTACATTTAAGCCATTTATCCCCGGAGACCGGGAACTGTATGTGCCCTATCTTGCACTCAGCGCGGGCCGGGGCTGTGAATACAGCTTTGCCAACCTTTGTATGTGGGGACGCCAGCAAGGGGCGATCTTAGAGGAGGGACTGGTGTTTTTCTCCCAGTTCAGCCGAAAGACAGTTTATTTGTTCCCCCTGGGGGCGAACAAGCAGCGCCTGATCGGGCGGCTGATGGAGGATGCACAGCAGCGGGGCATCCCTCTGCGGCTGACTGGCCTGTTGCCGGAGGATTGCCGGGAGCTGGAAGAGCTGTTTCCCGGTCAGTTCCGTTTTCACAATGCCCGCAGCGATTATGACTATATATATAATGTAGAGGACCTGGCTGACCTCAAGGGAAAGACCTATCAGTCCAAGCGGAATTTTTCCAACCGTTTTCAGAAAAACCACCCCCACTGTCAAATCGTGCCCATTGGAGAAGAAAACCGGGCGGCAGTAGAACAGATGCTGGAGGCCTGGTTTGCAAACCGCCGGGAAAAAGATCCCCAGGGGGATTACCATATGGAAAAGGCCGCAATTTCCCGGGCGCTGTCCCATCGGGAGGAATTGCAGCTGGAAGGGATCGCTCTGATGGAGGAAAACAGGGTGCTGGCGATGACCTTGGGCTCCCGGCTGACGGAGGATACCTTTGATGTCCACTTTGAAAAGGCGCTGGATACCGAAGAAGGGGCTTATGCCCGGATCAACCAGGCCTTTGCCGGGTATCTTAAGGGAAAGTACCCTTCTTTGCGCTATCTGAACCGGGAGGACGATATGGGCCTTGAGGGCCTGCGTAAGGCAAAGCTTTCCTACCGCCCTGTCCGTCTGATAGAAAAATACTGGGCCTGCCTGAAGGATGAATGTTATGATTATTAGAAAACCCACCCGAAAAGACCTGCCCGGCCTTTCAGCGCTCTGGCAGGAGGCCTTCGGGGACAGTGCGCAGGATGTGGAAAATTTCTATGCCACGGCCTTTTCTCCGGATAGATGCCTTGTGGCGGAAGAACAAAATCCGGTTGCCTGCATATACTGGATAGATGCGCAAATCGCGGGGCAGCGGGTCGCCTACCTGTATGCTTTTGCGGTGGCGGAGGACTGCCGGGGCAAAGGCATTGGCAAGGCCCTTTTGGAAAAGACCCTGGAAAGCCTAAAAGGGGAGGGGTACGCCGCGGCTGTTTTGGTCCCTGGCGAGGAAAGCCTTTGTTCCTACTATGAGAAGGCTGGCTTTGCGCCCTTTGAAAAGATACAGTGGCCGGAAAAATGCGCGCCCGGACTGGCGGTCCGGAAGGTCGCCCCGGATGCCTACTTTGCGCAGCGGCAGAAAATGGCGCCTGCTATCCGCTGGGGCGAAGAAGCCTTTTCTTACCTGGGCAGATTTTGCGAGCTCTATGCAGGCGACGGCTGGCTTTTGGCGGTAGGCAGAGAGGGCATACAGGAATTTTTGGGTGAGCCCCAGCTCCTTCCTCATATTCTATATACATTAAATATAGGCACAGCAGGGGAGAAACGCCCGGCTGCCATGGCCCGCTGCTTTGCTTCTTTGGCACTGCCGGAGGCTTTTGGACCTGTTTTTTAGCAGAAAAGAAATGTGAAAACAGGGAAACTGCCCAATAATTTTTAAACAGCTTAATATTCTGTTAACAACTGACATACAATGCGTATGCATATTCCACCGGTGGTGGACGGCCATGCAAAAGGGGTACAATATGCTCCGGGAAAAACAGTTGTTTTTCGTGGAAATACACACTTTTTCAAAAATCTGTTGACAGATGCCGGTTTATATGGTATATTTCCTAAATAACAGGCGCATTGTATGCAATTATCCATTGCCTTTCGGCAAAATGCAAACTTTTTATGAAAAACTGTATAAAAGTGGAAAATCATACAAAGCGCACTTACATCTTGTACAATGGCCAATCGGCCGTGTATATATTTTTCAAAATGGAGGAAAAGAAAATGAAAAAGATCCTTGCTCTGGTTCTTGCAGTTCTGATGGTCGTTGCTATGTTCGCTGGCTGCGGCAAGAAGGACGACGAGACTGTAGGCGGCGATGGCATCAAGACCATTGAGCCTTCTTTCAAGGACCCCGCACCTACCGTAGCAAACCCCTATGCTGACCTCGAAGACTATGATGATAAGTCCGAAGCTGTCTATATGGACATCTTCAAGGCTTATTACGACCTGCTGGAAGAAGCTAAGGCTGCTCCCACTGTCTCCGAGCGTCAGGCTCTGATGGCTCTGGCAGAAGCCAAGCTGCTGGCTTCCGGCGCTCTGCTGCCCATCTACTCCAACGGCGGTAACTACGCTATCTCCCGCGTAGCTCCCTACACCGCTCCCAACGCTCTGTGGGGCAATGACTCCGACCGTTTCCACAATGTTGTTGTGGCAAGCGAGCCCATCACTGCTGCTCACAGAGAAGAGATGAAGGCTAAGTTCGCTGAACTGAAGGGCACCGGCACCTACGAAGCTTGGGCTGAAAGCTTCCTGGTTGAGAAGGGCTACTCCGTGAAGGACTCCTACACCTTCTTCTACAACTCCGATCCTCAGACTTGGGACGCTGTTGCTACTTCCAAGGCCGCTGACTCCGAAGCCATCGTTAACACCTACGACGGCCTGGTTGAGTACGACTGCGAAGGCGTTATGCAGCCCGCTCTGGCTGAAAGCTGGACTGTTTCTGAAGACGGCAAGACCTACACCTTCAAGATTCGCCCCAATGTTAAGTGGGTCGACTCTCAGGGTCGTGACCTGGCTACTGTGACCGCTGACGACTTCGTCGCTGGCTTCCAGCACATGCTGGACGCTAAGGGCGGCCTGGAATACCTGGTTGAAGGCATCGTTGTAAATGCTTACGAGTACAACACCGGCGCTGTTACCGACTTCAATGAAGTTGGCGTTAAGGCTGTGGACGAACTGACTCTGGAGTACACTCTGACTCAGGCCACTCCCTACTTTATGACCATGCTGACCTACAACGTGTTCGCTCCTGTGAACCGTGCTTACTTCGAATCCAAGGGCGGCGCCTTCGGTGCTGATTACAACCCCGAGGCTGAGAACTACACCTACGGCAAGTCCGCTAACGACATTGCTTACTGCGGTCCTTACCTGGTAACCAATGCTACCGCTAAGAACATCATCGTGTTCACCGCTAACACCTCTTACTGGAACGCTGCCAACGTGAACAACAAGACCATCACCTGGAAGTTCACCGACGGCTCCGACAAGCTGCAGTCTTACAACTCCACCATTTCCGGTGATGTTGACGGCGCAGGTCTGAACAGCTCTGCTGTTGACCAGGCTAAGGCTGACGGCAAGTTCGACTCCCTGGCTTATGTTTCCGGTAACGACGCTACCACCTTCTTCGCATTCCTGAACGTCAACCGTACCGCTTACTCCAACGTTGCTGGCGACCCCACCACCGTTGTATCCCCCAAGAACGCTACCGCTCAGGAGCGCGCTACCGCTGCTATGTACAACCGTCACTTCCGTCTGGCTCTGGTTCAGGCTATCGATCGTGGCCTGTACAACGAGCAGTCCGTCGGTCCCGACCTGAAGTACACCTCCCTGCGTAACACCTACACCCCCGGCAACTACGTGTTCATGACCGAGGATGTAACTGTTGACATTAACGGCACTCCCACCACCTTCGCTGCTGGCACCTACTACGGCGCTATCATGCAGGCTCAGATGGATGCTGACGGTGTTGACATCACTGTTTGGGATCCCACTCTGGAAGCCGGCGCCGGTTCTTCCGACGGCTTCGACGGCTGGTACAACCCCGGCGCAGCCCGTGGCCATATGGATGTTGCTGTTGAGCAGCTGGGCGCTGTTGGCATTGAGATCTCTGCTGAGAACCCCATCTACATCGACATCCCCTACGTTTCTTCCGTTGATACCAACGTGAAGATGGCCAACGCTCTGAAGAAGTCCATCGAAGAAGCTCTGGAGAGCAAGGTTATCGTTAACCTGACCGCTTGCGAAGACTACCTGACCGCTTACTATGCTGGTTACTACATCTCCGACGGCTCTCAGGCCAACTACGATATCTACACCTTCGCTGGTTGGGGCCCCGACTATGGTGATCCCCAGACTTATCTGGACACCATTCTGCCCTACTACGCAGGCTATATGACCATGATGCTGGGTATCTACTAAGATAAACCTTATCATCGTCTGAACACACATTTTTTGGGAGGGTGGGCGAAAGTCCATCCTCCCGTTGTGTGGTTTAATGAGCCTATTGTAGGGGCCGATGCCCACATCGGTGGCCGTTGCCGCAAACAAAGATGCGGTTATCGGCTCCTACAATCGGCTTTGCCAAATCGGCGCCGAAAGTTTGAGAAACATCTGCTTTTGAAGAAAATTCCGGCTTTTTATGAGAAAAATAGACTGAATCCTTCAAGGGTGTTTTGATAAGAAATTCCAAATGAGATGAGAGATTTACTATGACGAAATATTTAATCAGCAGAATATTGCGCAGTCTTTTGTCCGTTGTGCTGGTGGTAGCGGTGGTTATGCTGCTGGTCTTCTCCCTGATCGACCGGGAACAGGCCATTGCCCAGGCTCCCTCTATGAGCCACTATAAGAACAACGCACTGATCACCTACAAGCAGCACCTGTGGGAGGAAGCGGGCTACCTGGATTATGTGCCTTATTCCGATTTCCTGAAGATGCAGCTGCGGGATGGCGAAATTACCCAGGAGCAGTATAATGCTTCTGTTCGCTTTGCGGACAAGGCCTCCCAGGATACTCCTGAAGTGAAGGAAATGGTTGCTCGCTTTACAAAGTACTATGAGTCCCGGGGTTACCAGGTCATTCGGAAGGATGCCCAGTATCAGCCCCGTACGGAGAACAAGTACAAGGCCGGCGGTGAGCCTGTGCTGTTTGCCACCAAGGATATCCCTGTCTACAATAGACTTTGGACCTTCTTCAGCAATCTGATCACCATTGACAATATCCACTATGCCCAGGGCGATGTGGGTGAAAGAGGCATTTCCTTTACCTGGAACGATCCTGCTTACGGTGGAGAGAAGTTTGCGCCTGCCATTATGGGTAACGGCACCAAGCACAAGTACCTGTTCTATACCTCCGACGAGTTCCCCTTTATCCACCAGAATCTGATCAAGATCAGCCTGGGTAAGTCTATGACCTTCCAGGAAGGCGTGGATGTGTTCGACATTATGACCAAGCCCCAGGGCAACCAGGTCTATGCGGACACCTACTATCCCAGCGGCAATGTGGAGCGGTCTGCTGACGATCTGCACAGCCTGACCTATATGCAGAACTCCTTTAACCAAAAGGACCCGGTTATTGCCCGGAACTATGTGGACGACTATACCTATACCGTCAATAAGCTGGACGGTATGTCCAAGATGGGCTACTCCTTCGTCATCGGTATCATCTCTGTGATCTTGTCCTACCTGCTGGCGATCCCGCTGGGTATTCTGATGGCACGGAAGAAGGATACCTTCATTGACAGCCTGGGTAACCTGTATATCATCTTCATCATTGCAGTGCCCAGCCTGGCCTATATCTTCCTGTTCCGGGAGATCGGCTCCAGCCTGTTTAATCTGCCCCGGAATATGCAGTCCCAGAACATCACCTGGCCTATGTATGTGCTGCCCATCATTTCTCTGGCCCTGCCCTCCGTTGCAGGCCTGATGAAGTGGCTGCGCCGGTATATGATCGACCAGATGAGCTCCGACTATGTTAAGTTTGCCCGCAGCGGCGGCCTTGCGGAAAATGAGATCTTCAAGAAGCATGTTCTGAAGAACGCCATTATTCCCATTGTCCACGGCATCCCCGGCAGTGTGCTGGGTGCTATGACCGGCGCCATTATCACTGAGGCCGTTTATGTTGTGCCCGGTGCAGGCGGTCTGCTCACCGATGCCATCAACCAGTATAACAACAATGTTATCATTGGCCTGGTGCTCTTCTACTCCCTGCTGTCTGTCACCTCTCTGATTTTGGGTGACGTGCTGATGGCAGCGGTGGATCCCAGAATTTCCTTCACGGCGAAAGAGAGGTAAGTCTTATGGCAGATAAAATTGACCTTAGCCAACTGAATATGCCTGAAGAAGATCTCTTCGCCCCCATGGATATCAACGAGCTGGAATCTGAAAAGATCACCGCACCCCGGTATTCCTACTGGCAGTCCGTTTTCCGTGTGTTCTTCCGGAAGAAGATCAACACCATCGTGCTGATTTTGCTGGCTGTTTTGCTGGTGTTTACCTATGTCTATCCCCTTGTGATCGGCTATGACGGCGGCAACGGCGGCGACCGGTTCATCAATATGGGCGTTGTGGGCTCCAACAACTTGAACCCCCTCCAGGCGATCGATAAATTCGGCTTCGAGCTGAAGTGGATCTTCGGTACCGGTTCTGCCGGTGAATCCACCTTTGACGCCATTTGGTACGGCGCCAGCATTTCCGTGTCCCTGGCCCTGATCTGTGCAGCCATCAACCTGACGATCGGTATCGTGTTGGGCGCTGTTTGGGGCTTCTCCAAGAAGATGGACATCATTATGCAGGAAATCTATAACGTTGTGGCAAATGTGCCCTATGTTTTGCTGATCGCCGTTCTGGCCCTGGTGCTGGACAGAACCTTCTCCACCATGGTCTTTGCACTGACCGTCACCGGCTGGATGGGTATTGCCTACTTTATCCGTACCCAGGTTATCATCATCCGGGATCGGGAGTACAACCTGGCTTCCCGCTGCCTGGGCACCCCCATTTGGCGGATCGCCACCAAGAACATCCTGCCCTTTATGACCTCCGTTATCGTGACCCTGGCTGCTACCGAAATTCCCTCCTACATTTCCTACGAAGTGTTCCTGAGCTATATCGGCATCGGCCTGACAGATATGTCCTTGGGTAAACTCATCCAAATGGCCCAGGGCGGTATGATGGCAGTGGGCGGCGCCTGGCCCTTCTGGGGTCCTGTTGCGGTGGCCTCCACGATCACAGTTGTTCTGCACATCGTCGGCCAGAATCTGGGCGACGCATCCGATCCCAGAACCCACATGTAATGAGGTAATTGTATGGAAAATAAAAAAGTTTTATTGTCCGTCAAGGACCTGCATGTAAAATTCCGGGTTCGCGGCAGAACCCTGACTGCCATCCGTGGCATTTCTTTGGACTTTTATGAAAATGAATCTGTAGCCATCGTTGGCGAATCCGGCTCCGGTAAGTCTGTTTTCACCAAGACCTTTGCCGGTATGCTGGACTCCAACGGCTATATCAGCGAAGGCTCCATCCTCTTTAACGACCCTGAGCTGTCCGACACCAAGGTGCGTATGGACAAGACAGGTAAGAGCATGGTGAACCGTGCCTATAATTACCTGAACAAGGCTTCCTCTTTGGAATTCGGCGCTGAGATCTTTAAGAAAATGAATGGGCTGAAGGCAGAAGCAGCGGCAAAGGGCGAACTGAGCGAGGAAGAAAACGAAGCGCTCACCGATAAGCTTGCCCAGCTCCGCTTTGACAGAACAGAGCTGTTCAATCTGCGGCAGACCATCGATTCCCGGAAGGAAAAGGACCGCTATCATCAAACCGGCCTGCAGCTGAAGCAGATGGATGCGGAAATCGAAAGCCTGCAGAAGCAGCGGGATGCTGTTGTCCGTCAGCGGAAGGCGGAAGCCAAGGCAGACAGGGAGTACCTTGCCCAGTATGCCAATGAAATGGCCAAACTGAAGGCAGAGTATGCTCAGGCCATCAAGCAGGCACCCACTGAGGAAATGAAGGCCCGCAATCTGATCATCGCCAAGGAAATTTACCTGTCTATTGGCCGTTACGGCTATGTAAAGCGTGAAAAGCTGCTTTACCAGCTGCTGAAGGTCACTAAGAAGGCAATGCAGATCGGCGTAGATCTGAACGATGAAGAGCAGAAGAATCAGATCTTCGACCAGGTGGTATTCCGCGTCCAGTATCTGGATGAAAACGAAGAGGGTGTTCTGCACGGCACCAGCCTGGTGAACCTGGCAAAGGTGCGTTACTCTCAGGACTGGACCAAGATCCGCGGCGGCAAGATCGCCACTGTCTTCCAGGATCCTATGACCTCTTTGAACCCGGTTATCTCCATTGGTAAGCAGATCACTTCTGTTATTTTGAAGCATCAAAACTGCTCTGAAACGGAAGCCCGCCGCCGTGCTCTGATCCTTATGAAGAAGGTCGGTATTCCCAATGCGGAAAACCGTTTCGACGATTATCCCTTCCAGTATAGTGGCGGTATGCGTCAGCGTATCGTTATCGCCATTGCCCTCTCCTGCCAGCCCAAGATCCTGATCTGTGATGAGCCTACTACCGCTTTGGACGTGACTATCCAGGCCCAGACCCTGAAGCTGATCAAGGACCTGCAGAAGGAATATGGCTACACCATCGTGTTCATTACCCACGACCTGGGCGTGGTTGCCAATGTGGCTGACCGCGTTGCCGTGCTTTACGGCGGTCAGATGGTGGAGCTGGGCACCTGCGAGGAAGTGTTCTACAATCCCCAGCACCCCTACACCTGGGCACTGCTTTCCAGCTTGCCCCAGCTGGCCCAGCGGAACACCAAGCTGTACTCCATCACCGGCACACCCCCCTCTCTGTATAACAAGATCGTGGGCGATGCCTTTGCACCCCGTAACCCCTACTGCCTGAAGATCGATACTCTGGTAGAGCCTCCTATGTTCCAGGTCAGCGAAACCCATTTTGCTAAGACCTGGCTGTTGGATCCCAGAGCCCCCAAGGTAGAAAAACCCGAGATCATCCAGAATATCCACGAGAAATTGCTGGATGCATTCAATATTTAAGGAGGTTTCCCTTATGAGCAAAGAAAAGAATAAGCGGAACCTCTCCGAGAGTGCTGCTCACCTGCCGGAGCACGGCCCCATTGTTAATGGCCGTGAGGTCCTGCTGAGCCTGAAGAATGTGGACATCACCTTCGGCAAGGGCGACAATGCGGTGAGAGCTGTTAAGAATGCCTCTTTTGACATCTACAAGGGCGAGACCTTCTCCCTGGTAGGTGAGTCCGGCTCCGGCAAGACCACCATTGGCCGTGCCGTTATCCGGGTCAACCCCTGCGCAGCCGGCGAAATTCAGTATAAGGGTGTCCGCATTTCCGGCAAGACCAAGAAGAGCCTGGACCGGGAAGTGATCCGCAACATTCAGATGGTGTTCCAGGATCCTGCGGCTTCTCTGAACGAGCGTGCTACCGTTGACTATATCGTTTCTGAAGGCCTTTACAACTTCAAGCTGTATGAGAACGAAGCCGACCGTGTGCAGAAGGTAGAGAAGATCATTGAAGAAGTCGGTCTTCTGCCCGAGCATATGACCCGCTACCCCCACGAATTCTCCGGCGGTCAGCGTCAGAGAATCGGCCTGGCCCGTGCTATGGTTATGGAGCCGGAGCTGGTCATCGCTGACGAGCCCATTTCCGCACTGGACGTTTCCATCCGTGCCCAGGTGCTGAACCTGCTAAAGAAGTTCCAGAGAGAAAGAAACATCACCTATCTGTTCATCGCCCACGACCTTTCCATCGTGCGGTTCATCTCTGACCGGATCGGTGTTATCTACAAGGGCGATATTGTGGAAATTGCCGATGCAGAGGAGCTGTTTGACTTCCCCCTGCACCCCTATACCCGCAGCCTGATCTCCGCCATCCCCATTCCCGACCCTCAGCTGGAAAAGAACAAGGTGCTCTTTACCTACGATCCCAGTGTCCACGATTACAGTGAGGACAAGCCTGAGCTGGTGGACATCGGCCATAATCACTTCATCTTCGGCAACAAGAAGGAAATTGAAGCGTATAAGGCCATTCGGGAAAGCGGCAAGACGATGAAGTCCATCACCATTCTGGAACCCGGCCAGGAAGCCCCTGTGACCGAGGAGGAGAATGTGAGCAACGAGCCCATTCTGGAGGCCCCCCGGTTTGATACGGGCAGCAAGTGGTACACCGCCCTTTCCTTCGTGCTGAGTGTTCCCGGCCTGATTTTGGGTCAGATCTTCAAAAAGAAGAACCATATCCGCAACTTCAAGGCTTGCAAGAAGGGCGCGATCGCCGGCATCATTACCAAGGCTGCCATTGTTGGTCTGTTTGCGCTGGCACTGCTGTCTGCTCTGCTGTAAGGCATTATGAAAAGAAGAAACAATCCCCTCTTTGACCGGGAGCTGAAGCCGAAGAAGGTCATTGAGGTGGAGGAAAAGCATGTAAAGCTTCGGGTAGTGCTGCTGATCATTTGCATCGCCGTGGCCCTCATTTCGCTGGGCTATTGGCTTTTTGGCCTGCTGAGGGTGGAGCCGGGATGGTACACCATCTCTGTAAAATCCTCGGAAGCGCACTGCGGCGACCAGTTTACCTTCGCCTATTATGCGGGGGCAGACGGGGTGAATGCCAAAACAGAGCGGGAAGCGGTGATCCGGATCTACTCCAAAGCCAGCCAGGAGGCCTATGACCTCTTTACCTGGGATGTGGAGGAGCCGGCAGAAGGGGGCATTCGCTACCTGAGCGACCGCCCCAATCAGACAGTAACCGTGGAGGAGGCCCTCTATGAAGCCCTCTGCCTGGCAAAGGACAGCCCCTTTATGTATATGGGACCTGTCACAGCGGAATATGCCAAGATCTTCCAGTACACAGAGGAGCATGTGGCTGCCAAGTACGATCCTGCCCAAAACCCGGAGGTGATGGCCTTCATCAGCGAGCTGATGGGCTATGTGACCTCCCGGGACCATATCCGTCTGGAGCTGCTGGGCAGCAATCAGGTAAAGCTGTGCGTCAGTGCAGAATATCTGAACTACGCCCAGGAAAACGGCATTGAGGCGCTCCTGGATTTTGGCTGGATGCGCAATGCGTTTGTTGCGGATTATCTGGCAGAGGCGCTGACCCAGAAGGGCTATACCCAGGGCTACCTGGTAAGCTATGACGGCTTTGGCTGTTACCTGGAAGGGGAAGCTACGGAGTACACCCTTTCCCTCTACGACCGGTTTGAGAACATTGTGGACCGGCCCGCGGCCTTCAGCGTCAAGGGCCCGGTGAACACAGTTGCCTTCCGCAACTATCCTCTGACAGAAGGGGATGTGTGGCATTATTTCTCCTTTGGCACCACAGGAACCATTGCATCGATATATGTGGACCCCACTGACGGTGTTTGCAGAAGCGCCACCGACAATCTGGTGTTCTACAGTAAGGATGCTTCCTGCGCGCAAATGGTGCTTTCCGGCGCGCCCCTGTTCTTAACGGAGCAGCTGGATGAAAGCGCTTTGCTGGAACTTGGCATGGAAGGCGTGCACGCCATCTGGGCTGAGGGGAGAGAGCTCCGCTATACGGACAGCGCATTAAAGCTGACCGTTACAGACGGAAACGGCTACACCCAAAAGCGTATACAATAAATAAAAAAGACAGAGGAAAGATTTTCCTCTGTCTTTTTAATGCGCCGAAGCGCAATTCATGCCGCCAGGCAATTCACGGCAAGGCCAATTCATGCCCCAAAGGGCAATTCATTGAGCTAACGCATATTACCTTTGGCAGTTGTAATTGACGCGATTAACAACTTTCTTATTTTACTGCAATGGGAGAACAGCTCCTCATATTTATCAGGTGTAATTAAGTTCGTTTCCTTAAACAGCCCTAACCAATAATCTGTTTCATAGCATTCTTTTAATGCGATCTGGAACTTGTTAACAAAGTCCGCTTTACTGGAAGCGTAGTTTGCTTCGTGAATGTTCGCACCAATACTTGTACCGCTGCGAAGAAGCTGATTAAGTAGAATGCTACTTATTTTGTGCTCCTTCATTTTGGTGCAAAGGTTAACTATTTCTACAGCAAATTGTTTTGATAAATCAACTAAGGCGTTTTCTCTCATAAAGATACTCCTATGTCGTAGTCTTTACTTTATGAATTGATGCAGAACATCATGAATTGGGGCGGTGCCCCATGATTTCTCGCTGCGCTCCATGAATTGAATTGCCAAAAGCTTAATGCGCCGAAGCGCAATTCATGCCGCCAGGCAATTCACGGCAAGGCCAATTCATGCCCCAAAGGGCAATTCGTTGAGTGATGCGACATGGTCGCATCACTCAATACCCCATAGGATTCTTGCTTTGCCAATTCCAGGCGTCGCGGCACATATCCGCCAGGGTCTTTTCTGCCTTCCAGCCCAGCTTTTCAGCGCTCTTGGCAGGGTCGGCATAGCAGGTTGCGATGTCGCCGGGGCGACGGTCCGCGATCACATAGGGAAGGTCCACCTTGTTCACATCCCGGAAGGTTTTAACCATATCCAGTACGCTGTAGCCTACGCCGGTGCCAAGATTGAACACTTCAGCGCCCTTGTTGCTAAGTACATACTTAACGGCTGCTACATGGCCCTTTGCCAGGTCCACCACATGGATGTAGTCCCGGACACCGGTGCCGTCGTGGGTGTCGTAGTCGTTACCGTAAACGCTGAGCTGCTCCCGGCGACCGATGGCTACCTGGGTGATATAGGGCATCAGATTGTTGGGAATACCCCGGGGGTCTTCCCCGATGCGGCCGCTTTCGTGGGCACCGATGGGGTTAAAGTACCGCAGAAGAACGATGCCCCACTCCTTGTCCGCATTTGCCATACCGGAGAGGATCTGCTCGGTCATATACTTGGTCCAGCCGTAGGGGTTGGTGCAGCCGCCGGTGCGGCTGGTTTCCTTCAGAGGCATTTCGTTGTCGGCAGTGTAAACGGTGGCAGAGGAGCTGAAGATGATGTTCTTCATTCCCACCTCAGCCATAACCTTGGTCAGCACCAGGGTGGAGTTCAGGTTATTATCGTAGTACTTCCAGGGGATGGAAACACTTTCGCCCACGGCCTTCAGGCCTGCAAAGTGGATGACACAGCCGATCTCGTTTTCCGCAAAGATCTTCTTCAGCAGCGCTTCATCCCGCACATCGCCTTCGTAGAACGTAAGATCCTTGCCGGTCAGCTCCTTTACCCGGTCCAGACTCTTGGCGTTGGAATTGCACAGATTATCAATGACTACTACGCCGTAGCCCTCGTTCAGAAGCTCTACACAGGTGTGGGAGCCGATATAGCCGGCACCGCCGGTAACCAATACATTCATCTTATATCCTCCTCAATTGGATTATTTAACACATTTATTGTACACAGCCCCGATGAAAAAAGCAATCCCAAAACTGATCGCCTCCTTCTTTTTTCTTGCTATTTGGGGCTAATGAGGATATAATGAATAAAAGACACTCTATAAGGAGGAAGCTTATGGAACCTATTTATGTTACCGGCCACCGGAACCCGGATACGGACTCCATCGTGGCGGCAATGGCTTATGCAGCCTTGCGCAACGCCCTGGGCGACCGGGAATATGTGCCTGCCTGCCTGGGCCATGTATCAGACGAAACAAAAATAGTGCTGAGCCGTTTTGGGTGTGAAGCGCCTAAGCGGATCCACAATATGTACACCCAGGTAAAGGACCTGGAATTTGATACCCCGCCGCTGCTGAGCCAGGCGGTCCACCTGGGCCGGGCCTGGGAACAGCTGATGGGCCACAGTGCCATTCCTGCTTTGCCGGTGGCCAATGAGGACGGCACTCTGTACGGTATGCTGTCCCGGGAGGATGTGGCAAGCTACAATATGGAAATGGCCAACACAGGCTTTTTGGAGCCGGTGCCCCTATTCAATCTGCTCTCCGTACTGGAAGGCCAGATCGTAGGCGCAGCCGGGCAGACCACTGATTATATTTCCGGCCAGGTGACCATTGCCCTGCCCCAAAGCCGGGAAAATCTGCTGTTCCAAAACAAGCAGAGCATCGTGCTCTGCGGCGACCAGCCGGATATGGTGCAGCGGGCCCTGGAAATGGGTGTGAACTGCCTGATCCTGTGCCAGGCAGAGCCCAGGGAGGACCTGCGTTCTGTGGATACCTCCACCTGCATCATTACCACCCCCTTTGATGCTTACCGGGCTGCCCGGTTGATCTTCCAGTCCACCCCCATTCGCCGTATTTGCCGTACCGGCAATATCATTTCCTTCCACTTGGAAGACCGGGTGGACGAAGTGCGGGAGCAGGTGCTGAAGCATCGGCATCCCTGCTATCCTATTTTGGATGAAAACGAAAAAGTGGTTGGCCTTCTGACCCGGTACCACCTGCTCCGTCCCCGCAGAAAGCGGGTCGTGCTGGTGGACCACAACGAAGCGGCCCAGTCCGTTCCCGGTCTGGAGGAAGCGGATATTTTGGAGATCATCGAACACCACCGGCTTGCCGATATCCAAACCACCAACCCCATCTATGTGCGCAATGAGCCTGTCGGCTCTACCAATACCATCATTGCCGGTATGTATCAGGAGCAGGGCGTTCTGCCTTCTGAAAAAATGGCAGGTATGATGGCGGCAGCCATTCTTTCCGACACGGTTATGTTCAAATCCCCCACCTGCACCCAGCGGGATAAGAATACAGCTTCCCGGCTTGCCCGGATCGCCAATGTTTCTTTGGAGGAGCTGGGCCGGGAGATCTTCTCCGTCACAGGTGAAAACCGGTCTGCCGAGGAGCTGCTCTTTGCCGACTACAAGGAATTCCACATCGCCGGTCACGATCTGGCGGTTGCCCAGATCATCTGTGTGGACAGCCCTGCTATGCTGGAGCGGAAGGAAGAATTCCTTGGCCTGATGGAAAGGACCGCCAAGGAAAAGAACTTCTCTATGATGATCCTGATGCTTACCGATGTGCTGAAGGAAGGCACCCAGATCATTTATTTGGGAAGCGACGAGGTCATTACCCAGGCATTCAATATTACCCCCAAGGAAAACACCGTATTTTTGCCCCAGGTGATGAGCCGGAAAAAGCAGGTCATTCCTATGCTGTCCGCTTTGTGGGGCTAATACCGGGGGTAGAAATCTGCCTGCAAATATGCTACAATAAATAAGATACAGAAGCCAAGGAGAAGGAAATGGGATTCGAAGGACTTTTGGGGAATACCCGAATAAAGGAAAACCTGCGCCACAGTGTGGACAGCGGGCGGCTTTCCCATTTCTACCTCATCAGTGGTCCCAGGGGCTCGGGAAAACGGACCCTTGCCCGGCTTCTGGCGGCAGCAGCCGTTTGCCGGGGGGAAAAGAAGCCCTGTCTTTCCTGCACAGCCTGCCGAAAGGCAATGACAGATAACCACCCGGACATTATTTCCGTGGTGGATCCGGACCGCAAAACAGTGCCGGTAAAAGTCGTACGGGAATACCGGGAGGATGTATATATCAAGCCCAATGAGGCAGATAAAAAGGTGTATATTTTCCCTCAGGAGTTAGGTACAGAGGGACAAAATGCGCTGTTGAAAATTCTGGAAGAGCCTCCTGCTTATGGCCTTTTCCTGCTGTTGGCGGAGAATCCTCAGCAGATCCTTACCACGGTCCGTTCCCGCTGCACGCTTCTGCAAATGGAGAGTCTGCCCCGGGAGCTTCTGCTGTCCCAACTGGAGAAGCAGTTTCCCGGAACAGACCGGGAGCAGCTTCGGGCGGCAGCAGAGCGCAGCGGAGGCTATTTGGGCCAGGCGGCGGATTTGCTCCGGGAAGGAGAAGTGGTCTCAAGCCGCACCAAGGCCTTTGCAAAGGCCTTTTTGGAGCGGGACCAGGTGGCAATGACCCGGCTGATGGTGACGATGGAAAAAACAAAACGGGACCAGGCCTTGGCGGAAGTGGAGCAGTGGCTGTGCCTTTTGCGAAACGCCTTGTCCTGCCGCAACGGTTTGCCTGCTTTTACTCAGCAGATCAAGCAGCTGAGCCGACTGGACCCGGCAAAACTGCTCAGCGCCATAAGAGAATTGGAAAAGGTCATTACTTATCTGAAGGCCAATGTGTCTGTGGCAGCGGTTTGCAGTTACCTGCAATGGCAGCTGTTTTAAGCGAAAATTACTCTCAAGGAGATAAAGATGGAAGAAATCAAGAAAAACGAAGCCCTGGTGGAAGTGGTGGATGTTCAGTTCCGGCCCGGTCAAAAGATCTATTTTTTTGATCCGGCGGGAAAGACCTACCGCACCGGTGACCGTGTGATCATGGACACTGCCAGAGGACCGGAGTACGGCACCTGCACCGGGGGCAATCATACAATTCCCGAAAAAGAGGTGGTAGCGCCTCTGCGGCCTATTCTGCGCCTTGCAAGCAAGCAGGATGAGGAAACGGTTGCCCGGAATTTGGAAACGGAGAAGCGGGCCTATGCCCTCTGCCAGGAAAAAATAACGGAAATGGAACTGGATATGCAGCTTGTCAGTGCTGAGTGCGCCTTTGACGGCAGCAAGATCCTGTTCTTCTTCACCGCGGACGAGCGGGTGGATTTCCGGGAGCTGGTAAAGGTGCTGGCAAGTGCCTTCCATACCCGCATCGAGCTGCGGCAGATCGGCGTCCGTGATAAGGCCCGTATGGTAGGCGGCTTAGGTATTTGCGGCAGACCCTTCTGCTGTGCCACCTTCCTGGATGATTTCCAGCCGGTGTCCATTAAAATGGCAAAGACTCAGTCGCTGAGCCTGAATCCCACCAAGATCTCCGGCACCTGCGGGCGGCTGATGTGCTGCCTGAAGTACGAGCAGGATGCCTATGAGGATCTGATCAAGAACAGTCCCAAGGTGGATTCCTTCGTAGATACCCCCCAGGGCCGTGGCACGATCGTGGAGCTGAATCTGCTTCGGCAGAAGGTAAAGGTCCGGCTGGAGGAAAGCCCTGAAACCCTGGTGGTATGCGGCAACGACGAAATCGCGGTTTTCCGCAGCGGCAAGGCAAAGAAAACCGATCCACCCATTCCCGCGGATTGGGCTCCCATCTCCGGTGGTAAGAGCAGCCGGCGGTTAGAGCCTCTGGATAAGCCCTTCCGGCTTGAGCCGGTGCGCCTGCGGTCTGAGCTGGCTGCTGAACCGGCAGAAGAGGAAGTGCCGGAGGAAAAGACAGAACAGCGGCAGGAAAACCGAAACCGTCGCAAGAAAAAGGGAAATAAGCCTCCCCAGGAGAAACCTCAGCAGGAAAAATCCCAGCAGGAGAAACCTCAGCAGGAAAAGTCCCAGGAGCCGAAACCGGAGGGCAGCAAGCCCAAGGGCAAGCCCCACTACCGCCGCCGCAGACCGAACAAAAAACCGGAATAATCAAAACCGCAGTTGGTGTTCCAACTGCGGTTTTTTCAGAAATCAGGAATGAAGCGTGTGCCGGAAGAGGTGGCTTCCTGGGTGAAGCCTTCAATGTCGTTCAGGTACATCCAGCTGAGAACGGCCTGGTATTCGTCCTCTGTAACAGGACGGTCCAGGGGCGGCTCCATACCTGGGATGGGGGTATACTGCCGCATCAGGCTCACCAGCACCTGGCCGGGGGCAAAGGTATCACCGATCCAGTCCAGGACCTTCAGAGCGTTTTCGATCTGCCCCGGCAAAATCAAATGGCGGATCACTACACCCTTTTGCAGTTTATCTCCCTGAAAAACAGGACTGCCCACTTGAAAGACCATTTCCCGGATGGCATTCGTGGCTATCCGGAAATAATCGGGTGCGGCAGAAAGCTTTTTGGCAAGGGCGTTATCTGCGTATTTCAGGTCCGGCAGATAAATATCCACCTTTCCGTTCAGGGACTTCAAAGCTTCCACCCGCTCATAGCCGCCGGTGTTATACACCACCGGTACAGGAAGTGGCGTTTCCAAGGCTTCCAGGACCGTGGGCAGGTATGGAGTGGGAGATACCAGGTCGATATTTTCCGCACCCTGGGCGATCAGAGTTTCCATTTCTGTTCTGAGGGCAGGCCCATCCATAAGTCGGCCAAGGGGCGTTCGGCTGATGGCGTAATTTTGGCAATAAACGCAGCCTAAATTACAGCCGCCAAAGAAGATTGCGCCGCTTTTGCCTTTGGGTGCCAAAACAGGCTCTTCCCAGCTATGGAGCATTGTTTTGGAAACAACGGCGATGCCGGGGGCTTTGCAATAGCCGGTTTTTCCCTGGGCACGGTCTGCACCGCACTGCCGGGGACACAAATTGCAGTTTACATAATTCATAAAGAACACCTATCGAAAGAAAAACCATCCGAAAAAGAGGCCTTCTACGGATGGTTTTCAATAACTGGTCGCAGCAAACTTCACTACGAAGTAACTTCACTGCATTTGCAACTTCACTTACCCAAAGGGCAAACTTAGTGGTTAGCTGTTTTCTTTTGCTGTTGTTATGGATTTGGCTAACATTCTATGAATAACACCGCATTCCTGCAAAAGAGAGCATGCAACCGTTTTATTGATGGCGGAGCAGCCCAAAAGCAAATCTATCCAGTATTCTGTTTCTACACATTCCTTTAGCGCAATATGAAACTTATTAATAAAGTCTGCTTTGCTGGAAGCATAACATGCTTCGTGGATATTTGCACCAATGGAGGTTGCGCTTCTAATAACCTGATTTACTAAAACGCTTCTTCCTTTTCTGGTGTCGATTTCATCACATACAGTAATCATATGGAGTGAAAATGCTTTGGCGCGGTCTCTAAGCTCAGATGCCTTCATAAAGATAAACCTCTTCAGGTGAAGTTTTTGCTTTGCAAAAGTGAAGTTGGTATTCTACCAGTGAAGTTTGGCATATGCCAAGTGAAGTTAAGTTTGCGCATAAACGCTTGCGTAGCAAACTTCACTACGAAGTAACTTCACTGCATTTGCAACTTCACTTGCCCAAAGGGCAAACTTAGTTTTTTGGATCAGGCCATAACGGTTCCGTCGGGGTTAAAGAGAGGCAGCTTTTCCAGGTAGATCAGGTCCTCCCGGTTCTGGGCGTCGCCCTCTGCCAGTATAGCCATACGGCCTGCAATAATGCCGCCGGCCTTATTTACCAGGGCCTCCAGAGCCAGCAGGCTCTCTCCGGTGGAGATCACATCGTCCACGATCAGGATCCGCTTGCCCTTCATAAGGGCGGCATCAGCGGTATCCAGGTAGAGCTTCTGCTCCTTGGCGGTGGTGATGGATTTAACGGAGGATTCAAACACGCCGGTCATATACAGCTTGGGACCCTTCCGGGCCAGGAAGTACTTGGAAGCGCCGCTCTGGCGGGCCATTTCGTGGGCCAGAGGAATTCCCTTTGCCTCAGCGGTGATGATGTAATCGTATTCCGGGGCTCTTGCCAGCAGCTCCCGGGCGCAAGCAACGGTCAGCTCCTGGTCGCCAAAGATCACGAAGCCGGCGATGTACAGATCGTCATTTACCTTGCAGATAGGCAGCTCCCGCTTCAGGCCTGCCACGGTCATAGGATATACCATAAGAAACACTCCTTTATTCATTTATATTCAAACTCTTTGCTTCCGGCACAGCTTGTCGGCAAAGCAGAAGAGAACGAAGCCAATAACAAACAGAAGGGCCAGAGAGCCAACGGCGATACCCTTGTTCACGATGGTCAGCCCCAGGAAGCTGAACTGGAGGCCGTCAGTGAGCTGGCTGATCGCAGCCACCAGGGTGGTGCCCACGAAGGAAGCACCTTTGCCGAAAATATCCATCAGGCCGTAGTACTTGCCGCTTTCATCAGCGGGGATGATCTTGCCCAGGTAGGAGCGGCTGAGGGCCTGGATGCCGCCCTGGAACATACCAACCAAAACAGCCAGGATCCAGAACTGGACCAGGGTGGTAAGGAATACGGCAAACAGGGCAATGCCGGTGTAGCTGAGGATGCAGATCTTCAGAAGCAGGCCGGTATCGTATTTGCCGGACAGGCGGCCAAAGAGAATAGAGAAGGGGAAGGCTACGATTTGGGTCACCAACAGGGCAAGGAGCAAGCCGGTGGTGTCCAGGCCCAGAGATGTGCCGTAGGCGGTAGCCATATCGATGATGGTATAAACACCGTCAATAAAGAAGAAGAAAGCGATCAGATACAGGAAAATGTGCTTCTGCTTTCTGGCCTCTTTAATGGTTTGCCAAAGCTGACGGAAGGTCTGCAGGAAAGCGCCCTTCACAGGAGGCTGATAGGCCGTCTGCTTATAGTGCTTCATCAGAGGCAGAGAGCAAAGGATCCACCAGGCACCGGTAATGGCAAAGCCGATGACCAGCGCGGTGACCTGGGAAATACCGAAGCTTTCATAGCAAAGAGCCAGCACCAGGCACAGGGCGAAGGGGATGCAGGAGCCGATGTAACCGAAGGCATAGCCGGAGGTGGATACCCGGTCCATCCGTTCCGGGGTGGTGATTTCCGGCAGCATAGCGTCGTAGAATACAAGGCTGGAGGAGTAACCTACCCGGGCGATGACAAAGATCACCAGGAAGGACAGCCAGCTCCAGGCAGCGCCCAGACCCAGACAGGCCAAAGCACCCAATAGCATGGCACCTAAGAACAGGGGCTTTTTGTAGCCCTTTCGGTCTGCCAGTGTGCCGCACAGCGGCCCAATGATAGCAACTAAAATGGTGGCGATAGAGCCGGCATAGCCCCAATAGGCCAAGTAATCAGACTCAGAAACACCGGCACCGGTGGCTAAGGAGTTGAAGTAGATGGGAAGAAGAGTCGCTACCAGCAGGATAAAGGCAGAGTTGCCGATATCATAAAGGACCCAGCTTTTCTCGGTTTTTGTCAGCTTCAGTTTGTTCATGGACTTTTCCTTTTCTCTTTATTTTTGCACCTTTATGTTCAGAAGGTGGTACTGACTGATGTAGGTGGTGGTCCAGGACCAATGGTAAATTCCTGCTTCCCGGGCAGCTTCCCGGAACAGATCTTCCAGAGAATCCTTGCAGGCTTCAAACTCCGTTTCAGTGGCAAACTGGACGGTAAAGGCACCACTATTATTGTAGGCTTCTATAAAAAGCTTTTTGACATCACTCTTCCAGCCGGCACCGGCAGCAAAGAAATGTCCCTCCAAGGCATGATAGCTGGCATCCATACTGTGCTCCTCCGGAATGTGGAAGTAAGAACCGGGGGCATAAATGGCCAGCATAACATCTGCGCTCACATTGTAGGCCGGGTAAAGCGGTTCGTGGCGGGATTCGGATTGCACATCGGAGGTCAGGTCCAGGTGATAGTAGTGGCCGTCGATCGGGAGAATGTTCCAGGCGTGTCCGATGCCTCCGTCATAGGGCTGGCCGTCCACACACATACAGGGAAAGCCTGCGTGTTCCATTGCCCATTTCATGGCCTTGGAAATGCCGTCGCATTTTGCCTGCCCTTCCACCAGGGCGCCGTACACATTGGCGCAGTGGGTGGAGGCAGCATTATAGGTAATATGACGGCAAAGAATGTCGTAGATGTATTTTTCTGCTTCCAGAAGGGTCATCCCGGAGGTGTCAAACTGGGCAAGTGCCTGCTTAGCTTCTGCCAGCAAAGTCTCATAGGCGGGCTTTTCCATACAGTAGGGGAAGTCCACCGCGATCACCTCGTTCTGCCCCTCATAGCTGTGGTAGGAGGTGGGGTGAGTCAGATCAAGCTGGAAAAGCTCCGGGCATTCGTAGCACAGCATGGCAAGCAGCCCCTGTACCCGTGCCTGGGGCATGGGGTAGGGCAGGTAACAGGTCTTTTCGAAATTTGTGATGGCGTGATAGAGGGCGAAAAGGTTTTCCTTTGCCCGATCGTCCTGCTCTTGCAGAAACACCTTCAGGTCGTAATTCTCAATAATATTGGGCCGTTTTGCCACCTCTCCGTTCTTGCTTTCCGGGGTCAGAGAAGGAACACTGCAGCCGGAAAACAGGATAGCAAGGAGAAGCAGCAGGGCCGAGAGCCGCTGTATTTGTTTCATAAAGTTACCTCAATAAAATTTTGCTGTCATTATATCACAATTTATTCATAATTGGTAGCTTTTTTCCAAAAAAGTTTCCCGAAAAAGGGCATAGGGCAGGAAAATCCTGCCCAGGTGCTTAATTGGGTATGCCATATAGGGCCATAGTAAACCGGTGAAGAGCCTGGTCCCGTTTGCGGTAGATGCTGGATTGCTCCAGGTCCAGCTCTCCGCAAAGCCGCTCCACCGCATTTCGTTCCGGGTAAATATACAGCCTGCGCAATATCAGCTTTTCCTCCGGGGTAAGGGCCCCCAAAGCCCGGTCTGTGGTAGATACCCAGAGCTTTGCCTGGGTGAGGGCCTGAGACAATTCTTCCCGGTGGACCATATTGCTTAACAGCATATCCTCCCGGCGGTTTGTGCCGCCTTTTACAGGGGTGCCGTCAAGCCTTGCGGAGCGAATGGCACAGGCGGCCTGCTCCAGCCGCTGCAGCTCTTCCGGCAGGTTCTGGGTAGATAGTCGCATAGCATCGTATTTTCTCAGTTTATCAGTGGCTTCTTCCTTCCAATTCATTGTGCGATCTCTCCTTTCGCTTCGTCCCAGACTCTGCGGACCCGGCAAGGGCCGGTGCAAAGATCCCGGGGGCATTTGCAATCCTCACAGGGGTTTGTTTGTAAGTAAACGCTTGCCTGGCTCGGGTGGCAGTAGTGGCGGCCGCCCAGAGGTACGCCCACCGGCTTCATCGGCGCATTTTCCATTGCCTGCCGGGGATACCCTCTGATCAGTTCCCACCGGGCAAGAAACCATTTTTGCCACACCTTGCAGTTCTTGTTTTCGCAGTTCTCCGGGTCGCGGACCCGGGTACAGATCATACAGGGACTTACAGCCCTGTTAACAAATTCTCTCATTTTCTTTTCCTCCCTGTTTCTTACATCGCAGGCAGAAGTCCTGCCCGGGGAAAAACACCTCTGTGCCGCAACGGCGACACCAGCCCCGGGGGATCGCTCCCTGCAGATCGGTCTTTGGGGGATATACCCCCACAAATATGGGTCTTCGCCCAAGAAAAAATACCTTTCCCCACATATTTTCGCCTCCCGTGTTTAGCTTGGTTGCAAGCCCATAATAGTACTCAAACAAGTACTTGTCAAGGGCTGTAGCCAAAGTTTGGCAAGGTTTATGTACTTGCACAAGTACAAAGCGACAAAATTAGACAGGTTTCACAAACCTTATAAATGGTAAAAAAACGGGAAGACATGGCAAAAATTGGCGAAAAAGAAAAAAATCTTGCAATTACAGGCAAATGGGAGTAAAATTTGTATAATATTATCTTATTGGGAGGAAAGCAGTATGCGTCTTGTAATGAAGGTGGGAACGTCCACCTTATCCCACGAGAACGGACAAATGAACTTGAAGCGGATGGAAAAGCTCTGCCGCACCATCAGCGACCTGCGAAACGCAGGCCATCAATGTGTGCTGGTTTCCTCCGGCGCCATCGGTATGGGTGTAAGCAAGCTGCGCCTGCCCGGAAGACCTAAGGATATGCCCGGCAAGCAGGCCGCTGCGGCGGTGGGCCAGTGCGAGCTGATGTTTATTTACGATAAGCTCTTTGGAGAGTATGGGCAGGCGGTGGCTCAGGTGCTGCTGACTGCGGAGGATGTGGCAGATGACCGTCGCCGCTTCCATGTGGAAAATGCCCTGGAGCAGCTCCTTTCCTGGGGCGTAGTGCCCATTATCAATGAAAATGATGCTGTGGCGGTGGATGAGATCGGCATACATACCACCATCGGCGAAAACGACAGCCTTTCTGCCATTGTTGCCTGTATGATAAAGGCAGACCTTTTGGTGCTCCTTTCCGATATTGACGGCCTGTATACTGCCGATCCCCGGGTGGATAAAAAGGCAGTTCTTCTGGACACGGTGGCAGAGCTGACGCCGGAGATCATGGCTTTGGGGGGCGGTGCCGGCTCCCATTTGGGCACCGGCGGGATGGCGACCAAGCTGAAAGCTGCGGAGCTGGCGGTAAATGCAGGCATCGATATGGTGAT
The DNA here is from genome assembly GCA_045542575.1 of Faecousia sp. Taxonomy (GTDB): domain Bacteria; phylum Bacillota; class Clostridia; order Oscillospirales; family Oscillospiraceae; genus Faecousia. The sequence continues at coordinate 31,200 of JAZQLG010000086.1, forward strand.
CGCCAACGGCCAGAACCCGGAGAAGCTCTATGATCTGCTGGAAGGCAAGGCTGTGGGCACCAGGTTTTTGGGAAAGAAGGGGTAATATGATAACGCAAATGCAGCTTGCACAGGTAAAGGAGGCAGCGCCCCGATTTGCCAGGGCAGGGGAAGAACAAAAAAACAAGGCCCTTTTGCAGATGGCAAAGTGCCTTGTGGACAGTACAGAGAAAATTTTGGAGGCCAACAGCCGGGATATGGCTGCTGCCAGGGAGAAAATCTCTCCGGTAATGCTGGACCGTCTGCGGCTGGATGCTGCCAGGGTGGGGGCAATGGCAGAGGGCATCCGACAGGTTGCCGGTTTGCCTGACCCGGTGGGCAGAATTCTGGACCGGCAGATGCGACCCAACGGAATGGTGATCTCCAAGGTGGCTTGCCCTATGGGTGTGATCGGGATCATTTATGAAAGCCGCCCCAATGTGACCTCCGATGCGGCAGCGTTGGCAGTGAAATCCGGTAACGCCTGTGTTCTGCGGTGCGGCAAAGAGGCCCACGAAAGCGCAAAGGCCATTGTAAAGGCCTTGCAGGAGGGCTTAATAGAGGCGGGCCTGCCGAAAGAGGGACTGTGTCTGGTGGAGGACACCAGCCGGAAAAGCGCCCGGACCCTGATGGAGGCGGTGGGCTATGTGGATCTGCTGATCCCCCGGGGTGGGGCAGGACTGATCCAAAGCTGCCGGGAAAATGCCAAGGTGCCCTGTATTCAAACCGGAACCGGCATTTGCCACCTGTATGTGGATAAGGATGCCGATTTGGAAATGGCCCTGCAGGTGCTGAAAAACGGCAAGGTAAGCCGCCCCAGCGTGTGCAATGCTCTGGAGGTGTGCCTGGTCCATCGGGATGTGGCAAAGGCCTTTTTGCCCGGGCTGTACCGGGTTTTGGTGACAGAATGTGCTACCCCGGTGGAGCTGCGGCTCTGCCCTGAGGCTTTGGCGTTCATCCCCGGCAAAAAGGCGGAGCCGGAGGACTTTGACCGGGAGTTCTTAGATTACATTTTAGCTGTCAAGGTAGTGGAAAACGCTGAGGAAGCTATTTGCCATATCGCGGCCCACTCTACCGGCCACAGCGAGGCCATCATCACGGAAAATGCCGAAACGGCCCGGATATTTACCACCCAGGTGGACAGCGCCGCTGTGTATGTAAACTGCTCTACCCGGTTTACGGATGGAGGGGAATTTGGCCTGGGCTGTGAAATGGGTATCTCCACCCAAAAGCTCCACGCCCGGGGACCTATGGGCTTGCAGGAGCTGTGTGCCTATAAGTACATTATTCAGGGAACCGGGCAGACCCGGTGAAGGGAGGAGCTATGAAAGTTGGATTTATCGGCACCGGCAATATGGGCGGCGCGTTGGTTCGCGCAGCCTGTAAGGCATACGAGCCCAAGAACATTTGGGTCGCCAACCGCACGGCAGAAAAAAGCGAGGCTATGGCAAAAGAAACGAGCTGCTGTGTCAGCAGCCCGGAGCAGATCGCCAAAACCTGTGATTTGGTGTTCTTGGGAGTAAAGCCCCAGCAGATGGCAGATTTGCTATCCTCCCTTTTACCGGTGCTCCGGAAGCGCAAAACACCTTTTACGCTGATAAGTATGGCGGCGGGGCTGGAGATCGGCACCTTGCAGGAGCTGGCCGGGGGAGCATACCCGGTGATCCGTATGATGCCCAACACGCCGGTGGCAGTGGGGGAGGGCGTGATCCTCTATGATTGCTCCCGGGAAGTAACCGGGGAAACAGAAGCCTTCTTTGTGGAGCTTTTCCGCTATGCGGGCCTGCGGGACAGACTGCCGGAGGCCCTCATAGATGCAGGGACATCTGTTGCCGGCTGCGGCCCTGCCTTTGCCGCCCTCTTTGTGGAAGGCTTGGCGAAGGGTGGGGAAAAACTGGGCCTTCCCCCCGAAAAGGCGGTCCTTTATGCCACCCAAATGCTGTGGGGCACAGGGAAACTGATTGCTCAGTCCGAAAAATCCCCGGAGCAGATCCGGAAAGAGGTCTGCAGCCCCGGCGGCTCTACTATCGAGGGTGTCAAGGCCTTCCAGCAGGCAGGTCTCCCCGAAATTGCCATTCAGGCAGTGGAAAAAGCATACCTTCGCAACAAGGAATTAGGCAAAAAATAAAAGTAGCCGCACACGGATTTCCGTGTGCGGCTTGCTGTTACTGCACTTTCAAATCAAAGGACAGGATCTCATCGGAGGATTCGTTCTTGCGGACGGTGGCTGTACCAACCTTTACCAGAGAACCGTGGGGATCTTTCTTGGGGCCGCTCTTGGAATAGCTCCAAAGGGTATCCATATCATAGTCCTCGTCGGCCGCCTGACCGGCGGCAAAGGCGGCTTCATCCAGGATGTAAATGGAAACGGTGTAGTCGGTTTCATTCTGGAACAGACCGCGGAAGGCGCTGTCCACGATGCAGACCACGGTTTCGTCGTCCCAATCGTCGGTTCTTTCCAGCACCAGCTCTGTCATAGCCTTGTTGGCTTCCACCCGCTCACTGGTAGAGTAATCCGCAGAGCGGGAGGTATTATTGTAGCGGTTGAAGAGGAAGCCGACGGCGGCACCGATGCCAATGGCAGTCAATACGACCAAGGTGATGATCCGCTTGGCGGTGAACTTCATATCCGCATTGTCGCAGAAGGTCAGCTTGGCCCGCTGGGTCACAGGCAGCAGGACCTTCAGGAACAGGGTCAGCACAACGGATTCCAGGGGGAACATTGCTGCGTTCTTCAAAAGCCGGCTTACAGTCATAATGCCGGTGACGGTGGCCTTTGCCTTTTCCGGGTTGCCCATATAGGAGTACTGCCAGGCGAAAATGAACTGCTGCAGGATCACATTGACCAGGAAGCAGATCAAAAACCGGCTGAGAGCCACACGGATAGGGGTGGCTTTGGAGCGGTAAAGGCAGAGAGCATAGATCACGGTGGATGCGATCTCTGTCAGCGCAAAGGGCAGGAAATAATCACCGGTGGGGTAGATCATAAAGCCGATGGTGTCAGAGACAAGGGCGGCGGGGATAGCCATCACAGGGCCGTAGATCATAGCGCCCAGGGCGGTTGCCAGCATGGCGGTCTGGATGCTCAGCTGAGGTCCAAGGGGAATGGCAAGGGGCTTGAGCACTACACGAAGTGCCACCATAAATGCGGTGATCACCAGCATTTTCAGGCTCTTCATTTCCGCAAGTGCATCACGCCAATAGGCCTTGGAGAAGGGATGGGGATAGAGTGTTCTGGATCTTTCTGTGGTTGACATACTATAGTTACCTCCTTTTTATGTAGGCCATCCAATAAAAAAGCCCGTACCGATGGTACGGGGAGTATATTACGAGATGGCCGGTGGGCTGGCGGACACAAGGCCGGCCTTTCGCCCAACCGAGTATCGTTGCTACATAAAGGAGAGTCTCCATTATGGCGCAGCGGGTGCGGACTCCTCATCGCGGGCGGATGCCCTTCGTCTGTCACTCAACTCCCCATTTTGACAGCACTTCACGCGAGGAACCCTACTCTGTTGCTAACATCATACACCATAAGGAAGAAAATGTAAATCCCTAATTTGCAATTTTGTGCCGAAAGGCACAAATAATGGGCTTGCGCAATGCATGAAAAGGGCATCTTCCGGCGGGAAGATGCCCTTTGCCCTCTTAGTAATTCTCGGCGTGGAGCTGGAAGTATGCCTGAGGATGGTTGCAGGTGGGGCAGATCTCGGGGGCCTCGGTGCCAACCATAATGTGACCGCAGTTGCGGCACTCCCATACCTTCACAGAGCTCTTCTTGAAGACTTCGGCAGTTTCCACATTCTTAAGAAGGGCGCGGTAACGCTCCTCATGGTGCTTTTCCACCTCGGCTACCAGACGGAACCGCTGAGCAAGCTCCGGGAAGCCCTCTTCTTCTGCAGTCTTGGCAAAGCCTGCGTACATATCGGTCCACTCGTAGTTTTCACCGGCAGCGGCAGAAGCCAGGTTCTGGGCGGTATCGCCCAAGCCATCCAGCTCCTTGAACCACAGCTTGGCGTGTTCTTTTTCATTGTCAGCGGTAGCCAGGAACAGAGCGGCGATCTGCTCAAAGCCTTCCTTCTTAGCCTTGGAGGCGAAGTAGGTATACTTGTTTCTTGCTTCGGACTCGCCGGAGAAGGCGGCCATCAGATTCTTTTCGGTTTGGGTGCCTGCATATTTGTTTGCCATAGGAAAATCCTCCTTTGTGTAATGGGGTATATATCCAGTATAACACAAGTTTTGGAAAAATAAATACTAATTTAAAAGATATACGCCCAAATTCAAATACCCGGCAAAAGTGACCCAGAGAAGGTATGGAAGCAGGGTGTCTGAT
>JAZQLG010000087.1:0-8664 GCA_045542575.1 Faecousia sp.
GGACAGAGGGCGTAAAATACGCGGTACCACCTCTGGTTCGAAACAGCCTCACAACTGCTTCCTCGGTGTGTCTGACAACACACTGCGCTATCTCGGGCGCACCCGTCCTTCCCTACTGCACTTTTCAGGAAAGCCACTCCGGGAGGTATTTCATTGCCTGTCTCCGCTGCCTTGCACCACCCGGCAGTTCTCTGAAGGAAATGGGGGCAATTACTTCATCCCATCACTGTGTTACCTGCCTTATCCTAACAAATAAGGCGCATTTTGTCAAGGGTAAACCTTTATAAACTCCTCACAGACAACTTTCATATCCTCTGTAAAGGAGAGACCGGATTCCTTTAGCTCCTTTGTGAAGAAATCGCGGTGGACCTTCTGCCAGTACAAAAGGCTTCTGTCCCCTTCTCCTTCACGGTATGCTTGTTCCGCAGAAACATCACAGAAGGGAACGATGTATACCCTTGTTGTCTTAATAATGCAGGCAGCTGTGCCGTCCTTCCATAAAACAACACTATACTGCCCTTCCCGGGGCAGTTCCTCCCCTTCCAATTCATATAAAGGATATGCTGAGGCTGTTGCCGTCTTCGTCCCTTCTAAGACAAGACTTGCAAGCCCATCGGCATCGTCCCCAAAGCACCAGGCATCAAATTGTGCACATATTTCATTGGAAGATGCAAACTGCTCCCACATAGTCTTTGCATCCATTACTTACCTCGCAGCATTTCCTCGGCACTCTTGAGAGTCGTTTCCGTAATGGTAGCTCCCCCGATAATGCGGGCCAGCTCCATTTTTCTCCCCTCAAAATCCAAGGGCGTAACGGTTGTATAGGTCCTTCCCCGCCGCTCTTCTTTTGCAATCAGCAGATGCGCATCACCCATAGCAGCCAGCTGGGGTAAATGGGTCACGCAAAGGACCTGTTTGTTTGTAGCAACGGCCTTCAGCTTTTGTGCAACCTTCTGTGCTGCCCGACCGGAAACGCCAGTATCCACCTCATCAAATATAAGGGTTTGCACTTTATCCTGCTGAGCAAGTACATTTTTCATTGCCAGCATAATCCGGGCCAACTCACCGCCGGATGCTACCTTACTCATTGGCTTCAGCGCTTCGCCCACATTGGCAGACATATAAAACGCTACCGCATCTGCACCGTTGGTTCCAAGGTCGCAGTCGGTAAATTGGCAGGCAAACTGCACCTTTGGCATATCCAATTCAGACAGTTCTTCCCGAATACGGTTAGACAAGGTTTCAGCCCCATCTTGTCGACTCTTTCGCAAGGCAAGGGCTGCAGCCCAGGCTTCCTTTTCTGCCTTTTCACATTTCGTCTGCAGGCGAGCCAAATGATCGTCGGCAAACTCCATTTCATCCAGTTCCTTGATGGCATTTTCCAGATAGGAAAGAATGTCCTCGCAGGTTGCACCGTACTTTTTCCGCAGTCGGTGGATCACATCCAGACGGCTCTCAATTTGCTCCAGCTCTTCACCGGAATAGGTCAATTCATCCCGCGCGGACCGCAATTCCTCTGCCACATCCTGAACCTGATACATAAGATCTGCAACCCGGTCGTGCACAGATTCATATGCATCCGTATAGCGGGAAAGTCGGTTCAGTTCCCTTTCCGCCTGGGAAAGGAGGCTTGCCGCGCCATCAGCATCATCAGAGCCGTAAAGGCACTCTACAGCTGTGTGGATGCCGTCAGACAGCTTTTCCGCATTCTGCAAGATTTTTCTGCGGCTCTCAAGCTCCTCGTCTTCCCCAGCCTTCAGGGCCGCCTTGCTGATCTCCTCGATCTGATAGCGGAGGGTCTCCATCCGGCGTAGCTTTTCGCTTTCATCCATTTGCAGCCGCTGAATTTCCTTTTTAAGGTCTGCAACGATTTGATACTTTTCCCCATATATCTGCCGCAGGCTTTGATTTTGCGAAAAATCGTCCAAATACTGCAGGTGATTGTCTTCATCAAATAACGCCGCACTGTCGTGCTGCCCATGGATATTGATCAGGGAAATGCCCAGCTTATGTAGGATAGATACACTGACCAGTGTACCGTTTACGCGGCAAATATTTTTACCATCCAGGAACACATCACGGCTGATCACAGTTTCTTCATCATAAGGAACTCCATTATCGGAAAACCAGGGGAGCTCCGGCACACCGGTGAACACCGCCCGCACGGAGGCCTTCTCCGTTCCGGTACGGATCATATCCCGATAGGCCCTTTCTCCCAGCACTGCGCAAATGGCATCAATGACAATGGACTTACCTGCACCGGTTTCACCGGTCAGGATATTAAAGCCGTTTTCAAAGGAAATGTCTGCGCACTCAATGACCGCAATATTTTCAATATGCAGTAAACTCAGCACTCAAATCACCCCAAAAGACTTTTCATTTCCCCACAGAAAACCGCCGCGGAGTTGTTATCCCGCATTACGATCATCACCGTATCATCGCCTGCCAGGCTGCCCACAACTGCATGAATGTTCATACTGTCTATAGCAGATGCAGCGGCGGAGGCAAGACCGGGAAGGGTCCGCACAACGATGATATTTTGCGCGTAGTCAAAGCCGATAACACATTCTTTAAAAATGGTATTCAGCCGCGCGGAAAATGTACCTTCAATTTCATTGTTGCCTGTGGTGTAACGGTAGTTCCCCAAGCTCGTTAGTTCCTTAACGATCCGCAGTTCTTTTATGTCCCGGGATATGGTAGCCTGGGTGGTGTGGAAGCCTGCTTCCTCCAAAAGGGACAGCAGTTGTTCCTGGGTATCCACAATGGTGGTGGAAATAAGCTCCAAAATTTTAGCTTGTCTTTGTGTTTTCATATTCTACCTCAACCGTTCTTAAACTTTCTGTTTACAACATCGTAAAAGCTGTGGTTCTTAAGACGCAAAAGCTGGGTTACCAAAGGAGATTTTCGGATCGTAATTTCATCACCCATATTGATCTTCAGGGCTTTACCGCCGTCAACACTTAAATAAGCATTTCTACGGGCATTGTGTGTCATTTCGACAGTGATCACACGTTTTTCTGAAGTAACCAGGGTGCGGCTTGCAACATCGTGGGCACAAACCGGTGTTACCAAAATGTTGTTGGCTTCGGGCTCTACAATGGGTCCGCCTGCAGACAGACTATATGCCGTGGAGCCGGTAGGTGTAGCAACGATCACGCCGTCGCCTCCACATTCCATCGCCTGCACGCCATCGCACTTTACAGCAAGATGTACAATTCGGGCAATCGCGCCCTTTGTTATAGCGGCATCATTCAGGCATATATCCTTGAAGATGATCTCCCGCTGCCGCATAACGGTCACATCCAGCATCATGCGGCTATCGATCGTGTAATCACCGGTAGCAAGCCTCTTCAGCTCTGAAAGCTCCGTTGCTTCCAATTCTGCCATAAAGCCCATCGTGCCGATGTTGACACCCAAAATAGGAAGGCCAAAGCGAGTGGCCGCCTTTGCCATATGCAAGATTGTGCCGTCACCGCCAAAGCAGATCACAGCGGAAGCTTTCGGGAGTTCTCTGTCCAGACGGCAGAAATGGATATCCCTGGGCAGGTCGAAGGTCCTGTCAACCTCAAATGGCAAACATACCCTGGCTTCCACCCCTGCCTGCTCCAATATTTCCATAGCCTCCCGTACCGTCTTAAAATTTTTGTCCCGGTAGGGATTGGGTGTGAGAATAATGCGTTTCACAGTATCACCCCTTCAAAGAATCGTGGGCCTGCCGCACCACATCAGCAGTATCCGGTTCAATGCCCTTTTTCTCTTCCAATGTAAGATGTGCTAAAAACTCAATGTTGCCTTCCGGACCCTTTACCGGTGAGAAGGTCAACCCCATAATGGTAAAGCCCAGCTCTCCGGACAATCTGACAAAATCATCCAGTACTTCTTTGTGTACCGCCGGGTCCCGTACAACACCCTTTTTGCCAACTTTTTCTTTGCCTGCTTCAAACTGGGGCTTAATCAGGCACAATACCTGTCCTTGTGTCGGCTTTAGAAAAGTCTTGACCACCGGCAGAACGATCCGCAAGGAAATGAAGCTGACATCAATAACAGAAAGATCCAGTGGCTCGCCCAATTGCTCCGGTGTTACATAACGCACATTGGTCCGTTCCATAACCACCACGCGGGGATCGGAGCGAATTTTCCAATCCAGCTGGCCGTAGCCGACATCAATGGCAAAAACCTTGCTTGCCCCTTGCTGAAGTAAACAGTCGGTAAAGCCGCCGGTGGAGGCGCCGGAGTCACTGCAGACATAGCCGGTAGGATCAACACCAAAATCCCGAAGAGCCTTTTCCAGTTTAAGTCCACCTCGGCTTACATAGGGGCAGGCCGCACCCCGGACCTCAATAGCAACCGTTTCCTCATAGGAGGTACCTGGCTTATCTGCCTTCTGCCCCTCCACATATACGTTGCCGCTCATAATAATGGCCTGTGCTTTGGTGCGATTTTCCGCATATCCCTGCTCCACCAAAAGCACATCCAGTCGTTTCTTTACTTTCACTTCAGTTCCTCCAAAACATAGTTGGCTACGCTTTGACCGTCCAAACCGCAGAAGCGATACAGCTCCTGCACACTGCCGTGGGTTACATACCTGTACCCCAAATCAATTCCGTGTACATCACAGGGGATCTGTGCGTTCAATTCCAAAGAAAGTGCTTCTTTGATGCCGCTGTGTGCACAAACCTCCTCCATCACAAACAATTTCCGGTTTGGTGACATTCCTTCCAATATGGTTTGCACTGGAATTAGATCCACCCGCTGCAGGCGAAGAACAGTTGCTTCCACGCCGGAATCCTTAAGCAATTGACCTGCACGAACGGCCTCTGATACCAAGGTGCCATAGGTTAAAAGTGTTACATCCTTCCCTATGCCATAGCAAACGACACCGTCTTTTTCCCAAACAGGGGAAATGCTGTCAATGGTTTCTCCACCACGCGGATAACGAATTGCCACAGGACCATTTTGTTCTTCTACAGCCCAGCGAAGCATTCGGGAAAGCTCTTCCTTTGTAGCAGGGCAAAGGATCTTCATCCCCGGTGCCTGTCGCAAAAAGCCCACATCGAAAATACCGTGATGGGTTTCGCCATCCTCACCGACGAGCCCCGCACGATCAATCGCAAAAATTACATGAAGCTTCTGCATACAAACATCCTGCAGGATCATATCGTATGCCCGCTGCAAAAATGTTGAGTAAAGGGCAACCACAGGCACCATTCCCTGTTTTGCCAAGCCGCCTGCCATAGAAACGGCGTGTTCCTCCGCAATGCCCACATCAAAAAGTCTTTTGGGGAATTGTTCCTTAAAACGCAAAAGGCCTGTACCCCCCGGCATAGCAGCTGTAATGGCACAAAGCTTTTCATTTTTCTCTGCAAGGCAGACCATAGTCCTGCCAAAAACATCGGAAAATGTCTCCACCGACGCTTTCAGCGGCTTTCCGCTTTCTTTATCAAATTTTCCAATTCCGTGGAACAGCTTTGGATGCTCCTGTGCAGGCACATAGCCCCTTCCCTTTTGGGTGAAAACATGGAGCAGTACAGGTCTGTTCCGATCCACTGCGTTTTGCAAAAGATGAATCAGATGCTCTGTATCGTGCCCATCCACAGGTCCCAAATAGGTAAAGCCCATATTCTCGAAAATGTTGGAAGGAATCAGCGCTCTGCGAAGGCGGTCTTTGATTCGACCTGTCAGTTTATGCAATGCCTTACCGCCGGGAATCTTCGTCAGGAAGGTTTTATACCGCTTTTTGATACCCAGGTACTTGTCCTTTACCCGCAGGTTACGCAGGTGCTTCGCCATACCACCCACATTTTGATCAATGGACATTGCATTGTCATTGAGTATGACGACCATCGGCTCATTGCTTACCGCGGCATCGTTAAGCCCTTCATAAATCATACCGCCGGTTGCTGCGCCGTCACCGACGAGGGCAACCACTTTATAGCTTTCACCCTGCAGCGTCCTTGCCCGAGCCATGCCCAAGGCAATGCTGACGGAACTGGATGCGTGACCTGCAGTAAAAGCATCCGCATTGCTTTCAGAAGGCTTTGGGAAGCCTGCCATACCGCCAAATTGCCGCAACGAAGAAAACGCATCCTTACGACCTGTTAGCATCTTATGGACATAAGACTGGTGACCCACATCGAAGACAAGGCGGTCAACATCTGTGTCAAACACTGTTTCCAATGCGACAGACAGCTCCACAACACCTAAATTGGATGCCAAATGCCCTCCGGTCGTAGAAACTGAGGACACCAAATATTCTCTTATTTCACGGCACAACTGTACTCTTTGGGCCTCGCTCAACCGCGCAAGATCCCGATGGCCGTTAATGTTGGATAACAGTTCCATATACGCACAACCTATCTGTCTTTCAGGTTCTTATACACTATGAATGTATAATAACACAGTATGAATGAATATTCAAGGGCAATATTCAAAAGAAACCGCGACCGGTCGATGGATCGGTCGCGGAAATATTGGTGCAAAAGTTTTTCACCATAATACTGCAAAGGTCAAATGTTAAGTAATTTTTCAACAGCGGCCAGCTTCAGACATACACAGAAAACTCCCATTGCCTTTTCAAGCTCTGCTACAGGTGGCAGACTGGGGGCAATCCGAATATTGCTGTCATCCGGGTCAATGCCATAGGGGTATGTCGCACCTGCGCCAGTCATAACCACACCCGCTTCTTTGCATAGAGCCAGAGCCCGCTTTGCTGTACCTTTCATTGTGAACAGACTGACAAAGTAGCCGCCCTTGGGACTGTTCCAGCGGGCAAAGCCGCAGGGTGCAATCTCCTTTTCAAGCATTGCAAGCACAGTGCGGAATTTGGGTGCCATCACGGTTGCATGACGCTTCATGATTTCTATGGTATGTGCTTTATCTTTTAAGTACAGCACATGCCGAAGCTGATTGACCTTATCAAATGAAATCGTATTGACAAAGAACAGCTTGCTAAAATACTGAATATTGGCTTCGGAAGCCGCCATTGCGGAAATGCCGCCGCCGGCAAAGGTAATTTTAGATGTGGATGCAAATTCGTACACCATATCCGGGTTACCGGCCTTCTCGCAAAGGCTGATAATGTCCGGGAAAGGCACATATTCCCCTTCGAATTCGTGGATGCAATAGGCATTGTCCCACATAATGGCGAAATCAGGGGCAGCAGGCTTCAGGGCAGCAAACCGCTCCACTGTCTTCCGGGAGTAGATAATACCATCAGGATTGGAATACTTGGGGACGCACCAGATGCCCTTTACTGCAGGATCTTTTACAAGCTCCTCCACCATATCCATATCCGGACCCTCGTCCGTCATAGGGATGGTGATCAGCTCAGCGCCAAAAAACTCTGTAATGCGGAAATGCCGATCATAACCAGGGCTGGGGCAAAGGAATTTTACTGCTTCTTCCTTGCACCAGGGGCGCTCGCTGTGCAGAAGGCCGTGGGTATATGCCCGGGAGATCACATCAAACATAATATTCAGGCTGGCTGTGCCGCCCAGAAATACCTGCGAGGGCTTACAATCCAAAATATCGGCCCAGTATTCTCTGGCACACCGGATACCAGCCAATTCACCGTAGTTGCGGGTATCCACGCCGTCCACTATGCAGTCATCCGGGTCAGTAAGAACTGTAAGAATATCACTGACAAGGTCGATCTGATTCTTGGCAGGCTTTCCCCGGGACATATCCAGCTTCAGGTTTTTGGCTTTGCAATCCGCAAAATCCTTTTTTAGCTGGGCATAGGTCAGTTCCAGCTCCTGCTTGGTCATTGTGTTGTAATTCATTATGCACACCCCTTCTCAGGCAAATATTGTAATCAGTATAATCCAACTTTCTCCAAAAAGCAACGAAATTGTGGGTTGTTCTACAGCAAATCCTCATATATTGTAGGCATTACACAAGGAAGCATCTTTGAATGTGAAAAATTTTTCCAAATTCGCTCCTTGCATTTTCAGCTGCTTTCGCATAGAATGAAAATGGTATGTAATTTTTTGATGTAATATCGGTATGCAGAAAGGATGATCTTATGAGCCCCGCTATTTCCGTCCCGGAGATCTTCGGTAGCGACGTATTCAATGAATCAACAATGAAACAGCGTCTGCGGCCCGAAATTTATAACGCCTGGAAGCTTTGCATCCAAAACGGAACCTCTCTGCAGCTGGATGTTGCCAACGAGATCGCAGAGGCTATGAAGGCCTGGGCGCTGGAAAAGGGCGCCACCCACTATACACACTGGTTCCAGCCCATGACCGGCATCACCGCAGAAAAGCACGACTCCTTCCTGGAGCCTGCCGGTGAAGGAAAGGTTATAATGGAATTCGCCGGAAAGGCCCTGGTAAGGGGCGAGCCGGATGCATCCTCTTTCCCCTCAGGCGGCCTGCGTGCTACCTTTGAGGCCCGGGGCTACACAGCCTGGGATCCCACCGCATTTGCCTTTGTAAGAGACGGCAGTCTGTACATCCCCACCTGCTTCTTCTCCTACACCGGCGCCGCCCTTGATAAGAAAACACCCCTGCTTCGCTCCATCGATGAAGTTTCAAAGCAGGCTGTCAGAATTCTCCGCTTGTTCGGCGACACCCAAACCAAGCGTGTCACCCCCTGTGTAGGTGCTGAACAGGAATACTTCCTGCTGCCCAAGGATATGTACGCCAAGCGCCCTGATCTCCG
>JAZQLG010000088.1:0-2270 GCA_045542575.1 Faecousia sp.
GCTTGCTACGCAAGGCTTTTTGACTTACTGCGCAACTCTCCCCTCTCGAGTATCCACATACACTTCGGGGTCGAGTTGCTTGTCTTGGCGGCTTTGGTGACCTCTGCCAGTCTGTCAAAAACAAGTTTTTTGACAGACTGAGCACCGGGTTTTGCCAAAATCCGGTGCTGTTTTCTTTGTACAAACCGCGGGCACCCCGGGAGGGGTGTCCCTACCCATAAATCCAAAGCTTTCCGTAAGGGCCGATGCCCTCATCGGCCCTTACATTTCATTCCGTCGGCGATGCCGACCCCTTCATTGTCCATTATCCATTATCAATTGTCCCTTCTATCAGCCGTAGAGCTTAAAGATTTCCACCGCTTTGCGGGCAATGCGGTAGATAGGTCCTTCCAGTTCTTTTCCCGCCTCTTTCAGTTTTTGCCGGATGGGAATGGCCTGGGGGCAGTGGGCTTCGCACTTGCCGCAGCCAATGCACAGGTAGGCGGCAGTGGAATCCTTGCGGACAGCGCTGCACATAAAATGCTCCTTCAGCCCTGCAAATTTACCTTCGGAATACCGGCGGTTATAGGCGGCAAACATACCGGGGATATCCACGCCCTTGGGGCAAGGCATACAGTAGCCGCAGCCGGTGCAGCCCACCTTCATTTTGGCATTGATGGCCTTTACCACCTTTTCAAGCAGTGCCTGCTCTTCTTCCCCAAAGTCCCCTACCCGGGCGCTGTCTGCAGAAGCCAGGTTTTCCCGGAGCATTTCCATGGAATTCATCCCGGAAAGAACACAGGTCACTTCCTTCTGATCCCAAAGCCAGCGGAAGGCCCAGCCTGCGGGCGTATAGCCTGCCGGGTGCTCCCGGAAGGCTTCCACCGCCTCTTTTGGCAGATTGTTTGCCAGCTTGCCGCCCCGAAGTGGCTCCATTATGATCACCGGCAGTCCCTTTTCGTGGGCATAGGTCAGTCCTCTTCTGCCCGCCTGGGTGTGTTCATCCATATAATTATATTGTATCTGACAAAAATCCCAGTCATAGGCATCCACCAATTTGCAGAACATATCGGTGCCGCCGTGGTAGGAAAAGCCCACCTGCCGGATGGCCCCGGTCTGCTTTTTCTCTTCCAGAAATTCCAAAATACCGATTTCCTTCAGCTTTTCCCAGGTAAGCACATCGGTGAGCATATGCATTAAGTAGTAGTCAATATGGTCGGTTTGAAGCCGCCTGAGCTCCTCGGCAAACTTCTTTTCCATATCCTTCCGGGATTTTATCAGATAGTGGGGCAGCTTGGTGGCAATATACACCTTGTCCCGCAGGCCGTTTTTGGCTAATATCTCCCCTACAGCGGCTTCACTGCCGGGGTAGATATAGGCAGTGTCCAAGTAGTTGACCCCATTTTCAATGGCGGCCACCAGCTGCTGCTCTGCCTGCTCCATATCAATGCCTGCGCCTTTTCGGCGAAAGCGCATACAGCCAAAGCCCAAAACAGAAATCTCGTTGCCGTATTTATCCAGCCGGTATTGCATAAGCGATCCCCCATTTGCTTTTTTTATATTATATTTCCATATGCGAAAATTTTCAAGGGAGTATAGACGAAGAGCCCAAGGATCACTCCCAGGGCTCTTCTTTGTAGAATTCATCCAGCGTGCAGCCTAATGTTTTGCAAATGGTATAGGCAGTTGAAATACGGCAGTCGCCCCTGGCTTCAATGTCTTCGATCGTACGGCGAGATACGCCGCAGGCATCTGAAAGTGCCTGAACAGATAGACCGGCAGCTTTGCGTAGCTCCTTTAATTTAACCATTATCATTGTCCTCTCTTTATAAATTCCTGACATCATTTTGACATCATTTCATCGGGCATACCTGTGAAAACTTGCATTTTCAGTAAAATATTTTCCTTGCGGAAAATATGAAATAATTCACTGTCGTGAATCGTGAAATTTGATGCTAACGCATCAAGTGAAATTAAATCCACCCACCGCCGCAGCGATTTCACCCGAACATAGTGAGGATTTCATATTGCGAAGCAATATTTCACCCGCCCGTAAGGGTGGATTTAGTTGAAAAGAGCACTTCTTCCGAAGTGCTCTTTTCTGGTGGGGGAGGACGGATTCGCTTTTCTGCGGAAAAGCCACGGCGGTTGCAAGTGTCCACCGGACACTTGCTAAGAGCCGCCTTTCGAATCCGTCCTCCAAATACCCATAACCACAAAGAAGACCAATCCAAATGGATTGGTCTTCTTTGTGGTGGGGGAGGACGGATTCGAACCATCGAAGCGATACG
>JAZQLG010000089.1:0-10344 GCA_045542575.1 Faecousia sp.
AAGCTCCACCGCAGCCTACGCAGTCCGGGCCCTTCGGCAGAAGAAGGGCATCACCCTCATCACCAATTCCCTGGAGCTTCTGCGGGAAATGAATGGCCAGGACACCTGGAATGTCATATCCACCGGAGGCAATATCAAAAGAAGTCGGATCGTAGCCATGTCGTTCTGTGAGCCAAGGAGTTGGACTTGCCTCTTGTCTTCCTAAGACCGCTTGGCCTCCGACTTTGGTATGACCGCACGGTGCGCAATGCGTGGGGGCCTACCTGGGCCTGCACATCACTTTTGATATTGCCTCCGGTGGATATGACATTCCAGGTGTCCTGGCCATTCATTTCCCGCAGAAGCTCCAGGGAATTGGTGATGAGAGTAATGCCCTTCTTCTGCCGGAGGGCCCGGACTGCGTAGGCTGCGGTGGAGCTTTCGTCCACCATCAGCGTATCGCCGTCACGCACCAGCCGGGCAAGCTGCCGGGCAATGGCGATCTTGGGTTCGATACTGGTGTTTTTACGGATAGAATAGGGCGGTGTGATCCGGTCGTTACCCCGCAGAACAGCTCCGCCATAGATTCGGGTGGCAACCTCTTCCTTTTCCAGCCATTCCAAGTCCCGCCGAATGGTCTCCTCGGACACTTGAAATTCTGCGCTTAAGGCAGATACCACCACCTGACCGGTGGCTTTGATCCGTTCTGTGATGACACGTCGCCGTTCTGCTGCCAGCAAGGCCTTCACCTCCCCGTACCTTATCAGGTTAAGGGTACCACAAACTGGTAGGAAAGTCAAGAAAAACCCACCAACACCCAACTTTTTTGTTTGTTTATGTTTGTTTTGTCAAAAACAAACCCCAAAATCCCACAAAACCACACGTATTTGCAGGATTCCAAAACCGCACGGTTTTTTGCCCTTTCTCATTTACAAATAAAGAGCGTGTTGCAGCATCAACACGCTCTTTATTTTTTCTTTTTTCTTCTGTGTCTTCGCACGACACCGGCAATGCCCACCGGCAGATAACCCAGGAATATGGCCGCCATATTCAAAATAATGTCGTCCACATCGAAGGCGCCCAGGTTGGTATAAAACTGCACCATCTCCGCAAGCAGCACAAAGCCCAGACCCGTCAGCAGCACCTTTCCCAAGGAGCACTTCTTTCGGCAGCTCATAGGCAGCAGGAAGCCAAAGGGGATAAAAGGGATCGTATTTCCCATTAAATTAAACCGGGCCCAGCCTTCGGACAAATACCGCAGCTGGATCTTGATGGTCGCAAAGGGTTGCAGGTTATAGGTCTTACCGTATGGCTCGGCCTGCATCCTGTCCAGCAAGGTTTGGAAAGAACCGGTGAATTTCAGGATCACCACCAAAAAAAGAAACAGCAAGTATACCCAAAACAGTATTTTCCAAGTTTGCTTTCTCACAGGCAACCCCCTCTCCGCAGTTTCTATAGTATGCACGGTTCTATCTTACTTCCCATCAAAGGATTTTGCAACTGAATATTTAACGGGGCTGCGAATTTCGCAGCCCCGTTGGGTTTTTAGAAACAGTATTACTCTTCCTTCGCCTTGGAAACCAGCAGGTTTACAATGATGCCCAGGATCAGAGCGCAGGCAGTGGTGGTCAGGGTGACCTTGCCGATGGCCATAGCCATACCGCCGATGCCGGGGATCAGAATCGAAGCTACCACAAACAGATTCTTGTTCTGGTTCAGGTCCACCTTCTGGACCATCTTCAGGCCGGAGCAGGCAATAAAGCCGTACAGAGTGGTGCAGACACCGCCCATAACGCAGCCGGGGATGGAGGACAGGAAGGTGACGAAAGGTCCGAAGAAGGAGATCAGAATGCACATCACAGCAGCGGTGGTGATGGTGATCACAGAAGCATTGCGGGTGATGGCAACGCAGCCAACAGACTCACCGTAGGTGGTGTTGGGGCAGCCGCCAAAGATAGCGCCGGCGATGGAGCCAACGCCGTCACCCAGCAGAGTACGGTGCAAGCCGGGATCTTCCAGCAGATCCTTGTCGATGATGGTGGAAAGGTTCTTGTGGTCAGCGATGTGCTCGGCAAATACCACGAAGGCAACGGGAATATATGCAACTGCAACGGTTGCGATGAAGGAGCCGTCAATTTCCTTAACGCCCTTGAGTGCTTCCACAAAGGTGAAATCGGGAACAGCGAACAGCTGCATATTCTGGAAACGGGAGAAGTCGATCACGGGAGTGCCGCACAGAGTGAAGATCACAGCAACCGCGTAACCGGCCAGGATGCCAATAATGAAGGGAACTAGCTTGAACATCTTCTTGCCATAGGCGGAGACCAGAATCACCGTCAACAGAGTGACCATAGCGCACACAAAGGAAGCCCAGGCGGGGGCGCTCATAATGAACGAGCCATTGGCATCCTGGGGACCGTAGGAGAACACGTCCTTAATGGCAGCGCCTGCCAGGGACAGACCGATGAGCGCAACGGTGGGTCCGATGACCACAGGGGGCATCAGCTTGTTGATCCACTTAACGCCTGCTACCTTAACAACAGCAGCAATGATCACATAAACCAGGCCTGCAAACGCAGCGCCAATGATCAAGCCTGCATAACCGGCAGAGGTGGAAACCGCGCCGGCAAAGGCTGCCAGCATAGAGCCGATAAACGCAAAGGAAGAGCCCAGGAACACGGGGCTGCGGAACTTTGTAAAGAGCTGATAGACCAGAGTGCCAACACCGGCGCCAAACAGCGCTGCGGACTGGCTCATACCGTTACCGACAATGGAAGGTACTGCGATGGTAGCTGCCAAGATCGCCAGGACCTGCTGGAATGCGAACACCAGCATCTGACCAAACTTGGGCTTGTCATGGATGCCATAGACCAAATTCATTTTGTTTCCTCCGATATTTGTTTTAATAGGGCTAAAAGGCTTTCGGGTATGAGTATACTCCCTTTTCCGAGGAATTGCAACAAAAAACTCCGTTTTCTTTTTTGAGAATTACCCACAATGCAAAAAAGAGCCGGCGGAGCGAGGTGCGCTCCGCCGGTCAGTGGATTATCAGTACTTTTTCTTGTAGCCAATATTCTCTTCGCCGTAGGTGAAAGAAATGTTGCAGATGCTGGCGACCAGCGGGTAAATGCCAAGGGTCAGCGGGCCAAGCCAGAAGTAAGCGCCGGTGCGGCATTTATAGCCTTCGGGACGAAGATTGGAATGGTTGATGATCACACTTCCGATCCAGCCAAGCACCGATGTGAGCAAGAAACGAACAATATTTTTGCTGATGTGGTTTGCATTATTGTTTTCCATGGTTTTCTCTCTCTTTCTTTCTTTTCTGGGGATGCTAATTTAATTATAATAATGCAAGAAAAAGAAGTCAATGAATCCCACAAAAAAACTTGTATCCGCATCACGCTCTTGCGCTATCTTGCTCTGTTTTTCTTTACGAGCAACACGACGCTAAACACGCAGGATGCGCTCACAGCACCCAGCAGGAATGCAATTCCATAACCCAAAAACCGGCTCTCCCGGGGGGCAGTATCCGTGCCGCTGCACACACTGCACGTGCCGTCCTCTGCAGCTGTGGCGCTATCGTGCCGCACATCCGAAACGGAGGAAAAAGCATTCACCGCTTTGCTCATCGTGAACACCCGGTCGTAGGTGCAGGTTACGCCGGTCTGGGCGTTGCCCATCTGGCCGCCAAAGGGATTTCCCATTTGTCCGGGGTCCATATTGCCGTCAGGTCGCTGCATTTCCCCCTGGGGCATATCGCCGGGCTGAAAATTCTGGGGCGGCTGATTGTTTTGAGGAACTTGGTTGCCAGGGAAGCGATTGCCGTTCATACCGCCAAAGCCACCAATTCCCGAGCCGGAATAGCACTGTTGGACTGCACCTTCAAAACCGGTTGTGGTATTGGGGTCATATACACCGTTGGTTTCCGTTCCGGTTACGTTTCCGCCCACATAGATGTGATAGCCTTGGCCCACTTCCAGCCCTGCGCAAGACAGGATCGCTCCACTGTAAACACGGCCATTGCTCCCTAGCACTTCGTCCTTGTCCGGGTCATACGCGAAAACAATCTTGCCCTGGGTGTCTGTAATGATAACGGCTTCGTCTGCGCTCTGTACGCCGGAAAACCGCATATTCAGCACTACCTGGGCATCCTGCACAGTCTCATCGGTTTCTGCCCAATCCATCGTGCCGCCAAGGGCCACCACCGTTCCTCCCAGCACATAGGAGCCACGGTCAGAGTCCAGGCCGCAATCTGCGCCGTTACCGTTTGCGGCGGAAATGACGGTACCGCCACGAATGACCATATAGCCATTGGAGTCAATACCATCGCCCTCTGCGCCCAAACCGGCGCAAATGTGCAGGTTGCCGCCGTCGACAGCCAGAACAGAAACATTGTCCTCATTGACATTGATGCCGTCGTCTTGAGAATAGATGTTCACACTGCCGCCATTGAGGGTTAGATGCAGCTCGGTATTCAAGCCCTCATAGCCGGAATGAATATTCAGCACACCGGTTCCGGCGCTCTCACCGCAAATGTTCATAGACATATAGGAGTAGAAAGCGCCGTCTGTCTTATACTGCTTCTTTTGGGCAGGATACTGGTCTGTGGAATCCTCGTCTTTATACTTGGCGCGCAGGATACGGAACACATTCTCACCGGACACGGTGTTGACCGTGCCATCAGCCAATACTATATTGGCGCCTGCTTCTGTAGTATCCACAAGATAGCTGTATTCATCCCGTTCTTCCCATTGGTTATCGCATTCGTAAACATTGGCAAAAACCACGCCGGGGGCAACGGTGCAGGTTACTGTCACACCGCCCAGGATCAACGTTACCCTTTGGGTGGGATCGTCAAACGCGTCCTCGCCCAAATCAATGCGGATCTGGCCATGCCAGTTGCCCTCCAGTTTATAGGTACCTGCCTGGGTAATATGCAGGACAGCGTTGTCATAGGCTTCCTCCTGGCTGTGCATCATTTGGCTGGGAAAGCCTGTGCGCAAAGCAGGCAAGGTAGAAAAGATATATTTCTCGTAACCCGGCGCTTCGTAGAAATACACCCATTCCATTTCCCCGTCATAGTTGACCTGTTGAAACTTGTTTTGATCTAAAAGAGGATAGTAAATAATATCGTGGGCGATGTATACCGGGTCCTCGCCGGTGGGAGCTGTGCCGGTAAAATATTCTGCGGGTGAGTTCTTTACTTCGCCGTGATCGGCAGAGGGATCTGCGTGCCACACATAGTCGTATTCTGTAACAGCTTCACCATCTAATATTGCGCTGTGAACATAGCCGGCTTCCATGTTTTCAGATGAGAGGATCAGCGTGTGGAATTCCTCATTGCCTGCAGCAAACGCAGGCGGCAAAGCGCCCAGCAGCAAGCTGAAAAAAATACAGATTGATAACGCGCGAGATACGGTTTTCAATGGAACCACTCCTTTGGTTTGGATGGATTAATTTTACAATCATTCGTTTTTTAGATTGTGACGGCACTGTAAACAATGTATGAATCACCAGTAAAGAAAACCCGCAAAATGACCCCTCGTTGACAGTATTGTCACCAATCGACAGATTTTGTTGGGTGATACACCGTTATCTCAAAGAATAACAACGCAGTAGGATTTCTACTGCGTTGTTTGCTTAAAATTAAAGGAGAACTTCCTTATTTGTTCCGTAAAAAATATCGTCTTTATTGCTGATCAGCTCAAAGAATTCTTCCAGTTTGATCCAGTAATCCGGGCCGTAGTCCATTTCATAGGCGTGGCCCCAAATATAAAAGATCTTCGGCGTTTCGGTTTTCAGTTCAATGAACGCTCTGCCCAACTCCATCATTTTATCAAAATGCAGGTGATATACCGTAGGATCAAACTGAAGAAGATTCTTCTGCACATCAAAGCTATGGTTCGAAGCAATGGTACGGCTGTATTTCACGCCGGTGTTCTTCCTGATCAGGTCAGCTACCCTCTCATCATTATTGACACCGCCGCAGGGATATGCCATACCCACGACCTCGTAGCCCACCAGCTCGGACAGGTTGAGCCTGTCGGTTTCCACCTGGCGGATCACTTCCGCATCGTCACATTGGGTGAGGTTAGGGTGGGTCAGGGTATGCACCGCAACTTCATGTCCTTCGTAGATGAGCTTCACATCTTCCGGATGGATCTTATAGTGGGAAATAATATTGCCGTTTCTGGCCAACAGGCCTTTTTTTCCCAGCTTTTCAGAATTGAGGTTAAAGGTGCATTTCAAATTATACTTATTTAGCAATGCGATCAAGCGAATGTCCTGGGTTATGCCATCGTCATAGCTAAAGGTGATCGCTTTCTTCTTTTCCTGATTCTTAAAATTCATAATAACAGCTCCTTCCCGTTCGGTTTTTGCTATCGTATCATAAAATCGGGCCAAAGTAAATCTTTCCGTATCCTCTCCTGCCTTTTCAGACACTACCAGCGTCATCTGTAAATCAACTCACACACAACGGAATTCGTTATCGAATAATTTTGTGCCAAAAGCCGATACTGTCTTCTGTATAAAAGCCTGCGGCATTATAGAATTTTCTTCTCCATCCAAAGGAATTTACGTAGCACTTTTCGATACCCTTTTCCTTGCAGCGCAGTATCGCTCCGTGCATCATTGCAGTGCCTATCCCCTTGCGCTGATACTTTTCTCTGGTGCTGACAGGCTCTATGAGTGCGGTTTTCGTTTGCCTGTCAACATAGACGAAGCAGTAAGCGCACACATCGTTTTTGTCTTGCGTGTTTTCATCCACCACGATGCACTCAAAGCTGTCCTGATACAGAGATGAGTTTTTTCTCGAAATATAGGGGTTCATACTATTCTTATAGTCGGTTTCTTCGTGGTCCGGATGAAAGCCTAAATGGAAGGCATTCCACTTATTCTCCTCGCTTGCATACTCCTCGCCGTAAAGAAACCGAAAACCTTCCGGCAAGTCTACCGAAACGCAAGCTTCCAAAGGATACACATAATTATCATAATCCTCTTCTGCGTACCTGGTATAACCCGATTTCAGAAGCGTTTCCTGCATATAGGTAAGACGATCGTTGGCTGCAACCCAAAACTTTACAGACCCATCCTCGGCTTTATGAAATAAAGGAAGGCAGTTTCTTTCGCTGTAGGATAGAAGTGAAGGAAACAGATGTTCAAACCCTTTTTGAATGCTGAAGTAAATATTCTCACCGTCCGGAAGGATACAGGCAACGATCTCCCCATTTTCTTCCCACAGGAATATATAATCCGCAGATCGTTCTCTGCCCCCATCTGCCTCTTGCGCGCCCATCCGATAGATCAGGTCATGCAGTCTTTCCGGCAACCACGAGGACATATTTCGATTTTCCCAATATTGCCTCCTTAAATAAGCTTCCAGCTTTTTCAGATCTTTCTCCGGCTGGAATTTTCTTATTTGCATATGGCATCCCCCTTCTTTCGGCAATCCATATCATCTTGATAAGAGTATATTTCTATCGCAGCGGGAAATCAAAATATATCTATTTTGCTGTCAAATTCATCCTCAAAATATGGGTTGAATTCTAAAAGAACATAGTTTTTGGAAAGCTTCTCATATGCTTTCTTTGTTTTTGCATTATTGTGATTCATGTAGAATTCCCTAGTATTCATCCAATATTTGTATGCCAACAAGATATACTTATGAACATCTGCGACTGTTTTAATTGGCGTCTTGCCGTGCTCGCAAAGTTCAATGGTAAACTTCTCATCAATATGATAAATAAACTTTGAGAAATTACATATAGAATTTTCACCTTTAAAACTATCAAGAAATTTTTCCAAGTATGGCATATTCTGCGGTGTACATTTATCGTTACTCAAAATCAATGATTTATATCCGTCATAGTATAGTTTTAAGGACGCCAAAAAAACATCGGGTCTATCATTTCCTAAAGATTGCTTAATATTATTGATAGCACCCGTTTTGGGTAAGATCGTTATATTTTCCGGTGAATGATGAAATTTAGAGCAGATTTCAAGCAACTTTTTTACGTAGCTTTTATATTCATTCGTTGCAGTATTGTCATTATCAATTACATATTGAAAATACCTTAATTTGCTTTGATTAAAATTAAAAACAACATCCCCACTTACCGGAATTGTTTCACTAGACCCATTATAGTTATAGCTTAAATCTAAAGACGTTTTTTCGCTTGAATCACGTAGTCCTTCAAATATTGTTTTATAAAGATTAAATGCAAGCGTTGTCCGGTCATAATGTCCCAAAATCAAAAACATATCTCATACACCCTTAAATTGATCTTGCAGCTTATTATAACACGTATCAGTTTTAAAGTAAATTATTGCAGTATAATCTTGCCTCGTTTACAGATACTAACAGCGTAATTTGTAAAATAAGGAGATAGATATATATGAAGGCAACTGGTATTGTACGCCGGGTTGACGACCTTGGGCGGATTGTGATTCCCAAGGAGATTCGAAGAACCCTCAAAATCAGAGAGGGCGATCCGCTGGAGATCTATACGGAAAAGGATGGGGGTGTGATCTTCCGGAAGTATTCGCCGATGGGGGATCTGCAGGAATTTGCATCCCAGATGTGCGAGGCCATCGGCGCCAACACCGGGTGCATCGCAGCGGTGTCGGACCGGGATTCCATTATTGCCCTGCACGGCGCGCCCAAGCGGGAGCTTATGGACAAGCCCAACTCCCCGGAGCTGGATGACCTGATGGAAAAGCGGAGAAATTATCGTTTTCAGCCGGGAGATTCCCCCATTCGCGCCAGCCGGGAAAACGACAAATACTATTTGGGTGTGGCTGCCCCTATCCTCTCCCAGGGAGATCTGATGGGCTGCGTGATGCTGCTGATGGGAGAAAACACCCCTCCTCTGCAGGAATCCGATCAGAAGCTGGCCCAAACCGCAGCAGGTTTTTTGGGAAAACAGATGGAAAACTAAAGAAAGCGGATTGCCTCAAGGCAATCCGCTTCTTTTACAATTCATAGACCTTCAGGATCTCCGCAGGGCCTTCCAGGAAGATCTCGTTGATAGCGCCATTCTCCGTGCCAATGGTCACCTGCAAGGTGCCGCCTTGGTTTTCGCAGATCAGCTTTCCTCCCGGCAGCTTACCCTGGGTAAACACGGTGGATGTCACCGAGCCACAGCCGGTGCCGCAAGCCAAGGTATAGTCCTCCACGCCCCGTTCATAGGTCAGCACCCGGACGCGGTCCTCTCCCAGCCAGGTGTAGAAATTGATGTTCGCTCCCTTGGGAAATGCCGGGTCATAGCGCAAAGCTTTTGCCCGCTGGCGCAGCGGCTCACACATATCAAATGTCAAGCCGGGCAGCTCCACCACACCGTGGGGCACACCGGGATTTCCCAGTTCCACATAGGCAGCGTCCTCCCGCCGGGCAAGGTCCAGCACGCCGGGATTGTTCAGCTTCACCCGATACATATCTTCCGCCAGGCGCCAGCCGGGGACCAGACCTGCATCGGTATGAATGACCATCTCTTCTCCGGCAATGCCGTTATCGTAGGCAAAGCGGCAAATGCACCGGCTGCCGTTGCCGCACATCTCGCCCCGGGAGCCATCGGAATTATAGAAATGCAGGGTAAAATCCGCATCGGTTGCGTAGTCCACAGCCATAAAACCGTCTGCGCCGGTCAATTTACACAGCTCCGGCGCCAGGGTCTGAAAATCCAGCTGTTTTCCCCTGGCATCCAGCACCATAAAGTCGTTGCCCGCGCCACTCATATGCCAAACCTGCATATTGATACCTCCAAGCTTTGATATTTTCAGTATAGCACAGTTTCACAGAAAAGAAAAGGCTTCTCCCGGGGAGAAGCTGGCCTTTGCGAGGAATGAGCAAACGACTGATGAGGAACGGCGGCAGAACCGACATAGGAGCAGGTCTGACAGAAGCTACTAACCGGCAGATATCTGCCCGCATTCCTCATCTGTCACGGCTAGCCGTGCCACCTGGTTGTAGTGGTATGCCTGCCCCCGGCAGGCATTATGATCAGAATATCCGCTGCGCTCTGCAACACCCCCGGGGGAAGGCTAGTCGAAACCCCCGACCATGGGTCGGGGGTTAATGGGAGAGATTAGTACATTCCGCCAGCCTGGGCAGCAGCGGCAGCTGCTGCAGCGTCTGCTGCGGGATCAGGCTTGTCGGCCACCAAGCTTTCGGTGGTCAGCACGCAGGATGCGATAGATGCGGCATTTTCCAGGGAGGAACGGGTCACCTTGGTGGGATCCACGATGCCGCTGGCGATCATATCCACATACTCCTCGGTGTAGGCATTGTAGCCGTAGCCAACCTTACCGGAGTTGCGGATCTTCTCGTAAACCACGCTTCCGTCCACACCGGCATTCTCAGCGATC
>JAZQLG010000090.1:0-7555 GCA_045542575.1 Faecousia sp.
TGAAATTGATGAAAAATGGGCGCAAAAAAGACACACCTATTCCCGGAAAATGGGCGCAGGTATGCCGACCACGATCAAATTCAAATTATTACTACAATCACCGTCGCAACTGTCCATGAGCCCTATCGACCTCCTTTTTCCCTTTATTTGGGCTGATTATAGCAGGAGTGCTGTAATAAGGCAAGTATTCCCCCACTTTTCCTTAAAAAAGGCGGGGGAAAACCCGGCACCAGGCCTTTTTTCCCCCGCTGATCCTTATTCTACCGTAACAGTGCCGTCTTCTTCGATGGTGATAGACATTCCATCCTTCACATATTCCAGGAATTCCTCACCCAGACTGTCCACCACAGGCATCTTGGCATCGGGCAGCCAAACGGAAGCCAGGATAGAGCCTGCCGCTGCCAGGGAGTCGATGGGCTTACTGAACAGCATACAGGCCGGCTGCCGCTGCATAGCGCAGGCGCAGTAAAGCACCAGGCCGCCGGTGGTAGAGCCAATGGTCTGGGGCAGGCACAAAGCCTTGCCGGCCATTTCCTTGTTGTAAAGGTCGGGATTGTTCTGATCTCCGCAGGTAGCCTTCTTGTCACCAAACTGCAGGGCGCCCTGGAAGGAGGCCAGGGTGTTCAGTCCGCCGTGGGAAACCAGGGCGGGGGCAGTGACTGTGCCGGGGGTAACGATGCGTCCGGTAAATTTTTTCATCTTACTTCCCTCCTGTGATCTTGCCCAAAATCTCTTCTTCGGTATAGAACCGGGAAGTGGTATAGGTACGCAGCTTATTGGAGCAGGTAATAACGGGCATGGACTTGCAAAGCGGATTGTTCATATACATAAGGGGGCAAATGTCGGAAAGGACGATGCCCATTTTTTCCAGGCGGGCAGCGCCGCCTGCTTCCGTAAAGGCCTTCTTCACAGCAGGGGCGGTGGTAAAGACTGTGGGGATCTGTACCTTCTTGTTGCCCTTTTCCGCAAGGCCCTTTTCTACCCGGTCTGTCCAATCGACCAGCTGCTCCATAGACAGGTGGGGGCAGCCGATGAAGCACAGCTTGGGCTTGGCATCGGGATTCTTCCACATTACAGGATAGCTTTCCTTCACCCGCTGCAGCTCCGCATCGTCGATCACATAGACCTGTGCGCCTTCTGCGATCAGGCCTTCTCCCAGCTCCTTTGCCTCGGGGGTCAGGTTCTCAATGTGGTAAAGGCCCACTGCGCCGTTGGATGCGGTGGCAGCGCCAAAGTCCTTCAGGTATGCACAGGCGGCATCATTAAGCTCCGTGCCCAGCCACTTTTCCATGCCGGTGATGTAAGGCACATCCTCCATTACCTTCATACCGATGGCAGAGCCCAAAAGCTGAGCCTCCGGCTTTTCCTTACATTCCACCTTCACCACCCAGGTGGCCTTCCGGCCTTCGTCGGTGAGCAGGCCAAAGGCAGGCACATAGCCGGCAATAGAGCCCATAATGTCCATAATGCCGGAATTGCGGTTGCAGCGGGCACCCAAAACAGAGTTGGCGTAGACAACCGCGGAGGATTCTGCCCAACTGAGCACATCCCCCTTGCCGGGGATATTGCCCACCTGGTCTAAGTAGCAGGCACAGGTGAAGGCATCCTCGCTCACAAGCCCCAATTCCTTCAGCTGCTTTTCATAGGCTTCCTGGGTAGAATACATAAACTTATTGAAGATCAGCTTCTGCAGCAGGTTGGCCGGCACATTCTTATCAAGGGGCCGGGGGTCCACAGAAAACTGCTGCTGAGAAATGGCACCTGCGTCAATGAGCTGCTGCATCAGATCAAAAACAGGCTTCATCATCTTCAGGCCAAAGGAAGTGACTAAGTGATTATACTTAGAGGTCACCGGCACCATCTTTTCTGCGCCGAAGGCATCGCCGTACATCACCAGTGTCTTCCAGACCTTGGCCATAGTTTCCCCCTTGGAGCCATTTAATATGGCCTGTTGTTCATCGGTTAAAAACATAGCTTTCTCCCTCCTGTTACAGCTTCATTGCCACATCCCAGGCCTGCCAGATAACAGAGCGCAGGTTGCCCACCTTGGAGCAGTCGCCCACCAAATGAATGTGGCGACCTTTTTCTGCCAGGGGCTGGGGCTTGTAGCCGGTAGATAGAATTACGCTGTCGGCTTCGATTTCAAAGACCTTGCCTTCCTTGTCCTTCACGACCACCGCGCCATCCCTGATCTCCTGCACGCCGGTCTCCAGGTGTACGGGCACGCCCTTGACCTTGAAATAATCCCGGAGGAAGCTGGTGTTTGCCAGGCAGATGCCGGGGGTGCAGATCAGGTCGTCCAGCATTTCCACGATGGTGGGATTTTTGCCCTGCAGGTGCAGCTCGTAGGCGATCTCACAGCCGGTCAGGCCGCCGCCAATGATGGTCACATTCTGACCAACAGGCGTGCCCAGCAGGAAGTCGATGGCCTGTACCGCTTTTTCCACACCGGGAACAGGGATCCGGTTGGGGCGGGAGCCGGTGGCGATGACCACCTCATCGGCCTTGATCTCAGAAAGGTCCTTTACTTCCGTCTGCAGCTTCACTTCGATTTCGGGGTACTTGGTGATCTCCCGGCGGTACCAGGCGATCAGATCTCTGTCCTTTTCCTTAAAGGAAGGCGCAGCAGCGGCAATAAACACGCCGCCCAGCTTGTCGCTCTTTTCGTACAGAGTCACCTTATGACCCCGCTTGGCACAGACGATGGCAGTTTCCATGCCGCCGATGCCGCCGCCGATGACCGCCACGGTCTTCTGCTTCTTGGCAGGGGCAATGTAGTACTTATCAGACTGCATAGTGGGAGGATTCAGGGCGCAGCGGGCCAGGTGCATGGTGTCAGACAGATCCTGGGTGTTGGCGTGGCCCTTGGAGGAGGAGAAGTTGAAGCAGCCTGCATGGCAGCAGATGCAGGGACGGATATCCTCCAGCCGGTCCTCGATCAGCTTGGTGATCCACTGGGGGTCAGCCAGGAACTGGCGGGCAATACCCACGCCGTCGATCCTGCCCTCTGCCACAGCCTGAGCGCCCACATCCGGCTCCATACGGCCGGCGCAGACAACAGGAATGTCCACAAACTTTTTAATGTGGGACACATCCTCCAGGTTGCAGTTCTGCGGCATATACATAGGCGGATGGGCCCAGTACCAGGAGTCGTAGGTGCCGTTATCCGCATTGAGCATATCATAGCCTGCATCCTGCAGATACTTGGCGGCCTTTTCGGATTCTTCCATATTCCGGCCCACTTCGGTGTACACTTCGCCGGGCACTGCGCCTTCACGGAAGCCCTTTACCTTGGACTCCACGGAGTAACGAAGGGACACAGGGAAATCCTGACCGCAGGCCTCCTTGATGGCCTGTACCACTTCCACAGGGAAGCGGTAGCGGTTTTCAAAGGAGCCGCCGTATTCGTCTGTCCGCTTGTTGGTCCACTCCATGGTGAACTGGTCCAGCAGGTAGCCTTCGTGGACTGCGTGGACTTCCACGCCGTCAACACCGGCATCCTTGCAAAGCTTGGCGGTCTTGGCAAAGGCCTCGATGATCTCGTGGATCTGCTTCACAGTCATTTCCGGGGTGATGATCTCCGGGTCCCAGCGAGAGGGCAGCGCAGAAGGACTTGCCAGCTCGTGGCTGGTGTCCAGCACCGGCTTCAAAATAGCCCGGGTAAATTTATTTTTATGTAGGGGCGCAATCAGGTCGGTAATGGCCCAGGAACGGCCCATACCGGCAGTGAGCTGCACAAAAAGCTTCGCCCCGGTCTTATGGATCTCGTCCATAAATTCCTTCAGGTCCTTAAACATCTTGGGATTCTGCCACAGCCACTTGCCCCAGAAGGTATCCCGCAGAGGAGCGATGCCGGGGATAATAAGACCCACATTGTTTTGGGCCCGCTCCAGGAAGAACTTTGCCGCTTCCTTGTCAAATTTACAGCCGCCCAGTTCAAACCAGCCAAACAGGGAGGTGCCGCCCATGGGACAAAGAACAATGCGGTTTTTGATCTCCACATTGCCCACCTTCCAGGGGGTAAACAGGGCTTCATACTTGTTTTCCATAGTAATTGCCGCCTTTCTTTTGTTTGATATACCAATTATAGCAAAAAATGCCGGAAAAGGCTATTCTTTTTTCAGTCCGACCAGGACACCCACGCCCATCAGGGCGGCCCAGGAGAGGATCAGCCAGCCCCAACCGATAGCTGCTACCGCATTGGAGAAGATCAGGTTGGCAGCCGCCGCGCCCATATAGCTCATAAAATCCAGGAAGCCGGTGGCAGTAGACACCAGGCCTGTAGCCTGCAGGCTGGGACAGTATGTACTCCAAAGCATAGTGGCCGCGCCGCCGTTGGCTACCAAAGCCAGGGTCAGCATCACCACAGAAAAAGCAGGCTGCTTCCAGAGGAACATCAAAAGAAATGCCGCCGCGCTAATGCAGAACATACACAGCACCGTCTTGCCCCGATTGCGCTTAAACAGCCGTTCATACACCAAAAGCGTATTTACAAAAGGCCCTACAGACATCATCAGTGTAATGCCGGAGAAGATAGCCACCGCCACATTGGGGGTAAAATCCAGGTATTGGGCCAAATAGGTAGGTACCCAAAAAACCACGGTCGTACGCACGATTCCCGTAAGCACTGCCACCAAGGCGTATTTGATGATATGGTGCTCCAGCAGACGCTTCAGGCCAACAGCCATAGCTACCCGGTCCTGCTTGCTGTTTCTGTAGACCACCAGGCCCTTTTTCTCCAGGTGCAGGAAGGACACAAAGCAGATCACACCCATTCCCACCAAAATACCGCCGCAAACAATAAAGGCATTTTCCCAGTTGGTCAGCATTGCCACCACGCCGGCAGCAGGAGAACCTAAGAAGGAGGCAATGGTGTAACCCAAAGCCACCCGGGCAGCATGTTCAGGCTTCACATTTTCCGAAACGGTCTTGGTCATAGGGCCGTAGATCATGGAAAGGAAGAAGCCGCTGACACTGTATAAAACAGTAGTCGTCAGAAGGTCCTGGGCAAAGGGCAGCGCTATATTGCACAGGCCTGCGCCCAACAGGCCGCCGGAGATCATGTAGCGGGAAATGATCTTATCTCCAATGGCACCGTTGACCAGCTGCCCACAGGCATAGGAAATCAGATAGCCGGTGGATATCGTGCCGATATACGCCTCTGTGTAGCGGCCTGTTTCGATCATTCCCGGGCTGACAACGCCCAAAATGTTTCTTGCCAAATAGACCGCAAGATAGGCTATGGTGCAAAGTAATCCGATGCGGACTGCCTTTTTTGCATCGCTTATCATTTTCTTACTCCTCTATACTGTGTGAACGCAGGATTTTGGACAATCTATGGTACTGCTTACGCTCACCCTCTTCTTGCCGGCGAATATAGGCGCACAGGGTCTCTGCCAGCAAAACCGCGCTGGGCCTCGCCACATCCGGCCGGTTTTTCATCACGGAAGAATTTGCGGGCACCTGCAGCACTTCCTGGCATAAAGCCGCCACCGGTCCTCTGGGATTGGCGGTAATGCACACCCGGGGCGTGCCGTTCTCCTTTGCCATCTGCAGCGCATCGCAAATATCCTTGGTCTGTCCGGAAGTAGACACCGCAATGGCAAGGCAGTCCTTATCCAGCATAGCAGCCGAAACCGGGCACATCAGTCCGTCGGTTACATACACCGCAGGCAAGCCCAAAACCAAAAGCCGATGGTAGAATTCCTCTGCCACAATGCCGGACGTGTAAATACCGTATATTTCAATCCGTTTCGCCTGTAAAATCATACGGGCAATGCGCGCCATGGTTTCCGGGTCATTCAGCGCTGCTGTCTGCCGGTAGGCATTTTCCATTTCCCCGATCACTTTACGGAGCACATCTGCCATACTATCATTAGGGGCAACCAGGTCCGTCTCCGTCTGCCGGTACTCCCCCATTTCCTGGGCCAGCAAAATTTTCAGCTTGGCATAGCCCCCACCGCAGAGCCTTGCAGAAAAGTTGTGAATACTGCCTTGCGACACGCCGGCCTTTTGTGCCAGCTGCTCCATGGTATATTCCACTGCCGCCCTGGGATCCGATAAAATCACATCTGCAATTTTCCGGTCTGTCTTGGTATACTGCCCCAGCTGTCCTTCTATCTTATGCAAAAGCATACCGTCACCCTCTTTTTGAGTTTTCTCATTTTTCTTTGTTTTCTATTTGATTATAACTCATCAACGCAAAAAGTCAACCCCCAGGCACAATTCTGCGCCTGGGGGTATGCTTATTTCTGACTGTGGAAAACAATCTTTCCGGTTTCTGCGTCCATTTCGTCCACGATCGCCAGGGACTCCAGCTTGTAGCCCAGGTTGCGGATAACCCGGCCACCGATCTGAAAGCCCTTCTCTACCGCGATGCCGATGCCGGCAACCTCCGCGCCGGAAGCTTCCACAATGGAGATCAGGCCCTGCAGGGCACAGCCGTTGGCAAGGAAATCATCAACGATCAGCACCCGGTCTGTGGAGCTTAAAAACTTTTTGGAAACGATCACCTGGTTTACATTCTTATGGGTAAAGCTTTCCACACTGGCAGAATACACATCACCGTCAATGTTGATGCTCTTGGCCTTCTTGGCAAACACCATCGGCACACCAAAGCACCGGGCAACAGAACAGGCGATACCGATGCCGGAGGCCTCAATGGTCAGCACCTTTGTAATTGCGCAGTCTTTAAAGCGCTTGTAGAACTCCTCTCCCATCTGGTCCATCAGAGAAATATCCATCTGGTGATTGAGAAAGCTGTCCACCTTCAGCACATTTCCGCTTTTAACGATGCCGTCCTTCAAAATTCTTTCTTCCAAGCAGTTCATAATATGCCCTCCTATGCTGAGAAAACGCAAACTGAAACAGTCTCTCAGCCAATTTTCCTCATTGTACCACAGACTTTTCCGTTTGTCAGCAGGTTTTTGCTATTTTTATCCTACCCCGGGGGTTGCAAAGAGGAGAAAAATAGGGTAAGATAAGGAAAAAAGGAGGGCTTGCCTTGGACAATCACGAACATATGCATATGCACGAACAGGGCCTTGCCCACAGCCACGGTCATGTCCACGAAAACCAAAAAGCGGTGATCAACCGGCTTGCCCGGGCCATCGGCCACTTGGAAAAGGTAAAGCAAATGGTGGAAGAGGGCTATGACTGCTCGGAAGTACTGGTACAGCTGGCTGCTGTCCGCTCCGCTTTGGATAACACCGGCAAGGTCATATTGAAAGACCATATGCGCCACTGTATGGTGGACGCCGTCGCCGCCGGAGATCACGATGCCATCGACGACCTGTGCGACGCCATCGACAAGTTTATGAAATAAAGACTCGGCAGGATCACCTGCCGAGTCTTCTTTTCTTAAATCACGCCCGGAAATCCGGGCGTGTTTGGGGTTATGCTATTTTGGGGTTATGCTATTCTATGGGTCGCTGGATGGGGGCTTCGTCAGGGGGCAGAATAGCCATCCCCTTGTCCCCCCTTGTCTCTCTTGTCCCCTATTGATAAGACAATTCAGTATCCGATGCAACTAAGTGTGGATCATTATCATCAGAAG
>JAZQLG010000091.1:0-4204 GCA_045542575.1 Faecousia sp.
CCTTGGTGCCGTTCATATAGATCACATCATTATGGATGGTGGTCTTATTCCGGTTGCACCAGGTGGCAAACTCCCGGATACCGCCCTCGTAACACATGGTTTCGGAGATTTCTTCTTCTCCGCGCTTATCGGTAATGGTGATGGAAAGACCTGCGTTCAGGAAGGCTTCCTCACGCATACGCTCGTGAAGAATGCTGTATTCATAAACGATGGTATCAAACATCTCCGGGTCGGGCTGGAAGGTAACCTCAGTGCCGGTTTTGTCGGTGGTGCCGACGATCCGCATTTCCTGGGTAATGTGACCGCGGGAGAATTTCATTTCATAAATATTGCCGTTTTTATGTACACGGGCCACCAGCCACTGTGAAAGAGCATTTACAACAGATGCGCCAACGCCGTGAAGACCGCCGGAGACCTTATAGCCGCCACCGCCAAACTTACCGCCGGCGTGCAGCACAGTAAATACCACTTCCAAAGCGGGTTTTCCCGTCTGCTGCTGAATGTCCACGGGGATACCGCGGCCATCGTCGGTAACCGTGATGGAATTACCCTCATTGATGGTAACGGTGATATGCTTACAGTAGCCTGCCAAAGCCTCGTCGATGGAGTTATCCACGATCTCATACACCAGATGGTGCAGACCGGAAGAGGATGTAGAGCCAATGTACATACCCGGGCGCTTACGGACCGCTTCCAGGCCTTCCAACACCTGGATTTGCTCCGCGCCATATTCTTGTGTGATCTTCATTTCGTCAGACATAGTTTCCTCCCAAATCAGATTAATCTCTGATTGTTCCTTGTTCCACTTGGATGGTTTTACCCAATTTGCTAAATTGTCCCGGTTCGCAGCAGGTGATAAACACCTGTCCCTGGGAAATTTGATTTAATACAAAATCCTGCCGTCCCGGGTCCAGCTCCGACAGTACATCGTCCAATAGCAATACCGGAATCTCACCGGATTCCCTACCCATCAGTTCCCGCTGGGCAAGCTTTAAGCTGATAGCAGCAGTGCGGGTCTGGCCTTGAGAGCCATAGGATTTTAAGTTGATTCCGGAAAGAGCCACATCAAAATCATCTTTGTGCGGTCCGGTAAGACATTGTGCCGTTTCCAGCTCCGCCCGATTGTGAGAAGCCAAATGCTCCATTAAATCCTCCTGCAGTACCGAAATGGGCGCAAAAGGATCTTTGACTGTGGAAACGGTTTTATATTCTAAAGAAAATTCTTCTTTTCCACCGGAAAACAGACCGTGATAATTGGCAGCCGCTTTACCGAGACCTTCATAAAACCGGGCGCGGTAGGAAATCAGCAACGCGCCTACCTGGCAAAGCCGCTTATTATATTCCGGAAGGATCTCCACAATGCCGGGATTTTCAAACCGGCTCTTTAGTATACTGTTTTTCTGTTCCAAAATACGGTTGTATTCTGTCAGAGCCGCTTCATAATTTGGCCGCAGCTGACACAGGGCGTGGTCGCCCAGCCGCCGCCTGGCGGCAGCGCCTGTTTTTAGGACCATTAAATCTTCCGGGCAAAACAGTACCGCCTGCAGCACACCTGCAATATCCGCAACTGTCTTTTTCTTAACTCCATTGCGGTACAGCTGCCGGGGCCGTGACGCGCCGAACAGCACCCAACGGAGGGTTTGCAGACGCTCTTGAGAAAACACTTCTCCCTCAAAATCCGCAAATTCCGTCTCAAAACGGACCATTTCCCCGTTTTTTTGCGCCCGGAAGCTTTTGCCGCTGCCCAAATATCCGATGGCCTCTAACAAATTGGTTTTTCCCTGGGCATTATTTCCCACGATCAAATTTACGCCCGGATCAAAAGAAATGGTTTCGTGGGCATAATTTCGATAATTCCGAAGTTCCAGTTTATTGAGGTGCATGGATACAGATCAGATAGGTTTCTCCTTCGTAGCCGAAGGTATCACCGGGATATAATTTCTTACCGCGCATCGTGCAGACTTCACCGTTGACGGTGACCAGGCCATCCTGGATCACCAGCTTTGCAGTGCCGCCGGTGGAAAATATGTTTGCAAGCTTCATTGCAGACTCTAGCTTAATAAACTCCGTACTGATAACGACGGGGATTTCCTTTGTCATAATAACTCCTAAAGCGATGGGAAGTCGAACACCGACAGCCCCACAGCAGTCCTTTTGATTGATTTTTCTTTATCTTCCTCGGCTTACGTCAACTGTTCTTGATACGAACGGGCAGAACCATATAAGAATAGTCGTACTTATCGTCTGCGGGGGTCAGTACGATGGGGCTCAGGCCATTGGTCAGCTCCAGCACCACTTCCTCGGAGGGAATGGCTTTCAGAGCATCTGCCAGATAGCGGACATTGAAGCCGATCTCCAGCTCCTTACCGTCGCCGGCAATGCTGCACTGGTCCTCTGCGGCGCCAATGGTGGTATTGGTACGCAGGTGCAGCACCTGGCTGCCGAATACGCAGCGGACAGGACTCTTATACTTTTCAGAAACGATCAGACCCACACGCTCAATAGAGGATGCCAGGTCGCAAACGTGAGCAGTGAGCTTCACCGGGCAGTTGGTGGGAACGACCTTTCTCCAATCCAGGAACTCGCCTTCCAGCAAACGGCAGATCAAAGTGGCATTGCCGATTTGATACAAAATGTGCTTTTGTCCCATGGTGAAAGAAACGGTATCATCGCTGTCAACCAGAATCTTTTCCACTTCCTTAAGGCCCTGGGCAGGAACCACATAGGAAAGGGTTCTGCCGGTGGGCTCTTCGGTGTGGTAAGTTCTTCTTGCCAAACGGAAACCGTCTACTGCAATGGAAGAAATGCGATCGTCCTCCACTTCAAACTTAACACCGGTGTGAATGGGACGACCCTGATTTTCAGACACAGCAAAGATCGTGCCGGAAATAAGATTCTTCAGCGCGCTTTGGGGAATGATGATGCTTCTGCCGGTACCCACGTCGGGCAGCTCGGGATAGTCATCTGCATTTTCCGCAGAAATGGTAAAAGATGCATAGCCGGAGCGAATGGACACTTTGTAGTTATCATCCACAACGACCGTAACAGGACCTTCCGGCAGACGGCGGATAATATCACCGAAGAGTCTTGCAGGCAGAACACATTCGCCGGGATCGGTGACTTCGGCTTCGATCTGATAGGTGATCGCGGTTTCCATGTTATAACCGGTAAGGCTGATACCAACACCGGCACGGCACAAAATGCCTTCAATTACAGAAAGACTGCTCTTTTGAGCAACAGCGCGACCGGTAATGTTCAAGCCGGTCACCAGCATGCTTTTTTCACAAGTAAAACGCATAATAAAACCTCTTTTCTGAAGATAATATATAAGATATATATAAGAAATTATAAAATTGGTAGTATTAACAGTAATAGGGGATTTTTATGTGGAAAAGTCCAATTTTACTTACTGCCGCAACGGCTTTTTATACACAGGAAAATGTGCAAAAATGAAAACTTCTCCACAAGGTCTGTAGAAAAACTTTTTATTAAAAATTTTCAACAGTTTATTTATTAAATTTCCACAGAGCATGTGTAAAAATTAAAGGCTTGAGTTGATGTTGGCAGTAATGTCCCGAATATTGTTCTGCAGGCTGGGATTTTCGCCCTTAAGGGAAAGCTCGATCTTCTTAATGGAGTGCATAACGGTGGTGTGGTCACGGCCAAATTCCTTACCTATGTCCGGCAAGCTTAAATTGGTCAGCTTACGGATCAAATAGATAGCAACATGGCGGGCTTCGGAAGTACCCTTATTTTTTAGCGGGCCACGGAGCACCGATTCATCAATGGAATAGAACTTACAAACCTGGCTGATGATCAAGCCGGAAGTAGGCAGCGCAGAATTTTCATTTTTAAACATATCGTCAATGGCCCGGGAAATGTTAGGCAGATCCAGGGGCATATCGTTTAAATCCCGGTAAGCGAGGATCTTTTTAACTGTGCCCTCAATCTGACGGACGTTGCTGGTCACATTGACGGCAATGTAATTGCATACTTCGTCCGACAGCTCCAGGCCCAAAGATGCAGCCTTGGTTTTGATGATGGCCATACGGGTCTCATAGTCCGGCGGTTGGATATCTGCCATCAGACCCCACTCAAAACGGGTCTTAAGACGATCCTCCAGAGTGAGCATATCGCTGGGCTTTCGGTCAGCGGTGAGGACGATCTGCTTGCCGTTTTCGTGGAGGGCATTGAAGGTGTGGAA
>JAZQLG010000092.1:0-30557 GCA_045542575.1 Faecousia sp.
TATAAGCCGTAGCAGGCAAGGGCGGGCTGGGTGTACGCCAGCTTGCCGTCGCAGCCGGTGAGCCGGAAGCCGTTTATGTCGTGGATAAGATTCCCTGTGCCGACCCGGTATATGGCCTTGAAGTCTACCATGATTGCAATATCCACATCGGTTTCCAGCTTATAGGAGCTATCCTGCAAGGAGGCCCGGACCTGCTCTCTTTCCCATTTGTACCAATCAGGGATGTGAGTGAATTTTCCCTCTGCGTTCAGACATTTCAGATGGCCGGTTTCTGTCAGTTCATACTGCACGCCGCAACTGTGGCAGGTGAGGGTAATGCCTTTGCCTTCCGTGTTGCCTTCTGCACCGCAGTGGGGACAATGGAACAGAATTCTGTTCAGGCCGTCGGCCCGGAAGGGCTCATCGATGATCACATTGTTTTCCTGCTGCCAGGCGAAGTTATCGAAGGAGAAGGCCTCGTCCAAAAGAGCATCCAGCTGAGCAACGGTCATAGACTTGACTTCCTCGGCGGTGGCAAGACATTTTACATCTGCCCGGACATTTACTTTCCGCTTTTGCAGGCCGTTATACAGAGGGTCAATGGAGAAGGCTCCTTGGGTAATAACTGTGACAACCGGCACACCCAGCTTTTTCAGCAGAAGGCCCATTTTTCGGGGCAGCGCAGTGGCGGTGCCGGCAAAGGAGTAGCTGGCCTCCGGGTACATCAAAACGCTGGTGCGCTTCTTTTTCAGCAGGTATTCCATATCCCGGATAAGCCCCACATCGCTGACGAATTTCTGGGTGGGGATACAGCCAAGTAACCGCATCAGCCAGCTTTTTCCCACAAAGCCATCGGAGGTGCAGACAATGCCGTACCGCTTTGGGAAAAACACCCGGGAAGCGATCTTCAAGTCGATGAAGCTGGAATGGTTCATTAAGATCAGGCAGGGCTCTTTTTTGCCGATTTTCTCCATACCATAGGTCTTATAGGTGAATTTGGCAGGCCAAAGGTCAAAAATGGCCAAAATGCGGACAACGATCTGCAAGAGAAACAGGGGGCGCAGGGGCTTTCTGTGCTTGGGCCGCTTAGCGGCAATCACCTTTTCATAGGGGCGGTTTTTGACTTTGATCTTCATAACATACCTCTATTTTTCAATCTCTTCCCGGCTATTGTACTATATCGGCGCGTATATGACAAGGGAAATTATACTTCCTTCCGGTACTGGGAGGGGCTTTTGCCGAATCTGTGCTTGAAAGCATTGGAAAAGTAGTAGAGGTTGGCATAGCCTACGGCTGTTGCCACCGCTTCCACGGAAAGCTGTTTTTCTTTCAGCAGGGCCTTTGCGCGGTCCATCCGAAGCTCCGTCAGATAGGTCATAACGGTGTGGCCTGTTTCAGCCTTAAAAATACGGCGGATAGAAGCGGAGGAGTAGGAAAATTGCCGGCTCAGCTCTTCCAGGGTGATGGCCTTTTCCAGATTTTCCTGCAAATAGGCCTTGATCTGTCCGGTGATATTCCGGCGGTGCTTTAGCTGTGCGTAGGCCTCCACACGCTTGCTCCGCTGGGTGGCAGGGCTTTCTGTCAGAGAAAGGACCAAAAGCTCCAAGGCGTTCTTTACACTTTGCTCCTGGCTGGCGGTGGCGGCGGGATTCCGGTCCATAGCGCCATCCCTGGCGATTTCCAGAGGGTCTTTGGGCAGCAGCAGGTGGCCCGCGTAGGCGATCACATCGTTTAAGTACTGCTTTTGCCGGGGGCTGATGGGCAGAATTTTGCCCTTGAAATACTCCATAGCGGGCCAATCTGTGTCAAAACAGCAGATGATAATGGAGGCACTGCCGCCATAGGGCCGCAGATGGTGAAATTCCATGGGCTGGTGGCATACCATTTCGCCGCTTTTTAAGATGTAGGCCGCATCGTTGGCCCGGACACGGATGCTGCCCTGCTCTACATACACAAATTCCCAGCCGGGGTGGGCTTCGCCCGGGTAGTCAAAGTCTGCATCCAGCCGGTCATAAAAGGCACTGGTCAGGTGATGGATATGCAAGCTGGAGCAAAGGTAAGTGCCAAAAGTGCTATTCATAGTGCCTCCAAAAAACAATCAAAGTTTTTGCGTTTTGTTTCTATGAGCATATTTTATAAATTTTTGCAACCTTTGTCAATGTTCAAATGTTGGGAAATTCAGTAAAATGAAGGTAGAAATCCATAAAAGAAAGGATAGGTAGTTCTATGAACGTATTAGCAATCGGCTGTCATCCCGATGATGTGGAGATCGCCTGTGCCGGCACACTTGCCAAGTGTGTCAAGCGGGGCGACCGGGTAGTCGTCTGTCACGCATCTTCCGGCGATCTGGGTCATGTGATCATTCCCCCGGAGGAGCTTCGTGTGATTCGGGCAAACGAAGCCAAAACCGCCGGCGCGATGGCTGGCATCGAGGTCATTTATGGCGGCTTTGACGATCTGATGATCTTTGACAACGGCAAGCTGGCCCGGGATAAACTGGTGGATGTGATCCGCTATGCCAACCCGGACTTCATCATCACCCACAACCCCGATGACTATATGCCCGACCATACAGCGGTCAGCCGCCTGGTGTTTGACGCGGCCTTTACCGCAACATTGCCGAACTACACCAATTATGAGCATATCTACTCCGATCCCAACGGCGCCCCTGCAAGGGTAGTGCCCATCTACTATATGGACACCCTGGCCGGTGTGAATTTCGTGCCCACGGAATTTGTGGATGTGTCTGAGGAGATCG
This sequence comes from Faecousia sp., assembly GCA_045542575.1. GTDB lineage: Bacteria > Bacillota > Clostridia > Oscillospirales > Oscillospiraceae > Faecousia. The sequence continues at coordinate 2,738 of JAZQLG010000092.1, forward strand.
ACCTGAAGATCCAAATGCTGGAATGTCACGCAAGCCAGCTGGTTTGGATGCGCGACCACGATGGCATCGACTTTGCGGATATGGTGAAGACCTGCTCCCGCTACCGTGGCTATCAGTGCGGTGCCGACTACGCCGAAGGTTTCCGTCAGTGCCAGGCTTACTTAAAGGGTACTACCAAGCGGCTGCTGCCGTAATTTTATAAAATAAGGAGAAACGATTATGAACTTTAATTCTACTGTTAAGGGTTCTGCCCTGGAAGGCTTCTATCCCGCAGGTTGGGACTTTGACAAGATCGATGCCTGCATCGGCGCACCCGAAACCATTACCGACCGTCAGCCCCACTGGAACCCCGGCTTCACCCCCGTACAGTGCGAAAGCTTAGGCGAATTCGAGACCTATATGGGTCACGAGATCGCTATGCAGATCAAGCTGGCTGCTGACCGGAACGAAAAGATCGCCTTTATCCTGCCTGTTGGCCCTATGGGTATGTACAAGTGGGTGGTTTACTTCCTGAAGGAGTGGAAGGTCTCCTGCAAGCACGTTTACACCTTCAATATGGACGAGTGGGCGGATGCTGAGGGCAACACCCTGGCTCCCGATAACTCCGGCGCTTTCCAGTATGCTATGGAGCAGGCCCTGTTCAATCCCCTGGGCGAACTGACTGTTCCCAAGGAGCAGAGAAACTTCGCGACCAAGGAAAATCTGCCCACCTATCCCGGCAAGATCGCCGCACTGAAGGCAGAGGGCGCAAAGCTGGTGCTGGTTTACGGCATCGGCAGAATGTGCCACATCGCTTTCTGGGAGCCCACCTTTGCCGCTGACTATGAAAATGCCGCTGACTGGGAAGCTGCTCCCTACCGGATCGCTGCCAAGATCCACCCCCTGACCGTTGAGCAGAATGCCCTCACCAGCTTCAAGAGCCGCACTACCTTGGTTCCTTGCCGGGCCAACACCATCGGCCCCGGCCTGTTCCTGCAGGCTGACTATGCCATCGGCGGTGCTGACGGCACTCTGGGCAGAGGAATGCAGTGGCAGGGTATGTCCCTGTGGATGACCCTGCGCTACGGCACCACTCCCTGGATCACTTCCTCCTACATCCCCACCCTGGCAGGCAGACTGTTCTTCCTGAAGGAACTGGCCGGTCCCCTGGTGGCTGAGTGTAACTAATATGGGCAATGTGAAAAAGGGTATTGCCGTTGCCGGCAGTGTGCTGGTGGATAAGATCTATACCATCAGTGCCTACCCGGAAAGCGGACAGCTGACCCAAATCCATTCCATTCAAAAGGCCGTTGGGGGCTGTGTCCCCAATGTTGCCCTGGATCTAAAGAAGCTCTCTGCGGAGCTGCCGGTTTATGCGGTAGGTACGGTGGGCGCTGACGACGACGGAAAATTCGTCACCCAGGTCCTGAAGGAAGGCGATGTGAATACCGACTGTCTGACACAACTCCCGGAAAGCACCAGCTTCACCGATGTGATGAGCGTCCAGGGCGGACAGCGGACCTTCTTTACCTACGCCGGTGCCAGCGGCCAGTTTGGCTCTGAGCATGTGCCTTTTGAAAAGATCAGTCCCGAGCTTCTGCACCTTGGTTATTTTCTGCTTCTTTCCCGTGTGGATGAAGGGGAAGGCATCAAGATTTTGAAGGAAGCCAAGGCCCGGGGCATCGCCACCTCCATTGACCTTGTCAGCGAAAATTCCGACAGGTATCCTCTGGTGCGGCCCTGCCTTGCCTACACGGATTATCTGATCGTCAACGAATTTGAAGCAGGCAAGCTGGCAGATCTGGAGCCCACGGCAGAAAACTTACCCGCCATTACCCAGAAGCTTATGGATATGGGCGTTCGGAAAATGGTGGTGATCCATATGCCGGAAAAGGCGGTCTGCCGCAGCGAAAAGGGCTACTTTACCATGGGATCCCACATTTTGCCGGAAGGCTTTATTCAGGGCACCACCGGTGCCGGCGATGCCTTCTGCGCAGGTGCGCTTTTGGGGATCTACAACGGTTGGAGCGAAGAAGAGATTTTGGACTTTGCCTCCTGCAGCGCTGTGATGGCGCTGCGGTGTCCCGATGCAACCTCCGGCCTGGAAGTTGCAGAAAAGACCCGGGCATTTTGCAAGAAATTTGCTCGCAGATAGGAGATAATATGAAAGCAGTTATGTATGGCGGCGGCAATATTGGCCGTGGCTTTATCGGCGCCCTGTTTTCCGCATCCGGCTACCGGGTCACCTTTGTGGACGTGGCAAAGCCGGTGGTGGAAAGCCTGAATGAGAAGGGCAGCTATCCTGTCCGCATCCTGAAGGGCGCAACCTATGAGGATGTGGAAGTAACAAATGTGTGCGCGGTAGACGGCAACGATCAGAAAGCGGTTGCAAAGGCGATCGCGGAAGCGGATATTATGGCTACCGCTGTTGGCGTAAATATTCTGAAGTTTATTATCGGCAACCTGGTGGCGGGCATCCGCCTGCGGATGCAAAATGGCGGCGGCAAGCTGAATATTCTCATTTGCGAAAACCTGATGGATGCCAACAAGGTGCTGGAAAAAATGCTCAAGGAGCATCTGAATGAAGAAGAGCAGACCTGGTTTGATGAAAACATCGGCCTGGTGGAAGCCTCCATTGGTCGTATGGTGCCGGTGCAGACGGAAGAAATGAAGGACGGCAACCCTATGCGGGTCTGTGTGGAAAGCTATGGCTTCCTGCCTGTGGACAAGGATGCCTTTAAGGGCGAAATTCCTGCCATTGGCAGTATGGTGCCCTTCTCTCCCTTTGATTTCTATCTGAAGCGGAAGCTCTACATTCACAATATGGGTCACGCTACCTGCGCCTATTTGGGTGACCTTTTGGGCCTTCCTTATATTTACCAGGCTATTGATGTGCCCCAGGTCCGTGTGATCGTGGAAAATGCTATGCTGGAAAGCGCTTTGGCCCTTTCCAAAAAGTACGGTGTGGAGCTGGCGGATATCCGGGCCCACATTGAGGACCTTTTGTTCCGCTTCACCAATGAGGCACTGAAGGATACCTGCCAGCGGGTCGGCGGTGATCCTACCCGGAAGCTGAGTCCTGAGGACCGGCTCATCGGCGCTTCCAAGCTGGCTGTCAGCCAGGGCGTATGCCCCTGCTTTATGGCCATCGGCGGCGGCGCAGCCGTTTACCGCTACATAAAGGAAAGCGACGATGCCACCCAAAGTGTGGAAAGAGCCAAGCAGGTGCTGCAGACTGTTTCCGGCCTGTGTGCCGAAGATGAGACCGCAGTGCGGATCCTGCATTTCTATGAAATGATCGCAGACGGCGCTGATCTTTCTGCCCTTTTGCGGGAAGCTGACCGTATGAAGGCAGCGGCAAGAACCAATGTAATTTAATAAGAATAGGGCACACTTCCAAAAGAAGTGTGCCCTAAAAATTTAGGTATATTTTTCCATATGGGCTTTGATGGCCCGGAAGGATTCGTCGCTGATGGCGTGCTCGATCTTGCAGGCATCCTCTGCGGCGGTTTTTGGATCTACGCCCAGACGGACCAAAAGTCCGGCAAGCAGCGTGTGCCGTTCGTAGATCTTCTTCGCAACTGCCAGGCCGGCTTCTGTAAGGGTGATGTGGCTTTCTCCATCCACTTCAATATAGCCGCCCTTTTTCAGCAGGCCCATGGCCCGGCTGACACTGGGCTTGGAATAGCCCATATACTTGCCAATATCAATGGCGTGGACAGGTTCTCCTTTTTGCAGCAGAATATAAATACTCTCTAAGTACATTTCTCCGGATTCCTGTATGGTCAATTCTTCGCCCCCTTTGTGAAAGATCAGCATTATTTTAACACATAATAAAAGAAAATGCAACTATGTACCCTGCCGCCGGACGTTCCGTCGGCAGTGGGGCAATTACTGCATGCCCTGCTCGTAGGCTTCGATCATCTTCTTGACCATCTGGCCGCCGACGGAGCCGGCCTCGCGGGAGGTCAGGTGACCGTTGTAGCCGTTGGTCAGATTCACGCCAACTTCGGAAGCAGCCTGCATCTTGAAACGGTCCATAGCTTCCCGAGCCTGGGGAACATTGATCTGGTTGTTGTTCTTCATTTTTACTCTCTCCTTTTATCTTGCCCCGGCACAGACCGGGGCAAAGTCCACGGTCTATGTTCGAAGCATTTTTTGGCGGATTTTCCACCGCAATCATAGTTTTACCCCCACTTCCAAAATTATTATTTGTACTTTTTGGAAAAACCTTGTTTGCAAATTGACAGATTTGCTGAATAGAATTACAATAAAAGAAAACCAACGAGAAAGCTTCGTATTCGACATTGGTAAAGGGCCAACCGGGATCGTGTGGGCCGGCACCTATGCCTGTGGGTATCGCACCTTTCTTTTGCAACATACAATCTTAGAGAATTATTGATCAATTTTTAGAAAATATAAAACCAAGCGAAAAGTTGTTTCCCCTAATAGGTGTAAGCAAAAAAACACCTAAAAAAGAAAGGAAACAACTTATGAAAACTTTGAAGAAAATCACCGCATTGGTCCTGGCACTGATTGCCACCGTATCCCTGGCTGCCTGCAGCAACAAATCACCGGCACATAATACGCAACCGGAAAACCCCTTGTTTACAGAGCCGCTCCCCACAGAATGGGAGGATTTCAGCGAATTGCCGGAAGAAGAGCCTTCCGAGCAGCAGCCCGAAAAGCAGAAGTATGAAACACAGGAACTGACCCCTTATGGCGCAACAGCCCAGGCAAAGGATACCTTCCTCCGGTTTGCAGATGACGAACAGAAGATGCTTTATACCACCGACGGCAGGCTGCTCCACAGCCAGACCCTGGAAGACAGCTTCTGGTTTGGAAACAGAGATGTTCAGTCTGTGTGCACTGTGTGGAATGACCCGGCATATATGGATGCTAACGGCTACTTATATGTGTATGAAAAGGGGAAAGAATTCCCCTGCAAGGACATCCGTGGAGAAATCTTCTGGGCCTTTGTAGGAATGTTGGACGGCGAACTGATCCTTTGCAGCCGGGACACAGATGGTACACTCTACATTAACAGCATCGACAAAACAGGCATCAAGAGCCGGGACAATGAGAGACTTTACCTCTATGTGTCGGACACAGAAACCTACATCGACCGTGTGGACACAGTACGGTTCGTTCAGGATGATATGGTGCAGGCCAATATCTATGCGGAAGCAGATGGCGTGGCCTATTACAGCAATGTGACCGGTATCAGCTTTTTCGATGGCAAGCCTCAAATTTGGGTAGCACAACGCAATTGCTGGCAGGCAGCAGATGTGCTGGATTACGGCTATGGCGGCGCTCAAAGCCCCCTGTACAAGAAGGCCGAAGATCAGATGGCTGTTTATTATCGCTATGGGTTTAATCACACGGAGCTGCCTGTTTATATGCCGGCAGGCAAAACGGTGGAAGAGCTGGAGCGGGTCGTGTTTGGAGATATCACGTATCTGTTTTTCAATGACGGCTCCGTTTACAGCGGGCAGTTGGTGCATACAGTAGTAGGCCCCAAGCTGGTTTTGGATGCGACGCTTACGGCACTGCAGAAAGCCGGTGCGATTGAAGAAGTGTACCAGTCCACCTTCTATCAAAATGGGGGATGCCAGTTGCGGTTGTTGCTGGACGACAATGTAACCTATAACTATACCCCCATCTGCCAATGATCACACGAAGGGGGATGCGGTATGGACCCCCATTATTATTTGTATTATTTTTTCCTGCAACGGTGGAAGGAGAATCCTCCATCCCCGGAACGCCGGGAAGCAACCCTGCTGCTTTTGCATCAGGTTTGGAAGGAGAAATATAAAGACCAAGGATAACACCGCCGGGCTTGTTCCAATTTTTGGAACAAGCCCCCCTGTGCGTTAGTAAGAGGAGTGGGACTATGGAAAAAGAGAAGCTTGTAGACCTGGTAACGAAAGCCAAAGCAGGAGATGGGACGGCGGCTGACGCCCTGTTTTCGGAGTTTTACGAAAGTGTTTACAACTTTGCTCAAAGCACGGTGAATGATCCGGATATTGCCTGTGATATCACCCAGGAGAGCTTCCTGGAAGTGATAAACACCCTGGATAAATTACAGGAACCGGCTGCTTTTGGTGCCTGGCTGCGGCGAATTACTTATCATCAGTGCACCCGCTATTTCAAAAAGACCAAAGAAGTGCAGGTGGATGAGGACGAGGAAGGCAACAGCGTTTTTGATCTTTTAGCAGATGAAAGCGAAGATGCTTTGCCTGCGGAGGTCTACGAGAAGGCCGAATTCCAGAAAACCATTGGGGATATGGTGGACACACTCTCCCCGGAACAGCGGGCGGCGGTTATGCTGTATTACTTTGATGGGCTTTCCGTAGAGAAAGTGGCTGAGCTTCAGGGCGTATCTGCCGGAACCATAAAAAGCCGGCTGAATTATGCCCGCAAGTCCCTGAAAAAATCTGTGGAAGACTACGAAAAGAAAAACGATGTCAAGCTTCACAGCTTTGCTCTGCTGCCTGTGCTTTTGTATTTCCTGCAAGGCGGTGGACAAACAATGCCCCAGGCCGCTGTGGAAGCCACAAGAGCGGCAATTCATACTGCAGTGGAGAATATGGTGGCTGCAGGAACAGCGGTGGCTGGCGGCGTAGCTACAGGCGGAGCAGCGGCAGCAACTGCCGGGACAACGGCGGCCTCTGCCGGAACGACCGGCGTAGTGGGGTCTCTGGGCGCAAAGATCGTTGCCGGTGTGGTTGCAGCTGCTTTGGCAGCAGGTGGTTTGACCCTTGCCCTCACGGGAGCCAAAGCAGAGCCAAAGCCGAAGCCGGGAAGCTACGCCTCGGAAACGATGGAGATCTATCACCAGACCGATCTGCTGGCAGAGAATGTGGATACATATCTGGGCGTCAACGCAGACTTCGCGTTTACAAAGGACGGAAAATGCCACAAACTCGACAGGCGGGAAAGCACACTTTTGTGGGAAGCCCCCGAAGCAGAAAGCGCTCAGGTGATCAACCGCGTGTACAATAGAGTTTGCTATCAGGACAAAGAGGGAGCATATCACTTTCCTTATGATGAGGAGCTTTGCACTCTTTCTGGACTAAAGGGAGAGTTAAAGGGGCTGGTCAGTGTTTTCGGAGATAGGGTCTATGCATTTTCGTTGGATGAAGAGGGCCTTTGGGGAAGCGTGATCGATACCGAAACGCATGAACAGAAGCAAACCAATCTGCCGGTGCAGGTGTCCGGTGCAGAAGGTATATTGGAATCCCGCCAGATCCGTGATTTTCAGACCATTGTTGGTATCCAGGATAAGTACTTTGTCCAGGGGGACAATGGCTTTTTGTACGGAACAGGTTTTTCTGTGACCGAGGAGGCGGGAGTGATCCGTCTAAAGCTTCTTGCGGCAGACAATATACCCGGAAGCGCACTGGGTATCGATTATGGAAGCATCAATTTGCCCATATACAAAGACAATGCCACCGGACAAGTAATATACCAGGATGTGCAAGTGCCCATGCCGGAGGGGTATACCGAAGAGGAACTGGAGCAGTGCTGGTGTCGTACATATGTGATGATGCTTTTTGAAGATGACAGCCTCTATTATTGGGAAAAGGGCTGGGAGGTCCCCCTTCTTCAGGAGGAGCTGACAGCCTTAAATGAGGCCGGACATGTGGAAAAAGTATTTCTGACCACTTACAATGAAGTTATCGTATGGATGGATGACGATGTGCTCTACCTGGTGAAAGGTATGGATAAGGATTAAAAACCCGGCAGAGGGAGCTCCTCTGCCGGTTTTTTATGCTTGATTCAGACAAGTGGCTATGGATGCAAATATGTCTTCGTGCGTTTTCTGCAAGGCGGAGAGCTTATCCAGCAGCGGAAGGAACCCTTCTTCAGCCACTTTTTCATCCAGTCTTTTCAAAAGCGAAAGGGGAATGGAGGAATCCGGCGTCAAATGGAAAACCGTACCGTGAATGCTATTGTCGGTATAAACAAACACGCCATATTTTGCAAAACTGAGCAACACATTTAAGGTGGAATGGTTGATTGCCGTAAAGGCCTTTGCTGAGAGGATGTAGCCTGAACGCGAAGCATTGGCGGAAACAAAATTGCGGTCCAGCAAAAAATCCTCTTCAAGGTCTTTCCAAAGCACCTGCATTGCCCACCGGTCGTTTTGTTCACCGTGCTCTTTTTGAATGTCCTGGAGCATATTTTGAAGAGTCACACTAAGAGCGCTCGGGTGCAATTGACTGCCAGCTTTTTTATCAGGCAATGGCTGCCAGGAAAATCGCTCATGAAATACCTCTTTGGAAGGGTCGTACATCTTAATATAAAGGGAAGGCGTAGAGTTGCCTTTGATGCACATAGCAAACGCAGATGCATACTCGATATCGAGCAAACGAGCCTGCCGAATGCCGGTAACATTAATGTTGATAAGTTGCTGCTTTTTGCACATAGCCTGGATATTGGAATCCTGATTCAAACTTTTCAAAAAGGCTTGGGAGCTGATTTGCTCGGCACCGGGGATCAAAAAGCTTTTGTTTGTGTCCAGGTCAGATCTTTCAGCCATTTCTTTCTTGTCGAGTGATTTGTCAATATTCACAGGCTGACCGCTTACGGCATCGATGGAAATGATTTGCTTTACAAGAACTTCTGTGATCCTTCTGTCAGCCTCCAGGGAGGCTTTTCCCAGCTTGGTGATATGATTTTCCTTATCGATATGCCCATAACCCAAAAGAATTCTAAGGATGTTGTCAATGAACATATTGGGAACACCCAAGAGCTTGGACAGGATGTCCACAGAAGAAAAACCGGTATCGATCAGCGAAAGGACGGTCTTTTCCACAGTGTCAAAATCGCCAAATTGCTTCTCATCCATTTCTACTTCAATATTTGCAATGGGGTAGTAGACCTGGTGGAAAAGGCTGATCTCAGAAGGGTCAATATTGGGGTTGTCATGCAGGATCTCGCGTAGGGCGGTATCTGCAAATGTGGTTTTACTTATGTTCATCACCCAACCTTTCATAAAAAGCTTTGGAGGGTAAGCGAAGCGCATTGTGCGACTGCGCGGCGGACAGAACATCTTCCAGGAAGCCGGAGAATTTTTCCTCAGTACCGGTAATGCCCTTTTCGGCAATGCCGTCAAAGCCGGTGGTGTTTTTGCACTGGGTCAAAAAGTCCATATCGCCCACAAGCACCAGGCAGCGCTTGCAACGGGACATAGCTACATTCAGCCTTCGCAATTCGCTCAAAAAGCCAATGCGAACAGAAGTTTCCAAGCGGGAGGAGCTTCTTGTGAAGCTGAAAATAACGGTATTACATTCCTGACCCTGATAACTGTCGACCGTGTGCACCACATGCTTTGCAACAGCCTGACCGTATTTTGCGTCAATTCTTTCCCGAAGCAACTCCACCTGAGAATTCAGACCTGCAATAATGGCCACATTATCCGTCTGACCGGTTTGCTTTACGATCTCAGTGAAGATCTTTTCGCAGATCTCTGCTTCGTACTCGTTGCTGTGGGTGTCGGAGTCTTCTCTGCGGCGGTTGCTGTCAGAGGTATCGATCACCACAAAGGGCTTATTATTGAATATTTCGATTCCGGAAGAAATATGGTTCTTGGATTCGTGGGACTTGTATTTATTCTTATAAAATGCAGCGGACAGTATGTCTGCAACGATTTTAGGCATACGGTACTGTGTGTCCAGCATGGTCTTGTTGCTTTTTGGGAGCTTGTCGTAAAGCTCTTCAAATAAGCTCTTGGTATACAAGGACCAATCAATATCCAACCCTTCCAGAATTTGCAGTGCTTCCAGCTTTGCCACAGGCGGCAGCTGCATATGGTCACCCAGCATAATGACCTTTTTGCCTAAACGCATGGGGATTAAGCTGTTGTGGATCTGTATTTGACCGGCTTCATCGATGATCACCACATCAAAAACAAGATTTTCCGCACAGGGATTGGAGCTTATGCCCACGCAGGTTGCACCTACCACATTGGCACTTTGCAGCAAAATGCTTTCGATCGCATAATTTTGGGTGTTGGCAATATGCTCCTGCCAGTCTTTCAGAATCGTGGCGGCACCGGACAATTTCTTTTGACCGGCAGACAGTGCCTTAAATACTGCGTGAAAATTATCCGGATCCTCTATATTTTGGAGCAATTCCGAATCGAGCGAGAAGATCCCCAGAGGGTCGTTTACAAGGACCTTCAGATCCAAAAAGCGGATTTTCTCCTGAAGGATGCGGGTAGAATCTTCCAGTTCGCGTTGCAGGGCCGTCAGCACCTGGTGAAGCAGCGTATGGTATGCCTGGATCTCTTTGTTATAGCTGTCAATTTTGGTTTGAACGAAGGCCCGGTCACGCAAGATCTTTTGTGCCCGGTGCTTCAGCCGGTTTCGCATGATTATGCCGATATAGAAGAAGATCTCCCGGATAGGCTCAAAACGGTAGTAGGCGTTATACAGTTTTTCGGCAAAAGCAAAACGGCGGCACCTGGCCTGGAATTTTTTGGCACCCTTATAAATCGCCGGAAACATAGTGCGTGCCTTTGTGTAGTGATTGGCCGCAGCGGTGATGCTTTCTGCGATTTTACGCTTTGCCGTTTGGTAGGTTTCGTAGATGGAAGCAATGGCGTGGAAGCTGCTTTCCAGGCCGTCCCATTTGATCTGCAGATCGGCCAGGTACTGCCGGTTGCCTTCTACTTTTTTTGCTATGGTGCTGCGGGTGGCATCTACCTTGTTCTTATAAAAAGCTTCCACAACATCATCGTCCACTTTTTGCTCGGTGCTGCTCAGACGAAGCATATCCAAACCGGGCAAACCCTTCAGCTTTTTAAGCACATTATCAACCGCAGAATTGTTTTGGGAGGCAATAAGCACGCGTGCATTTTCTTCACAGACAAGGTACTTGACCCACTGGGCAATAACAGTGGTTTTTCCTGTGCCGGGAGGACCCATGACCAGGTAAATATCCTGGGCGGCAAGGGCTTCCAAAATGGCTTTTTGCTGGGAGTGATTCAAAGGGGGATTCTGACCTTGAATGCTTTGAGAAAGTGAGTGCTTATTTATGGCCTTATGGGGCTTACAGGAATGTGCGCCAAGCACATCGTCCAGGAACGCTGCAGGAACGGCCTGTTCCCGGATTTGCCTGAAGGCTTTTCGCTGTGTATTTCTTATAGTGTTACTCAGAGGGATCCGGAGAAAGCCGGAGGGGGGTATGGCACTAAAATCTGTTTGGGTCGTGAGGGTCAGCTCCACAAAGGGCTGGTCGCAGTCAAGGTCTGCCTGAAAAATGGACGCAGAAAGTGTCCTTTCGTCATTAAGTGTGATCTTGACAATCGCATTTTGCTTCCATTTTTGCTTGAGGCTCTTTTTGTTGTTGGAGTCCCGTTGCTCCTCGGAAAGAAGACAGTGAAATATGTAGTTTTTCTGGTCACCCACAGTTTTTTTAGAAGGGCTTACCTGCTGGTAGAATAGTTTTCCGTTTATGAGAGCCTCGGCTTCGGCTAAGGTATAGTCCGTTTCTGAATAAGCTTCTGCCTGCTTAAGTAAGACTTCCAGTTCTGGGCTGACAGCACTGCTGGGGATAACTTCTTTCTGCTTTTGGTCAAACTGCCTGTCAATATCTGTGAGCGACTGGCTACAGTTTTTTTCGGAGAGGAATTTGACAGTTTCTCCGTTTTCAAAATTGAAAAAGTCTGTAGCGTACTGAACGGTCAACAGAATGCTTGGGAGAGAAAAAGAAATACCCTTGCCGATCGCCAGCCGCTTCTTGTGGAAATCCTGATCCGAAAAAAAGATGATCTGGAAATTACCATATTCTTTTTTTGCAACGCAGGTAAAAACACCCCGGGAGAAAAACACATCATAGCGCTTTTCCGTTTCTCCGTCATTATTTGTGTAGATATAGCGATTGATGTATAAAGAAGGGGCGGCAGAGAATATGCGCCCCAATCTTTGCGCATCCAATGCAGAAAGTCCGGCATTTTGGCAAACTTTGGCAGACAGAAAGAATTTGGCCGGGAACGGTGACTCCAGGTTGTTGGTTAGCGGTATGTTATTTATCATTTTTTGACCACCACTTTGTCAGCAATTCGGGCTCCGGCAGCGCCTGCAATTTGGGTTCCTGCAGGGTGGGGGCTTTGTCGCAGTTTTCGCACAGCTTTTGCAGTTGCGCAAGGACATCTTTAGAAAAATCTTTATTGTTTGTCATTGTAATTCCTCAAAGCTTGGCGTATTTGGCGAATAAAGGAATCCATATTTGCATAGCGTGCAGAGGGCGTTTTTTCCATACATTTGGCGATGATCCCATCTATTTCCCGGCTTACAGGGGGCATGCCCTTTTCTGCAGCCAGTTCCCTGGCGGAAAGAAAAAATGCCCATTGTGGATTGTTGGGGTTCATGAAATCCGGAGCATAATGTACGCCGCTGACCGGCACTTCCCCGGTGAAATACTCATAGAGCATTACGCCGAGAGAAAATATATCGCTGTATTTTCTTGTGACGGTGCCGTCGGTGGAGTGCATTTCCGGAGCGGCATAGTTAGGTGTACCATCGATAATGTTGGGCAGGGACAGGCTGATATTAAAATCGATCAAGCGCACATCGTTTCCTGCGGTGATCACATTTTCCGGCTTGAGATCCTTGTGATAAATGTGCAGCGCATGCAGTTCCTGCAAAATTTCTGCCAGGCGAAGCATATAGGTTAAAAAGGTTCTGGGCGTGCAGCGCATACACCCCCGCAGGGATTTTCCTTCGATCCACTGCATAATGATATAAAACTTATTCTGTTCCTGGGCGTGGAAGCAGTCAAACAGGCAGGGGATCTTAGCGATCTTGTCACCGGCCTGGGTGAGGGCCTGCACTTCGGTTTTGACGGCAGAAAGGAGCTTTGCCTGCGCAGGCTTGCCGGGAACAATGGAAAGATCAATTTCTTTTATGCAGAAAAGGCGGCTGCTGTTGATCTCGGTGGCCTTATATACTTTGCTGTAGGCGGTTTGACTAACAGGCTGCCCAAGATGATAGTTTTTCTGGAAACAGGCTTCCATTTTATACACCTCCGTTTTGTAAGCAGGCAAGAACCTCTGCGGCTGTGGGCCGCATGCGTGCAGCAGCCAGGCAACGGCTTAGGATGCCAATGATCTGATCATTTACACCGGCGGCTTTCAAATCCGCTGCGCAATGGGGCTTTTTGGAAATATCCGCGCACAGGATATCACAGATCAGCATACCCAAAGCAAAAATATCCACTTTTTCCCAGTGGGCTTCTATGACACCAGGGTCGGCACACACAGGGCAGTTGCCATACTCACCGGAGATGTACTTATCCTCGGCAGATTGCCGAAGCTGGGTCTGTTCTGCCGCACTTAAGGCTTTTGCATACACGGTCGGTGCGTTGGGAGCAAGAATTTTCGCAAAGCACAGATTGATAAGGGAGGGAACGAGCTGCCCTTCCTCCTCGTCCGTTTTCGTCAGATAGATGCAGTTGTGATTGATCAGTCTGTGGAAGATCTTGGGCTTGTTTGCGTGCAGATCGCAAACGATTCTGGTAATTTCCCGACACCATTCCAGCCGGACGGTGAAGGGGGCGGTGGCAAGCAATGCATTGTTCAGCACAGTGGCCTCATTTTCAAATATGTAGGCAACGATGTAGAATTCTGATACGGAATCGTAGCCGGACAACTCGATGATGCGACGCAGTCCTTTTCCGCAGGCGTTGTTCCGAACCAGAGAAAAAACACCGGCGGAGCGGGAAGCAAACTCTGCGTCAATATCAGACTTTTTGAACATGCGGATAAGTGCGGGGAAAGTATTGCCGTAGCCTGTTGTAGGGCTGAAGCGGGCAAGGCATTCCTTGAAACAGTGGGTGCGGAACTGATCATTGGGGCTGGAATTGACCTGTGTGACCTCAAAATTATCCAGCAGGACGATCTTTTTGTTGTATTCCGTTATTTGCGTGCCAATTTGCGCCGGATAGTTGTTCCGGCAATAGGCTTGCAGAAACTTATGCAGACTAACCAAGTAATCTAGGGTCTGCATAAAGGTTACATCAAATGTAGGGGGAGTATTATCTGTAGGCTCGTGCTTACAGTCATTACAATACTGCCGGAAAAACCACAGAAGGGAAATGGAGCTGCGGGTATCTCTGCTTTTGCTATGGTAGCGGGAGATGTTTCCGTTCAGGGTGGCGGGAATATTTTTGTCTTTAAAAAGAGGCACTGGCTTTTGCCCTTTTTTCTGCCGTTCCCGGTTTATCTGTTCCATAAGGCTTTGCAGACCGGCGTATTTTTCACCGGCTTTTCCATTGGGCAGTGTCAGAAAAGCCAACTTCGTTGCAAGGTCGGGGTCTTTTCCAAGATAATGCTTCAAATCATTATATATGTTGTATTGAGAAAGAATTTTGCCAACAAAGCCTTCCCAAAAATCCCTCAGGGCAGCACCGGTAGCTTTGCGGGAAGTATATAAAGCCTTTTCTGCAAGAATCAGCTTTTGGTAGGAGGCTTGATCGATCTGCTCCATAAAATCAAAATTGCTGTACATTTTCATCTTTCTCCTTCCTGCCGGTGGGATGGGCATTAAAAATCATCATCGTCATGGTCGTCGAAGTCATCGTAGCGATCGTCAAAGTCATCGTAGCGATCGTCGAAGTCATCGTAGCGATCGTCAAAGTCATCGAAGCGGTCGTCGAGATCATCAAAGTGGTCATTGTCATATCGGTCAAAATGGTGCCGTGTGTGGCGGGTGCTTTTATAGGGCGCTTTATTAAAGAAACAATAAATATGAAAGCCAAAGTACGACACGACAAGAATCATAATTGAATAGGGCATCGTTTTGCGGACGAGTGCGCTTAGCAGGAATAAACCATCAGCGATTATAGGGAAAACGACTTTTACAAGGAAAAACACAAGAAGCGCCGTACCGATGAGACGATAAATGATAACTTTCCTGGGCATAAATACCCTCCTGTGCGTTTGTTTTTGTTATTATACCATAGGAAAAGACAGAAAACAACAATAAAGGACAGCTTGTATGGGGTATTCTTCTTTTTCAAAGCCCAGAGAAGGTATTTTGCGGTTTGGTTGGCATATAAGTATGTGCCGTAGCGAAGATCAAGCAGAGAAAGCACGAGAATCTTACATTTTTGACCAAAAAACAAGGGAAAAACTGGGAATTTACAAAATATTACTTGATTTTTTCTCGATTTGCGGGTATTATGGAAAACCGAGCGAAAAAGAAAGGAGTTGTTGGCAGTATGAAAAAAACAGGTCTTCGCCTTGTGCTTCTTGTGCTCGTGCTGGTAACAGCTCTTGGCTTTCTGCCCCAAAGCGCCAGTGCGGCCTATGAAAATACCCATGTGAACACAGGCAACTACAGAACAGATATTATTGCCATTGCCTGGACACAGGTGGGCTATCTGGAAAACAACGGCATCAGCAATAATAATAACAACAAGTACGGCGCTTACTTTGGCAACAACTATGATTCCTGGTGCGGCTATTTCGTATCCTGGTGTGCGGTACAGGCCGGTATTCCCACTTCGATCTTGAAGCGGACCGGCTGGGCAAGCCCATCCAGCTTTGGCCTTACAGGGCTTCCCGGTGAGAGCTACACGCCTGTTCCCGGCGACCTGTTTTTCCAGCCCTCCGGCAGCGGCTATAAGCATGTGGGCCTTGTGGTGGAAGTAAATGCGGCAAAGGGAACAGTCATCACCATAGAGGGAAACACCTGGGACTCTAAAAATAAGCACGGTGTTTACAGAAAAGAACGGACCATTAAGGGAAATGTGTTTGGCTCTCCCGATTACGGTGATGGCGGCGGGGGACATACCCATACATATGGCGAGCTGGCCTACGAGACAGCCCATCCTCACAAAGCCTATAAAGCCTGCACGGTGTGCGGCAGCAAGTCTTATACCGGCGCTACCAAAACAGTGGAGGGCTGCCAGGGCTGCTGCAGCCACAGCTACGGAGGCTGGTCCAGCACAGGTAGCTCAAAGCATCAGCACACCTGCAGCAAGTGTGGATATAGCGAAAGCAAAAACCACAGCTGGGGCAGTGATGAGATCCTAAAGGAGGCTACCTGCAAAACGGTGGGCTCGAAGAAACAGACCTGCTCTGCCTGCGGAGCTACCCGGACAACGGACATTCCCAAATCGAAGGACCACACCTTTGGCGCTTGGGAAAAGATAGATGAAGCGAACCATCAAAGAATTTGCGCCTTCTGTAACACCAAGGAAACGCAGGAGCATAAAGTGGATGAAAACTGGCAGAGCGATGAAGAAAAGCATTGGCATATCTGTCAGGTTTGCCAGGGCCCTGTAGGGGAGGAGCAGCACACGGAACGGGAATATTGCAGCGTACCTTGCGAGGTGTGTAAGTATGTGCAACCGGACGGACACCTGTATGAAGAAACGGTTTCCTGGGATGAGGACTTCCACTTCCGCAAATGTATGTTCTGCCCCGGGCAAACGGATATTACGCCCCACCAGCTTGGCACTGTGCTGGTTTCCAATAAGGATGGGCATTATTACGCCTGCACCGGCTGCGGTTATCACAGTCAACTGGAAGCCCACAGGCTTTCTGATCCGGCAACAGAGGAACAGGCCCAGGTTTGCCTGGACTGCGGCTTTGAGTACGCTCCCAAGCGACCCCATATCCACGAGTTTCTGCCTATGCAGACCGACTGGGAGGCCCACTGGGGTGTTTGCCGGTGCGGTGAGGTCTACACCCGGCAGAATCATAAGCTTTCCCAGATAACCGGCATTTGTATGGTGTGTATGGAAGTGCCCCCGGAGAAAAAGGCACCCACCTTCTTAGAGTGGATGACGGAAAAAGCTACCTGGGTGTGGGATGGTGTGGCAGAAAATGCGGTGCGGGCCTGGGATTTTGTGGCAGAGAACGCTGTTACAGCCTGGACATACGCAGAAGATACAGCCACCGATGCCTGGACCTTCCTGACAGCAGAGGAAAACCGCCTGTATTTGTACATAACCTGCGGTGGGATCGTGCTGGCTCTGGGCGGTATTACGACGACCGTTATCCTGCTGGTCCGCAGATCCAAAAAGAAAAAGAAAATAGAAGAACCTGTCGCATAAAAAATACCGCCAACCATCAAAACTTGCATTTTGACGGTTGGCGTCTTTTTTAGGGCAAGGCTAAAGAAGCCGTCAAGACAAGCAAAACGGACCCGTAGCGTACAAAGGTACGTGAGGGTCCGGTTTGTGCCGTAAGTCAAAATGCCTTGCAAAGCAAGTATTATTTCGATGAGGGAAAGAGGAATTATTTTTACTCTCCAGAAAGTTGTGGGCCAAAGGGAAACCGCCAACCATCAAAACTTGCATTTTGACGGTTGGCGGGTTTTTTAGCCTTGCAATTGGTTCTTAGTATATTGCAGGGTATATAGCTGATGGTAGCGGCCTTTTTGATGGAGCAGCTCCTGATGGGTGCCCTGTTCAATGATCTTGCCCTTACTCAGAAGAATGATATTGTCGGCGTGCTGAATGGTGGAAAGCCGGTGGGCGACCACCAGCATAGTACCGATGTTCTTCATCTTTTCCAAAGAGTCCTGAATAAGCACTTCTGTTTCGGTATCGATGTTGGCGGTGGCTTCATCCAGGATCATAACACTGGGCTTATGGACAATGGTGCGGGCGAAGCTGAGTAGCTGCCGCTGGCCGGCAGAGAAGTTGTTGCCCCGCTCTCTTACAGGCTCGTCCAGGCCCTTTTCCAGCCGGTCGATGAAATGGCTGGCATTTACATACCGGCAGGCAGCCATCACTTCTTCATCGGAAACATCATCCTTTTGCAGAAGAATGTTGCTGCGGATCGTGCCGGAGAACAGGAACACATCCTGAAGCATCTGACCGAAGTGGCGGCGCAGAGAGGAGAGCTTGATCTTCTTGATATCAATGCCGTCAATCAGGATCTGGCCCTTTTGAATGTCGTAGTTTCGGCAGATCAGGGAAAGAATAGTGGTTTTGCCGGAGCCGGTGGAGCCAACAAAGGCCACAGTCTGCCGGGCTTCCACCTTGAAGGAAACACCCTGAAGCACCCATTCACCGGGCTTATAGGCGAACCATACATCCTTGAATTCAATGTTGCCTTCCAGGCTTTCCAGCTCAATGGCATCGGGAGAATCCACCACTTCCGGCACCATATCCATAATGGAGAAGATCTTTTCAGCGGAAGCAAAGGCGGATTGCAGGGTATCAAACTGCTCGGAAAGGGTTTGGATGGGGTCAAAGAACCGGCTGGCAAACATATAGAAGGTAACAATGGTGCCGCTGGTGATCACCTGACCCAGAATGGGGGTGTCCTGAATGTAGCCCTTGCCGCCTAAGTACAGAAGGCAGAGCACACAGCTGATGTGCAGCAGGTACACCATAGGACGGAAGACGCCAAAGACCACCATCCGCTGCTGCTTGGCCTTCTTCACCCGTTCGCTTTTTTCCAGAAAGTCCTGCATTTTCTGGGCTTCCCGGTTGAAGATCTGTGTGATCTTGATGCCGGAGAGATTTTCCGACAGGAAGGTGTTCATATCCGTGCGGCTGTCGGTCACAGCCCGGTGGGCCTTCCGGGAGAATTTCTGGAACACATAGGTAAACAGCACCACAAAAGGCACGAAGCACAGCACGATCAGGGTCATTGCGTAGTTGATGAACAGCATCACCACCACAACGCCGATGATCACCATAGAGTTCTTCACCAGGGTGACAAGCACATTGGTAAACATCATAGAAATGGCGTTGGTGTCGTTGGTAACCCGGGTCACCAGCTTACCCACAGGAATGTTGTTCAGCTGCTCGTGGGAAAGACTTTCAATGTGGGAGAACACATCCTCCCGGAGGGCGGACAGAATTTTTTGACCGATCTTCTGCAGCACCATGGTCTGAATATACATACTGACCATAGAGATGATCAGCACAGAGGCATAGGCTGCTACCATTTGGAAAAGAGACTCCAGGGGGAAGTCATTTTTTACAAGCTCCTGGATGTTGCCGATCAACACAGGGGCGATTAGGTCGTAGGCGATGGAAATGAGCATCACCACGAAAACGATAATAAACTGCTTCTTGTGAGGGGTGGCGTAGTGGAGAAGCCGGCGAATGATCTGGGTGTCGGGAATGGTCCGCTCCCAGGCGTTTTCATCCTTCTTTCTTTGCACCAGGATGTATGCCGTCAGGAAAATAGCGGAAGCAAGACCGATGACGCCGCCCACGATCAAGATGGGTAAGTACTCAAACATCCTGCTCGCCTCCTTCCTCTTCCAGCCGCTGCAGGTCTACCATCTTTTGGTAGGACGGACAGGTGGCGTACAGATCCTCGTGCTTGCCGCAGGCCACCAGGCGTCCATCGTCAATGAAGAGGATCTTATCCATTTTTTCAATGGTGGAGATCCGGTGGGCGATCAAAATAGTGGTCTTGCCCTTTCGGGTGGTGGCAAGGTTTCCTAAAATGGTCCGCTCGGTCTTGGTATCCACCGCGGAAACGGAGTCGTCCAAAATCAGAATGGGAGCATCCTTGAGCAACGCCCGGGCGATGGAGATGCGCTGCTTCTGACCGCCGGAAACGGTAACGCCCCGCTCGCCCAAAACGGTTTCGTAGCCCTGGGTGAACTCCCGGATGTTGCCGTCCACATCTGCCATCACAGCGGCCTGCACCACGCTGGACTGCTTCTTTTCGTCCAGAGCAAAGCCGATGTTGTTGGTGATGGTATCGGAGAACAGGAAGTTATCCTGAGGCACATAGGCACAGCCTGCCCGGACAGAACGGATGGTAACATCGTTGACATCCACACCGTCCACAAACACGGTGCCGTCGGGCACATTGTATGTACGAAGGATCAGGTCTACCAGGGTGGTCTTACCGGAGCCGGTCTTGCCCACAAGGCCTACATTTTCGCCGGCCTGAATGGTAAAGCTGACATTTTCCAAAGCATCGATTTCCCCATCGGGGTAGCGGAAGGTGAGATTTCTGAATTCGATGTCACCTTTGATGTCCTCCAGGTCCTTGACCCCTTCTCTGTCTACCACATCCTGCTTGGCATCCAGCAGCTCGCTGACCCGCTTCAGGGAGGCCCGGCCCCGGCTGGTCATATCGATCAGGTCGGAGATTGCCATAATGGGCCAAATGATGGCGTTGAAGTAGCCGATGAACTCCATCAGCTGACCGGCGTTGAACACATCGGCCCAAACCAAGTAGCCGCCGTAGCCCAGCACCACGCAGATCACACTTTCCACAAAGAAGGTGACTAAGATACGGAACAGAACGGAGGAGCGGGTAAAGTCGATGTTGGCCTTTTCGTTTTCCTTGCTCAGCTTCTTAAAGGACCAAAGCTCCTTACCCTCTTTGACGAAGGCTTTGATAACGGCAATGCCGGAGAAGCTCTCCTGGGCAAAGTCGGAAAGATTGGAGAAGGCCTCCTGCCGCTTTTCCCATTTGGCAGACATATAATTGCCCACGATGATACTGGAGCCCAGCAGAAGGGCCATAGGGATCATAGCAAAGCAGGTGAGCATCGGATTCATATTCCACATTTTGAGGATCGCCAGACCGCCCAAGAAGGCGGCATCACAGCATTCCATAATGCCCCAGCCGTAACACTCCTGGATGGTGTCCAGGTCGTTGGTGTAAAGGCTCATCAGGTTGCCCACCTTGTTTACCTGATAGTATTCCCGGCTCAGGTCCTTGCAGTGGTCAAACATCCGGTTGCGCAGGTCCGCTTCCATACGGATGGCAGCGCCCATAAAGCAAACGCGCCACAGGAATCGGCCAAAGACCAGGCACAGGATGATCCACACCAGGGGCATACAAATTTCATCCAAGAGAAAATTCATATCAAAGGCATACTGCACGCCGTCTTTGATAACATAGCCTTCGTTGATGCCGTTGATGACCATCTGATACAGATTGGGGATCAGCATCTGGAAATAGTCCACAGCGATCAGGGCCACAAGACCCAGCAAAAAGGCCGGGGCAAAGCGCAGATAATACCGGTTGATATGCTTACCGAATATCATTTTTCTCTCTCCTTTCCTTTTTTCACACACTTTTCAAATTATAACATAATAAACACACAGATTGCAACTGCTATATACAAAAAAGGAAATACATTCTTCTTGTTTTGTAAGGTTTTTTGTGGTATAGTTGGGAAAGAAAAATTCGGGAGGGACCTATGGAGAAAACCGATAAAGCCGAAAGCCTGCAACTGAAGATCTTGCTGATCGCTTTGGGGGCGGTTATACTTGCCATAGGCATCCTGCTTGCGGTGGTTTTCCGACCGGTGGAGAAGGCGGCACCTGCTCCCACAGAGCCACCGGCGCCCACCTTTGCGCCCCCGGAGCCAAATCCCTATGGGCCGGAGGATTTCCGGGAGGTAGACGGCTACCTGACCTGCGTGACCGGGCCAAGCGCTATGGGTGTGGATGTTTCCGAATTCCACGGCGTTATTGACTGGGAAAAGGTGAAAAGTGCCGGGGTGGAATTTGCCATTATCCGCATTGGCGGCAGAGGCTGGGGGCAGGAAGGCAGGCTCTATGCCGACAGCAAGGCCCAGCAGTACTATGAAGGGGCAAAGGCGGCAGGTCTGGAAGTGGGCGTTTACTTCTTTTCCCAGGCGGTTTCCGTAACGGAGGCCCTGGAGGAAGCCCGGTTTGCCCTTTCTCTGATGGAGGGCTGGCAGCTGGAGCTGCCGGTGGTCTTTGACTGGGAGTACATAAGCAGTTCTGCCCGCACAGCCAATGTAAATGCCCGGACCCTTACGGACTGCGCACTGGCCTTCTGCGACGCGGTAGAGGATGCAGGCTTTCAGGCAATGGTCTATTTCAATCCCAGCCAGGCAAAGTACCGGATGTATCTGGAGGAGCTGACCATCTATCCATTTTGGCTTGCTATGTACGATGCCCCTATGAACTACCCCTATGAGGTGGAATACTGGCAGTATACGGAGGATGGCTCCGTGCCGGGCATTGAGGGCGATGTGGATATCAATCTTCGGCTTCCCAAACGACCGATTGCATAAAAATGAGACTGTTGCAAAACAAAAGTTTTGCAACAGTCCTTTTTATTGTTTATGGAGAATTTCTGTGATTTTCAGTACTTCCTGGGGGGTCAGGGGATTGCGGGGCTTACGGATATAGGATAGAAGCAGCTCCTTGCCCTTTTCACCCCAAAACACCGGGGTTTCCTCCGGCTTTTGGGTGAATTTAACCTGACAGTCCGGATCCGGGAAGAATACGGCACTGTCCAGATGAACGGAAATGCCTTCCTCCTGCAGAATCTTTTTCAGCCGGTACAGGTGAGTGCTTACCTGCTTTACAGGGCTGTAGAAATTCTTTTCCCGCTCCACACCGCTGTGGCTTACCTTTACCCGCTTCCAGTATTTTTCTTCCGGGTCTGCCAAAATCCTGCCCTTCATATGCTTACATTCCACAATGCAAACGCCGGTGGGACCGATCACCACAAAGTCCAGCTCCGAGGATTGGCCCTTATAGGTAATTGTCTTATCGGTGACGATCCAGTGCTCGCAGTCCAGTTCATTCAGAGCATCCAGGGTCAGCTTTTCACCACGGATGCCGGCAGCCAAAATGGAAAGCTGGTCGTACCGGGTCTTGGCAAAGAACAGAAAGCAGAAGGAGATCACCGGCAAAGCCAGCAAAACGCCCACATCGGGCCTTTGAATACCGAAAATGATCAACAGCCAAAAAGCAAACACGAAAAGGCCCAGGCCAAAGGTCCACCAAAAAAGCGCTCTTTGGATTTTATAGGACCGGTGCAAATGGGTATCCTTGGAAATGACATATGCCATCTGAATCCCTCCTCTTAACCTACAGTATATCCGATTTTTCCCAGTAATGCAACAGGCCGTTTTTCTTGCAATTCTTTCTTATTTGCAGTATACTGTCAGAAGAAAAAACTTAGGAGAAAGCGTATGAACAAGAAAATTCGTTGGATCACGGAAACGGCAGTTATGCTGGCACTGCTGGTATCCTTGCAGGCCATTACCAAGCCCTTAGGGCAGTTTGTCACCGGCTCCTGCGTCAACGCGGTGCTGGCAATTACGGTGTTGGTGGCGGGCCTTTACAGCGGTATCACGGTGGCGGTCATTTCCCCGGTGCTGGCGTATTTATTGGGTATCGCCCCCCAAATTCTTACCGTTCCTGCCATTATGGTGGGAAATGCCGTGTATGTGGTGCTTCTTTGTTTGCTGGCAGGCAAGAATAGCCGCAACATCCTCCGTCAGGCAATTGCCTGGGTAGTCGCTGCCTTTGCCAAGTTTGCTGCTCTTTATGCCATTGTGGTGTGGCTGATCTGCGGCGTATTTTCCAAAGCCCTTTTGGAAGCAGGCACCTTAAAGCCCCCTATGCTGCAGATGCTGCCGGCAACCTTCTCCTGGCCCCAGCTATTTACCGCCCTTATCGGTGGAGCAATCGCCTTACTCATTGTTCCGGTCCTGCGGAAGGCACTGAAAAAATAAAAAACAGCCGCCTCTTGTGGCACCCTCCGCAAGGAAGGTGCCACAGTTATATTCGCCTGACGGCGAGTTGTATTGCTTCGCAGTTATATTTGGCTTTCGCCAAGTTATATTGTCCTTCGAACAGTTTATGGGCGAATATAATATAACGAGAGCCGCAAGGCTTTCATATAACTTGACTGTAGGTCAAATATCACTGCAAACTTTTAGTTTGCAATATCACTTTACCTGCCGAACAAGAAATTCTTTATTTTCGGCAAGTATTTACCTTTCTCAAAGTATGTAACCCACTATGACACTTTCTCTAACTGAAAGTGTCATTTTTTTCGTTATATAAAAAACGGAGACAACTTCTTTACGAAGTTCCTCCGTTAAGCGGCTTCTTTATTCACAGTTGACTGGCTGCCACGGGTAGGGCAGAAGATCCCGGGCAGACACTTTGATCAGATTGCCCTGTTCGTCATTGACAATGACCTTAATATCCGGGCAGTATTCAAAAAGCATCTGCCGGCAGTTTCCGCAGGGGGAAACCACCCCGTTGGGGGCTTTTTCGTGGGTGGCAACAATGGTGGCAAATTCCCGCTCCCCGGCAGAAACGGCAATGCCCATTGTGATGTACTCAGCGCAAGAGCCGTGGATACCATCGCAATTGACACCGGTGTATACCTTGCCGTTTTTGCACAGAAGGGCGCAGCCTACGGTGTGGTGATAAATGCCGTCATCAAAATTCTTTTCCAGCACATCCAATCCGGCGGCGATCAGCTGCCGGTCTTTCTCGGTAATCTTGTAGGTATTCATAGCGGATCCTCACTTGTGGATATACATTCTGGCAGGCTCAGGCTCACCGTCACCTTGCACCATTTCAAAAAAATCCCAGCCGTAGCGTTCATAAAAGCCGGTGTGGTCGGTCAGCAGATAAACAGGGCTGATGCCCTTGGTGCGCAGATCTTTCACCGCCAGATCCAGTAGTTTTCCGGCAATGCCCTGACAGCGGTGGGCCTGCTCTGTATATACGGCGCAGACGTTGGGGGTCAGATCCCTGCGGTTGTGGAAATCGTTTTCAATGACGCCTAAGCCCCCTGCGATTTGGCCGTCTTGCAAACACAGATACCAGCCCAGTTCGGTTTCTTCCTGCAAGTAGGCATCCATACATTCCAGATAGGCCTCCTCGGGAACGCCCCATTTGCTGTGAAACCAGTTGGCAGCAGGCTGTTTCATTTCGGGGCACTGCCTTAATGTGAGAAAGGTGTACATCGTTTTGCACCGTCCTTATTATAGTTTATCCGGGGCTTGTCCGTCGTGGGCAAGCCATTTGCAATCGGTCAGTTCCATATTGGTAAAGGTGGCCTTGAAGGAAGAATCCTCCGGGCTGCAGGCGTAAATGCCAAAGCGGATCTTGCCGCCGCCGTTCCACATATGGCAGACCCGCATCTGCTTGAAAGTAACGCCGTCTTCGGAGCATTCGATGCAGTAGTCGTCTTCCCGGCGGCTGAACCGATACCACATAGACTTTATGCCGGCATCGATCTCCGTAGTGGCCCAATCGGAGTAGCCATTGTTGGTGACAACGCTTCCCAAGTGCTGAAACCGCTCATTTTCGTACTCAATAGAGCCTTTGAGCCAGTTTTCGCTGTCCAGATACATCACAATGCCGCACTGGTCGAAGCGGTGCTTGCTGTGGAAGGCGGTCTTTACCGTAAAGGAGAAGAATTTTTCTTCCGTTTCCATCTGCAAAACCGGGGCGTTATCGTTGCGGAAATGGTAATAGGTCCGCTGCCACAGATCGGTGTGGGGCGCAGTGACGATCTCGATCTGATCCGCCGAGATGGTGTAATTTGCGGGCTTGCGTGTCCAGTGCAGATCCTTTATATCAAATTTCATATTCATACCTCAGGAATCTTTGCTTTTTTGGGGTTGTCCTTGCAATAGCAGACGGTCAGTGTGCTTCCCACAGAGGGAACAGGACGGCCTGCGCCGATCCATTTGCGCTTGGTGTAGGTGCTGCCGCCTGCTTCATATTGCACTTTGATGATGTGGGGGAAGGTCGCACCGTCCAGCATGTGCTTTCTGATGGGCTTGGTGTTTACCTTCAGCCACCACTGTTTTGCCACGGAAATGACCGTGCCTACCGTTTCTTCCATAAAATACACACCTCGCTGCATTTAAAGTATGGTAAAATCAATGTCATAGCAACAACCCTGAGAATAGAGCAAGCCGTGGGTAAGCTCGATTTTCAGAATGCAGGTGTTTTCATCCTCAAAGTCATTGTGTCCGTTATCGATCCAAGCGGAGAATACTTCCCGCATTGTTTCGGCAATTTCCTTATTTTCCTCTTTGCCAAAGTATCCTAAATTGATGCCTTTTCCCTGGGCGGTGAACCACTGCCCGGCAATGGCAACGGCAGGATTCAGGGCGATCTGCTGCATTTTGTTTGACAGACCGTGGGTAAGTACATAAAAAGCCCCGTTCCGGTAGAAAGCATCCACATTGCGCACAAAGGGTACGCCCTCTGCGGTGGTTGCCAAGGCAATGATGCTGTCCTTTCCAAAGCGTTCACACAGGAGGGCCTCTGTTTTGCCCCATATTTCCTTTGCCTCTTTCTCATATTCCCGGTGATCCATAGTAGCCATCATACCCTCTCCTTTTTGCGATTCTATCAATAGTATAGTATAAAAACAAAAGAAAAGCAAGAAAAGCCGCCTCTGTGATAGAGGCGGCTGCTTTTTATAGGGTCATTTTAAGGCAACTTCATAAATTTCACTCGGAAGCTGTGCTGCAACTCGTTCTATTTGTGTTTGGCTATTAGCTTTTGTATGGTCCTTAGGAGAAATGCTTTGTCCCCTAAAGAGTAAGGAAGTATGCTCCTTGGCGTGCAAATGGTCATATTGCTTGGCGTGCTCAACCGCTTTTTTTGCATAAATAACAGATTGCTCTTGGTTTTCAGCACTTAGCTTTGCTAACTCCACAAACACGCGGGTAAGAAAAACATGATAGAGTCCATAATCGCTATCCTCAAGAATGATTTCAAAAATGTGAGGCAGCTTTTCTAATGCTTTTATGCGGTCTTGCTTTGACAATCCGCTCTCTGTGGCATAAACAAATATCAGACGATGCAACAAATGCAAAACCGCATCCAAACTGCATTGAATGGAATCTGTTTTGTCTTTGCCCTCTAAAACGGCCAAAGAAACTGTTTCAATACCAGACCAAATACTTGGTAGTTTTTTCATCCAATCAATTGCTCGCTCTTGGTTTCCTAACAGCTTGTGGCATACGGAAATGTTTTTTATGCAGCGACACTGCTCCTCCAAATCATCCGTCATCTTCAAAAAACGTTCCGAAATAGAAATGGACAATTCGAGATAATATTCTTTCTTGTTGTCTACATTGTGGAATCCCATGAGATAAGAATCAACCATCATATTGTTTATAACGGATTTGTTGTTTGGAAAGGAAGCATAAATTTTTTGCGATAAACTGTAGGCATCAGCGATATTGCCTTGATGGTGTGCTTCCTGTCGGCTTTCGTTATATCCATCTATGATGGATTTGTTGGTTTCGTAATCTGCACCCAGCAAAAAATCGACAGTAACATCGTAGAAGGAGGCAAGGATAGGCAAAAAAGTGATGTCTGGATAGGTGGCATTGTTTTCCCATCTACTTACTGATTGTTTTGAAACATCCAACAGTTCTGCGACCTGTTCTTGCGTGAGGTTTTTTTGTTTTCTAAGATTCTTTATATTTTCACCAAAATCAAAATGCATATAAATACCTCCAAAGATTTTTTTGTGTAGCTACAATATATACAATATACAAAAATCATTGCACAAGCAATATCTCAGTTTGTGATTTGCGTAACAGAATGTGAGACTGCATAATATCCAAAATTCTCTGCATCCTTCCCAAATCTCGGTTTTCGCCTACAATAAAAGTAGAGTTTTTCGGCTTCTATGTTAATTGAGTAACTCTTGCCGACGGAATAGCCTCCCTTGTGTAAAGGGAGGTGGGTGAGGGTAGCGAATCTGGAGGGATTGGCAATCCCCCAGTCTGCTCCGCAGACAGCCCCCTTTACACAAGGGAGGCTTTTTGATGCGGAGGAGACTTTGGAGAAGGTATGTTAACTACTTAACATACACTACGGGGGATGTGGAGTGGGATTGTGGATTCCGCTGGCGGGCGAACGCAGTTCGCCCCGGCGTAGCATATCTGCGGAGCGGATATATCATATTTGCGGGCGCAAATATATCACAGGGCGAAAGCCCTATATCATATCAAAGATATATCATTAAATGCTATCCGTTTTTCAAACGGATGATATACGCTGACGCGTATAGTTGGACAGAAGGCTTTGGTGCGGAGGCGACTTTAGGGAAGGTATGTTAAGTAGTTAACAT
>JAZQLG010000093.1:0-3513 GCA_045542575.1 Faecousia sp.
CCGTAAGGGTATGACCGATACCGCTCTGCGTACCGCTGACTCCGGTTACCTGACCCGTCGTATGGTCGACGTTTCTCAGGATGTGATCATCCGTGCGCATGAATGCGGCACCAAGAACGGTATTTGGGTCGGTGCTGTGATGCAGAACGGCGATGTGATCGATACCTTCGGCAACCGTATCCGCGGTCGTTTCCCTGTAAACGATGTACTGCATCCTGTAACCGGCGAGCTGCTCCATCCCAAGGACGTCATGATGATGCCCGAGGATGCAGAGAAGTTCGAAAAGCACGGCATTGAGAAGATCTATAGCCGTACCATTCTGGGTTGCCGCGCCCGCAACGGCGTTTGCGCCCGCTGCTACGGTATGAACCTGGCCACCTCCAAGGAAGTGGACCTGGGCGAAGCAGTCGGTATTATCGCTGCTCAGTCCATCGGTGAACCCGGTACCCAGCTGACCATGCGTACCTTCCACTCCGGCGGTGTTGCAGGTGACGATATTACCCAGGGTCTTCCCAGAGTTGAAGAACTGTTTGAATCCCGTCGTCCCAAGAAGATGGCCCAGATTTCCGAAATTTCCGGTATCGTTTCCATTGACGATACCCACCGCACCGCAATGCGGAACATCACTGTGACTGCAGAGGATGGGGAAGTGAAGAATTATCAGGTGCCCTATTCTGTGGGTCTGAAGGTTACCAACGGCAAGAGCATTATGAAGGGCGAACCCATTACCGACGGTGCGCTGTATCCCCAGGATGTTCTGCGCATTTCCGGTGTGGAAGCTGTTCAGGACTACCTGGTGCAGTCCGTACAGGCTGTGTACCGCCAGCAGGGCGTAGAAATCAACGACAAGCACATTGAAGTTATCATTCGCCAGATGATGCGCAAGGTCCGCATTGATGAGCCCGGCGACAGCTCCCTGCTCACCGGCACCGTTGTGGATTCCTTCGTATTTGAGGATGCCAAGGCCGAAGTGCAGGCCCGGATCGATGCAGGTGAAACGGATCTGCGTCTGCCGGAGGCCTCCGCTATGCTGATGGGTATCACCAAAGCATCTTTGGCAACGGATTCCTTCCTGTCTGCCGCTTCCTTCCAGGAAACCACCAAGGTTCTGACCGATGCCGCCATTAAGGGCAAGGTAGACCGTCTGGTTGGCTTGAAGGAAAATGTTATTATCGGCAAGCTGATTCCTGCCGGCTCCGGCCTGATGGCATACCGGGACTTCAAGCCCGGTGCTACCCCCGAAGCCCACGCTTCCGCAGCCGAAGAAAACTAATTTGCAAAAGCCCACTGGCGGGTAGGCAGTGACCTTTTTGTTGACAGAGGTAGGGGAGAATGGTATAGTAAAAGAAAAAAAGTGTTAACTTATGAAGGAAGGATGTTTGCTGTGAAGAAAGCTTTGCTTGTAATTTTGGCCCTTATTTTGGCCCTTTCTGTGCTGGGCTGCACGGAAAAGAAGGAAGAAACTGCTGTAAAAAACGATGTATTCACCGATGAGCTGTTTGAAGGATTGAATCAGGTGAGCCTGATGGGGCTGACCGGCCCTGTTTCCGGGGAAGAAATGGAGACGATCGTAGAGCTTCTTCAGAATGTTTCCTTGGCACCCGCAGGCGATTATCTGCCGGCGGAGGAAAAACCGGTACTCCTTATTCTTGGGTTTGAAGACGGCACATCCAAAACCATTTCCGTATCTTCCGCGATTATAGCTTTTAATGAAATAGGTGCCGGCAATTACCTTGTTGGCGACGAAGACTTTTTCACGGAATTCATAAAAGCTTTCGGCGTAGGAGAGGAATAGGAAAGAGCCAAAAATGAAAATAGAAGCAGGTGGCAAATTGCTGCCTGCTTTCTTCTTTGAAAATGAAAAAAGTTCTGCTGCTGCAAGGATTTTTTCGTTATTTTTGTTGACTTTTCTT
This sequence comes from Faecousia sp., assembly GCA_045542575.1. Taxonomy (GTDB): domain Bacteria; phylum Bacillota; class Clostridia; order Oscillospirales; family Oscillospiraceae; genus Faecousia. Next base: position 1,914 of record JAZQLG010000093.1, read on the forward strand.
GAAAAGTGATTATAATAGGAAACTGTATGGATACACATAATGACATTCGTATGGCCCAGGAGCAGATCCAGCAGGAAATTGCCGGCTATCGCATGGTGGTCGGAGCCAAGCAGCTTCGTAAAGCTTTGCTTGCCGGGCAGGCCCAAAAGGTCTATCTTGCCAAGGATGCAGACCCTGCCATCACTGAACCTATCGCCCGTATGTGTCTGGAACTGAGAGTGCCCTTTACTTGGGTCCATTCCATGAAAGATCTTGGGCGCGCCTGCAAAATTGATGTGGGCGCTGCGGCAGCTGCCGCGATCTAAGTTGTTTCTACCGGCTTTTGCCGTAGAATATGCCGCTATATGCGAGAACGAAAGAAAGGAGAAAATTGATGCCTACTTTTAACCAACTTGTCAGAAATGGCCGTAAGCAGGTTACCTACAAGTCCACCGCCCCTGCTCTGCAGAGAGGTCTGAACACTCTGGAAAACAAGGCTACCACTTTGCCTTCCCCCCAGAAGCGTGGCGTATGTACCGCTGTCCGTACCATCAGCCCCAAGAAGCCTAACTCCGCTCTGCGTAAGATCGCCCGTGTGCGTCTGACCAACGGAATGGAAGTTTCCGCTTATATCCCTGGTGTTGGCCACAATCTGCAGGAGCACTCTGTGGTTATGATCCGTGGCGGTCGTGTTAAGGACCTTCCCGGTGTGCGTTACCACATCATCCGCGGCACTCTGGATACCCAGGGCGTGCAGGGCCGGATGCAGTCCCGCTCCAAGTACGGCGCAAAGCGCCCCAAGGCTGCCAAGAAGTAATCTTCTTCCTGCCTGAACCTTTTTTAATGACTCTATGCCCGTTCGCAAGGCAAGGCCTTGCCGAGGTTTTATATATAACCTCTGGCCAGGCACAACGAAAGATTCACTTTCGAGTACCGATGAAATCATTTTATTATGAAGGAGGGAAGAAAAGTGCCCAGAAGAGGTAACGTTCCCAAAAGAGAGGTTCTTCCGGATCCTCAGTACAACTCTGTTCTGATCACCAAGCTGGTTAACAGCATTATGCTGGACGGCAAGAAGGGCGTAGCCCAGAAGGTCGTTTACGGCGCTTTCGAGATCGTTGAGAACAAGACCGGAAAGAATGGCCTGGAAGTATTCCAGCAGGCTATGGAAAACATTATGCCCGCCGTTGAGCTGAAGGCTCGCCGGGTTGGTGGCTCCACCTACCAGGTGCCCATCGAAGTTCGTCCCGAGCGCCGTCAGACCCTGGGTCTGCGCTGGCTCACCACCTACAGCCGCAACCGCAGTGAAAACACTATGAAGGAGCGTCTGGCCGCTGAGATCATGGATGCCGCCAACAACACCGGCGCAGCTGTGAAGAAGCGTGAAGATACCCACAAGATGGCCGATGCCAACAAGGCATTCGCTCATTTCCGCTGGTAATAAAGGAGTTTCTTTATGGCTAGAGAGTATTCCCTGGAAAATACCAGAAACTTTGGCATCATGGCTCACATCGATGCCGGTAAGACCACCACTTCCGAGCGTATCCTGTTCTACACCGGTAAGAACTACAAGATCGGTGAGACCCATGACGGCTCTGCCACCATGGACTGGATGGCTCAG
>JAZQLG010000094.1:0-19677 GCA_045542575.1 Faecousia sp.
CCTGTTTGGGCACTGGCCCGTATCACAGAGAAGCCCGCATTCTTATAAATCCGCTCCAGATCAATGGCAGGGTCCAGGTCGCATTTATTCAGGCAAAGATAAACTTCCACATCCTGGTCACCGGCAATGGCTGCTACCCGATCGATAAGGTAAGGCTCTGTTACAGGATTCACATTGGCAGCGAAAACCACCAGTGCATCCATATTGGCCACTGCCGGCCGAATAAACCGGTTTTTTCGAGGAAGGATCTTTTCCACCATTCCCTTCCCCTGCTCTACGGAAATCTCCACCAAATCACCGGTAAGTGGTGTCTGGTTGCCTTTCCGCAAAACACCCCTTCCCCGGCAGGTAACAACGCCGGAGGAAGTTTGCACATCGTAAAAGCCGCTTAAAGAGCGAACGATCCGCCCTTGTTCCTTTTTTGTCATTCAATTCCCTCTGGTCAAACAGGATCGATCACATCCTGATTTTCATCAGGTGTGGTACTGGGTTCAGGAGAAGGTTCCGGCGTAGGTTCCGGTGTTTCTACAGGCTTGGGACCTTTAGATACTTCCAGCACCACCACTGTTTCCGTGGATACCAAGCCATTGGCGCTGGGATTTTGGCCCACCACGGTACCCTCAGGACGAGTGTTGTACACTTCGTTGATGATCGGTTCCGGGAATCCCTTTCCCGTCAAAATCTCCTTTGCTGCTTCCAGATCTTTTCCAATAAGAAGGGGCATCGCCACAGATACCGGGCCATCGGTTCCCTGGTCCGGCTGGCCGGCTACCTCCAGCTCAATGACTGTATCGTTACGCACCGCTGTACCTGCGTTTACAGACTGCCAGACCACCGTACCTTCCTCTTCGGGACTCTCTACCACGGTGATCGTGGGCTGCGGAAAGCCGACCTTGCTCAGCTCATAAATTGCTTCGTCCCGGCTGTAGCCCACAAGTCCGGGCATCATCACTTCTTCCGGTTCGGGAATGCCGTTTCCTACACTGAAAACGACCTTGTCCCCTTCTTTCAATTCTGTACCTGCAATCGGCGTACTTGCCAAAACCAAACCTTTTTGTTCCTCTTCGCTGGCAATTTCCACAAAGGTGATTTCCAGGTTCAGCTTTTCCTTCAGGTCCTTCATTTGCTCTTCAGCATAGCTCTTCCGTTTGGATACCAGATCCGGCATTGCGTATTTTTCCACGATCACTTCCTGGCCCTTACTGATATTGACCGTGATCACTGTTCCCACATTTACCTTGGAGCCGGCAGTCACATCCTGAGAAACGATCTTGCCCTCTTCATAGGTTTCATGGAAAACATATTCCCCAATGACGATTTCCACGTCCTCATACTTAGGCAGCTGGTCGTAGTATTTGCCTTTCAGCGTGGGCACATCCACCATCCGCTGGAATCCGGAGCCTGCATTCTTCACCACTGTCCAAATAAGCGCACCCAAAAGGGCAATGATCACCAGGCCGCACATAACGATCGCAGCAATGGCCACAGGAGAGGTGCGCCCGGGTTTTTTACCCGTTGTCCCCTGGGGCTTGCTTTCTGCCTGGCGGATGGGTCGGGGCTTAGCAGGTGCAGCAGGCTTTGCCGATGTCTTGGGTGTCCGCTCCTGTCTGCGAGGCATGGGATCCAGCACAAGGGCCGGTTTGCGGAGTTTCATTGCCTCATCCACTGCCGGAGTGCTGTAATGGAACAGGATTTCCGGGTCTTTCCGGAACTCATCCATATCTGTCAGCATCTGGGTGGCAGAAACATAACGATTTTCTATTTCGTGGGCCATAGCCCGAAGAATGATCTGCTCTATGCCCCGGGGGATGGACGGATTCAGGGTAGAGGGTGCCACCGCACCGCCGTTAATATGCTGAATGGCAACGCCCACAGCAGATTCCCCCTCATAAGGAGGACGGCCTGCCATCATTTCATACATCACAACGCCCAAAGAATAAATATCGGAGCGACTATCCACCCGGCCGCCCTTGGCCTGCTCGGGGGAAATATAGTGGACAGAACCCAGTGCCTCTTTGGTGAGGGTATTTCCTTCAGACATCATCCGGGCAATACCAAAGTCAGCAACCTTTACAGCACCGTTTTTCAGCACCATCACATTATGGGGCTTAATATCCCGGTGAACGACGCCACGGCTGTGGGCGTGTTCCAGGGCCTTTGCAATTTGAATTGCAAAGTGCAGTGTTTCTTTCCAGTTCAGCACACCCTTCTTTTCCATATATTGCTTCAGAGTAATGCCTTCAATAAGTTCCATTACAATGTAGTCTACATCCCCGGAAAGGGAGGTTGACACATCGTAGACAGCCACGATATTGGGATGGCTGAGCATCGCAACAGCCTGGCTCTCTCCGTGAAAACGGTCCCGAAATTCTTTATCATTCAGAAAATCGTCTTTCAAGACCTTGATAGCCACCAACCGGTTTAACCGATGGCAACGGGCTTTATAAACAACCGCCATGCCGCCGGAGCCAATGACTTCCAAGATCTCGTAACGGTTATCCAGCAAACGGCCTATGTATTTATCCATATGCTTCTCCTTTACACGCTGACCAGAATACAGGTCACATTGTCCGGGGCGCCACGCTTTTTGGCAATTTCCAAAAGCCGCACACAGCAGTCATCAGGCTGCTGTCCGTGGACCACCTCGAAGAGGATCTCCTGGTCATCCAAAAGATTTGTAAGACCGTCGCTGCAAAGAAGCAGATAGTCCCCTTTTTCCAGCTTTTGGGGAAAAATATCGCAAATAACGGAAGGCTCTGTGCCCACAGCCCGGGTGATCAGGTTCTTGCTGGGGTTTACCTTTGCCTGCTCCGGGGTGATCTCTCCCCTGTCCACCATCATTTGTACCAGGGAATGGTCCTGCGTAATTTGATCAATGCCGTCAGGACTGATCCGGTAAGTCCGACTGTCACCAATATTTACCACCACACACTTTTTCGGCTGGATCACTGCCGCCACCAGGGTAGTACCCATTCCGGAAAACTCCGGGAACTGCTGGGCCTGGTCGTAAACGGTGAAATTAGCGGTTTTTACCGCACTGTGAAGGACTGAGCGAAACTTCTCACTATCCATATCCCCATTCCAGCCGTCCTTTACTTCCTGGCAGAACATATCGCAAGCTAAGGTACTGGCAACATTGCCGGACTTAGCGCCGCCCATTCCGTCACAAACCACGCACAGAAGGGTGTTTTTATCCAGTTGTTCTATGGCACAAATATCCTGATTGGTGCTGCGGACGCAGCCCATATCGGTTAAATACCAGTATTGCATACTGCTTACTCCTTTCCCTGGGATTGGGTGTATTTTCTGCGAAGCTGTCCGCAGGAGGCATCAATGTCTCCGCCTAAGCTTCGCCGCACGGTGGCAGGAATGCCCGCATCCTCCAACAGCTTCTGGAAGTGGTTGATGGCCTGCTTGCTGCTGGGCTTGAGAGGACTTTCCTCCACATGATTGAGGGGGATCAGATTCATATGGGCACCCATGCCCTTTAATTTAACAATAAGTTCTTTTGCTGCCTCCGTGGTATCGTTCACGCCATCAATCATTGCGTATTCAAAGGAGATCCGGCGACCGGTTTTCTGATAGTACCGCCGGCAGGCTGCCAACAATTCATCCACAGGGTAGGCCTTATTCACCGGCATAATGGTGTTGCGCACAGCATCGTTTGGGGCGTGAAGTGACACAGACAGGGTCAGCTGCAGCTTCTCCTCCGCCAGCTTATCGATCTTCGGCACTAAGCCGCAGGTGGACAGGCTGATATGGCGCATGGAAATATTCATTCCCAGCTCGCTGTTTACAAGCTGCAAAAAGCGAAGCACATTGGGAAGATTGTCTAAAGGTTCACCGATGCCCATTAGCACAATATGAGAAATGGGCAAGCCGGAATCTATCTGGGTAAACAGCACCTGCTCCAGCATTTCCCGGGGCTCAAGGCGACGGACAAGGCCGCCTAAAGTAGATGCGCAAAACGCACAGCCCATAGCACAGCCCACTTCCGTGGAAATGCAGACCGTGTTGCCATAGTGGTAGCGCATCAGCACCGTTTCCACACAGTTCCCATCGGAAAGCATCCAAAGATATTTCATTGTGCCGTCCTTTTGGGACTCCTGCTTGCGCACCACCTTGGGAGGCAAAAGCGGATATTTTTCATCCAGGGCTGTGCGCAGGCTTTGGGGCAGGTTGGTCATTTCTCCGCAGGACATTACACCCTTATGCAGCCAGGTGAACACCTGCTTTGCACGGAAGGCAGGCTGATTCAGTTCTTTGAGCACCAGGGAGATCTCCTCCAGGGTCATGGACCGTAAATGTTCTTTCATTCTTTTCTCCTCAAACGGCTGATAAAGAAGCCGTCCGTATCGTATTCCCCGGTAAGCAGTGTCAGCATACCGGTGGTATTTTCCGGAAAAATGTCAGGAAGCTCCAGCTTTTCCAGATAAAAGTCGGGATTTTGCCGCAAGAAGGCTTTTACAACATCCTCATTCTCCCGGGGAAGCAGTGTGCAGGTGGAATACAGCAGTGTGCCGCCGGGCTTTACATATCGGGACTGGTTCTGCAGGATCGCGCTCTGCAGGACAGGAAGGGACTCCATTTCCCCGGGGGCTTTATAGCGGATATCCGGCTTCTTGCGGATAATACCGTAGCCGGAGCAAGGCACATCGGCAATTACCACATCCATTTTTCCTTCCCATTGGGGACAGAACACTTCTGCTTCCTGTCGGCAGGCAGTGAGATTGGAAACACCCAGTCTTTGCGCTCCCTTTTGGATGAGGGGAATTTTATGGTCGTGGATATCACAGGACCAAATTTTACCGGTACCCTTCAGCACCATCGCTGCGGCAAAGCTTTTGCCGCCAGGGGCACTGCAGCAGTCCAGCACATTGGCATTCGCAGGAATCATAGCACACAAAACGCTGAGCTTTGCCGCCGGATCCTGCACATAATAGAGCCCCTCCCGGAAGCTCTCCAGGCTTTCCAGGTTGCCGGTGGAAGAAAGCACCAGGCAGTTTTCCATCCATCCGTGGGGCTTGGCTTCCACGCCTTCATTGGATAGAATTTGCCTCAGCTCTTCCAGAGTAGTTTTCAAGGTGTTCACCTGCACCACCGTTTGGGGTGCGCCGTTATTGGCTTCCAGCATTCTTTCCACCCGTTCCGGGCCGTAAGATGCGGTCAGCAGGTCGATAAGTACCTGAGGATGGCTATATTTATCCTGCAGACTCTCGGGTTGCTTCAGCTGATCTGCCCTTCTGACTGCATTTCGGAGAACGCCGTTCACAAGTCCCGGTGCAAAGGGCTGCTTTTTGCAGTTTTTCTTTGCGAGGGCCACCGATTCATTCACCGCCGCACTGGCAGGAATTTTATCGGAAAGGTACAGCTGGTATAGTCCCAGGTGAAGAATATCCCGGATGACAGGATGCAAGTCCTTCACTTTACCGGTCAGCAGCTGGGCAAGGTAAAAGTCCAGCTTCAGCCGGTTCTGCAAAACACCGTAGCACAGCCGGGTCGCAAGGGCCGCCTCCCGGCGGTCCAGGCCATCTCGCTGCAGGTAGGTCTTGAGAACGCTGTTGGACCAGGCCCCTTCCTTCCGGCAGGCGATCAGCACCTGCAAAGCGGTCTGTCTTGCGCCCATCCTAAACCTCCAGAGGATGTCCGCGGAAATAGTCTGCCGCGCCCATCCGTTTGCCGCCCTCTGCCTGCAGGGAGCGGATCTCCACCGCCCCTTCGCCACAGGCGATCAGAAGACCGGTCTTGGTGAGGCCCAGGATCTGCCCCGGTTCTCCCTTGCCCTCTGCAACCACTGTTTCGTGGATCTTCATATTTCTGCCGCCAATACAGGCTGTTGCCACAGGCCAGGGGTGAAGGCCCCGCACCTGGTTATGCACCTGCTTTGCGGTTTTTGTAAAGTCAATGGGGCACATAGATTTATCCAGCATCGGCGCATAGCTCACCAGGGACTCATCCTGAGGAGTGCCCTTTGCTTCTCCCCTTTCCACCTTGGAAAGGGTGCTGCTTAATAGCTCCGCCCCCAGTACTGCCAGCCGATCCAACAGCATACCGGCGGTTTCATTGGGATCGATGGGGGTCTTTGCCACATCGATCACATCGCCGGCATCCATTTCCCGGCAGAGATACATTGCACTGACACCTGTTTCCTGAAGGCCATCCAGGACCGCCCACTGATAAGGCGCAGAGCCTCTGTACTTAGGAAGCAGGCTTGCGTGGATGTTGATAAAGCCCAGGGGTGCAACATCCAGCACCTTTTGGGGCAGGATCCGACCATAGGCCACCACTGCCACCACATCCGGCTTCAAATCCGCAAGCTGGTGCACCGTTTCTTCCTCCCGGAAGTTTTCCGGCTGAAAAACAGGCAAGTTATGCTCTAAAGCCACTTCCTTAACAGGGGAAGGAAACAGCTTCATACCCCGGTTTTTCGGGCGGTCCGGCTGGGTATACACGCCCACCACCTGGAAGCCATCAGCAAGTATTCTTTTCAGGCAGGTAGCCGCAATATCCGGTGTGCCCATAAAAACCACACGCATAAACTTTCCTCCATTTCCCTGTGTAAAGCGGCTTTAATCCGCCATCAGTTCCTCTTCTGTCAGGAATCTGTCCATAATCTCTGTGTAGATAATGCCATCCAAATGGTCCAATTCGTGGCAGAAGCAGCGGGCGATCAGTTCTTCCCCTTCTGCCTCGTACCAGTTACCCATTCTGTCCTGGGCACGGACCTTTGCATAGTAGGGCCGCTTTACCAGGCCATACTTCCCGGGCACGCTAAGGCAGCCCTCCGGGCCTACCTGCTCCCCATCCGTTTCTACCAGGGTAGGGTTGATCAGCTCCAAAATTTCCTCACCGGTATCCACCAGCACCACCCGGCGCAGAATACCTACCTGGGGAGCTGCAAGGCCCACGCCACCGGAATCCACCAGGGTCTCCGCCATATCATCCAGCAGCTTGTGAAGTTTCTTGTCAAAGGTTTCCACTGCCTTGCAGGTCTTATGCAGGGCAGGCTCTTTATCTGTAAGTATTTTTCTAAGTCCCATATTTTTTCCTCTTAATCATAGCCATTTATATCTGCAAACAGACTCACGCCCCGGTTATCCCGGTCCTGGGCAAACTGCCGAAGCAGGTGGGCAAGCAATGCCCGCAGATTTTTATCTGTCTTGCACCGCAGTGTCAGCCGGTAGCGGAAATGATAGTTGATCTTCGGCACTGGGCATGGCGCTGGGCCGAGAAGGCTCCAGGGTCGTTCGTTAAACGGCAATTCCTGCATACATTTTTGTAAAGATGCAGCAAGTTTTGCACTGCCATGAAGCACCCGTTCTTCATCCTGCCCGGTAAGGGTCAGGTGAACAATGTCGCCAAAAGGAGGCAGATTCTGTAGCTTGCGCAGAGCAATTTCCGTTTCATAGAAGCCATCATAATCCTGCCGGGATGCCAGATTGATCACCTTATGCTCCGGGGCATAGGTCTGAATGACAGCTTTGCCCTCCTGCTGACCGCGGCCTGCCCTGCCAACCACCTGGGTCAGCATATTGAAGGTGGTTTCCGCCGCCCGGTAGCTGTCACTGTATAGGCTCAGATCTCCATCCAGCACACCTACAAGGGTCACATTGGGCATATCCAGCCCCTTAGCCACCATTTGGGTGCCAACCAGCACCGGAATGTTCTCCTGCCGGAAGCGGTTCAGAATAACCTCGTGGGTATTCACCGCATTGACCGTGTCTGCGTCCATTCGGGCCACTTCTGTATCAGGGAACAAGGCCAGCAGCTCCTGCTCCACCTTTTGGGTGCCGGTACCGATCTGCTTCATCGGCCCGCCGCATGTGGGGCATCTTTCCGCAACACGCTGGGAATGACCGCAGTAGTGGCACATCAGCCGGTTATTGGCGCTGTGATAGGTCAGCCGTGCCGCGCACCTGGGACATTCGGGACTTTCCCGGCAATCCACACACACAAGAGCCCGGCTATTGCCACGACGGTTAAGAAATAAAATGCTCTGTTGCCCTTTTTCACCGGCTTGTCCAATAGCATCCTGCAGGGTGTAACTCAAAGATGCGTCGTTTCCCTGTTCCAGCTCCCGGCGCATATCCACGATCTCCACCTTAGGCAGGCTTCTGCCGCCATAGCGGTGCTGCATCGTATATAGGGCATAATCGCCATTCTTGGCGTGGTACATGGTCTCCACACTGGGGGTGGCAGATCCTAATACCACCAATGCCTTTTCTTTGATTCCCCGCCACAGAGCCACTTCTCTGGCATTGTATCGGGGCGTATTTTCTGATTTATAAGAGTGCTCCTGTTCCTCATCCAAAACCACAAGGCCCAGGTTTTTACAGGGCGCAAACACCGCTGAACGGGTGCCAACCACCACTTTTGCTTCACCGGATCGGATCCGTTTCCACTGGTCATACCGCTCAGTTGCAGGCAAGCTGCTGTGAAGCACAGCCACCTGCGGTCCAAACCAGGCAGCCATCAATCCCAAAAGCTGTGGGGTCAAGGCTATCTCCGGTACCAGCAGAATTGCCTGCCTGTCCATTTCCAAACAGGACTTGATAAGCCTAATATAAACGGCAGTCTTGCCGGAACCGGTCACACCGTAAAGAAGGGCCGCTCCGGGCTTGTCCGCATTCAATTGACGGAATAACCCGTCAAAAGCCGCAGTCTGCTCTTGATTCAGGCGCATATCCCGGTCAATTTCAGCAGGTACGATTTCCCGGCAACGAAGTACCGGCTTCTCTGTCAGCTCCACATAGCCCAGCTCTGCCAAGCGCCGCAGTGTGCCCGGCTTTGCGCCGGTGAAGTAGCAGATCTCCTTTACGGAAGCGCTGCCGATACTGCACAAAAGCTCCAGTACATTTTTCTGCTGGATGGCGCTCTTGGGCCGCTTGGAAGCATATTCCATCGCCTCTTCTGCAGATGAAGCCAGGGTCGCTACCTGCTCTGTTTTGTCACCGGTCCTTCGAACAAAGTCCCGGTCACCGGTGATCCACTTCTTTTTCAGAAGATAGGCAATGGCCTTTTCAAACGCTTCATCTGAGGCCAATTGCCGCAAGCAGGCGCCGTCCCAGCTGCCGCCGGCATCCAAAAGGGCTTCCAAAAGTTTTCGGGCCACAGGATTTCGGAAAGGTTTTTCCTGCCAGGTCCGGTCCTCTGTCAGCCGGTAGGTTTCTTTCACCTGGAACCACAAGCCAGCCGGAAGCATCGCCCGGACAGCCTCATAGAAGGTGCAGAAATATCTTTCCCGCATAAAAGCAGCCAGGCGAAGCATTGTTTCATTTACCAACGGCTCCGTATCCAAAACTGTTTCAATGGATTTGAGGTTCTCCTCCCGGTGGGGCTCTACCCCAAGGACCACACCCTCACACAGCCGGTTACCCCGGCCAAAGGGAACGATCACCCGCATACCGCCACAGACAGATACGCCCTGGGGCACAAAGTAAGAGTAGGGCTTGTCTATGGCAAAATTTGCCGCACTCACAGCAACCTTTGCGATCATAAAGCCCCTCCTCTCCTTTTATTCTTTGTTCTTACTTCTTGTACTCTTCCTTCAGTTCGGCAGAGAGCTTGCCCTCAGCCACTTCCCAAATTGCCAGGGTAACAGGCTTTTCGGGCAGTTCTTCCTGATATTCTTCTGCCTCAGCAGCAATTTGTCTTGCCCGCTGAGCTACCACATTGACGAGCAGGTAACGGCTCTCCACATTTTTCAGCAAATCTGCAACAGGGGGGTAAAGCATAATAAAATCCTCCATTTTTTTAATCCGCCACTTGGGCGATAATATTCAAGATGTTCCGGGCGCAATCTTCAACCCGGTCGTTGACCACGGTATAGTCGTAAAGCTTGCTCTGCTCCATTTCCCAGGCCACCCGGTCCTGCCGGATTTTGATCTGGGCTTCATCCGTATCTCCACGGCCCCGGAGCCGCTGCTCCAGCGTTTCCAGAGAGGGGGGTGCGATGAAAATCAACACCGCATCAGGCCGGGCCTTGCGAACAAGAAACGCACCGTTTGGCTCAATGTCCAAAATCACATTGCCACGGCTGAGTTTCTCTTCCAGCTGATCTACAGGCGTACCATAGTAGTTTTCCATATGGGCATCGTACTCAATAAAAGCATTTTTTTCGATCATATCCAGAAAGGTCTGCTTGGATACGAAGTAATAGCTGACCGCTTCCTTTTCACCGGGACGGGGTGCCCTTGTGGTAGCGGATACGGAAAACAGCAGATCCTCTCTTTGGGCCATCACTGCGCTGAGTACAGTGCTTTTGCCTACGCCGGACGCGCCGGAAATCACAAACAGTTTTCCTTTACCCATTTTATCCCTCCTCCGGCCGGTCTGCAAATTCCTGGGGCGTCAATGCAGATAAAATCACATGGTCTGTATCCATCAGGATCACTGACCGGGTTTTTCTGCCATAGGATGCATCTATAAGCATTCCACGCTCCTTGGCCTCCTGGACCACGCGCTTAATAGGCGCAGATTCCGGCTCCAGCACAGACAAGATCCTGTCTGCGGCAACCATACTGCCAAAACCAATGTTCAATAGTTTCATATGCGCCTCTTATTCGATGTTCTGTGTCTGTTCCCGGATTTTCTCCAGCTCTGCCTTAATATCGACCACAATGCGGGCCAGCTTCACATCGGTGCACTTAGAGCCGATGGTATTGGCTTCCCGGTTCATTTCCTGCAGCAGGAAATCCAGCCGCCTGCCAATGGCCCCGCCACCGGTGAGCATCATATCCATTTGCTTCAGGTGACTGCGCAGGCGGACCGTTTCTTCGTCCACTGCCACCTTGTCGGCAAAAATTGCGGCTTCTGTGAGGATTCTGCTTTCATCAATGGAAGTGTTTTCCAGCACTTCCCGCAGCTTATTTTCCAGTCTGGTCCGGTAGTCAATAACCGTTTGGGCATTGCCTGCTTCCACCTGGGAAACAAGCTCCAAAATCGTTGCCCCTCTGGTCCGCAGGTCGTTATCCAGGGCCTGTCCTTCCGTGGTGCGCATAGCGTCATAATTGGCAAGGGCACCGTTTACGACTGCCATCAAATCTGCAAGCAGCTCCTCCTCATCCACCTGGGGTCTTTCCACGGAGAAAACCTCCGGCAGGCGGGAGAGAGTGGAAACGCTGATATCGTCCTTCACACCGCACTCGGTTACCATTTGCCGCATTGCTGTCAGGTAGCCTTCCAGGACCGTCTTATTCAAACTGACCTGGGCTTCCTCGCCGCCTTCGGTGCGTAGGGTGATGAACACATCCACCTTACCCCGGGAGACGGTTGCCTTCACTGCCTGCTTCACTGCTTCCTCCGCAAAGGTGAGGATGCGGGGCAGCCGTATGGAGCAGTCCAGATGGCGGTTATTTACGGAGCGAAGCTCCACAGTAAATTCACGGCCGTTTCTCGTTTCCACATTCCGGCCATAGCCGGTCATACTTTTAATCTGTGCCATAGTCTTTCCTCTTTTCTATTCCTGGGCTTCAATACCCAGCGCTGCGGAAACCGTATAGCTGCCAACAGCGCCCACATTGGTAAATCGGCCATTGAAGGCAAACAGTACCGGCACCTGAGAATAGGTACCACTGGACAAGCCGGTAAAGTCGGCATAAGCGGATATATCCTCCGAGGTCAGATCATCGATTATGTTTTCCGGGCCCCGGATGGTCACCTGTAAAACCTCCGTGTAAATATCCGCCTTCAGGTTGTTGGTGTTCTTGGAATAGATATTCCTTACCGGCAAACGGACAGTGGCAAGGCCGTTTACAGCGACCGTAACCGTGATCTTATCCACGCCTGTCACATTGCTGATGCCCGCAGGCAGCACCACCGTCCGTTCAAAGGTTGCTTTATCCAGCACCTGAGAAAGATCGATGGGGTCCAGCTTCAGTTCTGTAAGCTTTTCAAGATTCTCCTCACTGCCGGAGACACGGAGAGTCTTGTGGCTGAAGGTCACTGTGCAGTGTTCCTTGGTAGCACCGCCACCGGCGATCAATTCCACTGTTACAGGAATTTCCTTGCCCCGCTGCACCATCAGGTCCACATAAATCTGCTTTTTATTGCCCAGCTCCTCACTGACGATAAATTCATCGTCCACAACCTGTCCGTTGGCGTCGTAGTAACGGAAGGCCATTTCTTTGGAAACGGATGCCTTCACGCCGGTCAGGTCGATCTCCACCTTGGCAGAGCTCACCCGGTCCACCATTTCCTTGGGGCCGGAAATATGAAGCTGGGGTGCGTCAAACATGGCGCCGGAAATCATATATCCCTCTTCCAGCTCGCCCAAATACATAGGCTCCACAGAAACTGTTTTTTCCGCATACTGCCAAATGTCCAGCTCAATATAGTCGGGAGTTCTGCTAATGACCGTTATGGCATTGTTGGGCACATTGCCGGGATAGGTAATGGAGTAGTTCAGCTGCACCTGCTGGTTCGGGCTGTATTCCTGGATTTTGGCTGCGTCTACCTTGACGGTGATGTTTTCATTCGTCAACTTGATAAGGTCAGTACGGTTACCGGACAGCTTCAGATGCACCACAGGCTTCTGTTCCGGGTTCAGCATCAGCCCCTTTTCCTTCAGGGCATTGTCGTTTTCCACTATGACATACACATCAAAGCTTGCTTCAGAATCGGGACTGACAACTGTGATCACATACAGCCAAAGGCTGAATGCCGCCAGCACGGAAAGCAGAACCGTAATGAGTTTCCTTTTCATTTCTGCTTACCTCCCTTTTCGTTCATATGGAGTCTTTGCCGCAGCTTCACAACCAGATTGTTGTTTTCTGTATTCTGCTCGTGGCAAAGTTCATTTCTCAAAAGCCGCTCCAGGGTTTTGGGAGCCAGATGCCGCTTCAAAATGCCGCCGACCGCCACAGAAATGACGCCGGTTTCTTCGGATACGATAACCACCACCGCATCGGTAGCCTCACTCATACCCACACCGGCCCGGTGACGGGTACCCAGATCCGCATGGAGCCGTTCACTCTCAGAAAGAGGAAGCACACAGCCGGCAGCCGTAATGCGGTCATCCTGGATGATCATTGCGCCGTCATGCAGGGAGGCCTTGGGGAAGAAAATATTACGGATAAGCTGCTCAGACACCTGTGCGTCCAGCAGCGTGCCGGTTTTGTAGTACTCATCCAAATGGCTGGTACGGCCAAAAACGATCAGTGCGCCCACTCTTTCCTGGCTCATAATTTCACAGGCCTGGACCGTTTGCTGAATGATGGGGACCATCAGATCGTTTTCTTCCTCCGGGTCAAACAGCCGCTTCCATTTCATATTGCTCAAATGGTCGATCATTCGCCGCAGCTCCGGCTGGAAAAGCACCACGATGGCAATAAGGCCGACCTGAGAAAGCTGGGACAGTATAAAATTCAGCGTGTGCATTTTCAGCACGCCCGTCAGCCAAATAACCAGCAGCAGCGCAACCACCACTTTGGCAATACGGGAAGAGCCGGTAGACCGAAACAGCGGTACCAGCCAATAAATTAAAAACGCAACAACGATGATGTCCAGGATGTCAGACCACCCCATGATCGTTATCTGTTTCCACAGGGCTTGCAGATTTTCCATAAGCCATCCCCCATTCTCCAAATTCGTATGCCATCTTTTAGATGGCATACCTATCCTATTATCCGTTCCATTATAACGGATTTTGCCAATGATATCAATAGGAAATGCGAATTTTTTTAGTTTTGAATGGGTGATTTTTCCAGCAATTCCAACAGTTTTTCCCTCTGCCGGTCTGTATTGTCCCAGCCGAAGCTGATGCGCACTGTTCCCGTTTCCAGTGTGCCTGCACTTTCGTGGGCAAAGGGGGCGCAGTGAAGTCCGGCCCGAACGCAAATCCCCCGGCAGGCAAGGTACTCAGCAAGCTCTTCACAGTCCACATTGGGCACAAAAGAAACTGTGCCCAGCTGTTGCGCGCCATAAAATACCCGGAAGCCCAGGTTTTCCAAGCCGCGGGCACAGATCGCAGCCTGCCTTGCTTCTTTTTCCAAAATGCTTTTAAGACCCCTTGCCTTTACTGTTTGGATGCCCGCCTGCAGCCCCGCAATTCCCGGTACATTGACCGTCCCCGCTTCCCCCACATCGGGCAAAAAATCCGGCATGCTTTGCTGCCGGGACATACTGCCTGTACCGCCGTACAGCAGTGGCCTGGGGGATTTTTTGCACAGTAAGATCCCGGTGCCTTGTGGACCCAAAAGCCCCTTGTGCCCCGGCATCGCAATAAAATCTGCCCGAAGCTTCTCCATATCGATCGGCAAAATGCCCGCTCCCTGGGCAGCATCGATCACAAAAGGGACCCCATAGGATCTGCAAAGAGCCGAGAGCGCCTCTATAGGCAAAGTATACCCAAACACATTGGAAGCCATTGTAAAAACTGCCAGATCCTGCCCCTTTCGAAGGGCTTTTTCAAAGGCATCCAGTGTGTCCTGCCAATCAAAAAGCTTTCTGCCTGCCACCGTAATATTTGCTCCCAGGGCGTGTAAAGGCCGGGTCACCGCATTGTGCTCAAACCCGGAAATGACCACCCGGCCGCCGGGCTTCAACAGGCTGAAAATTGCTGTATTCAGCCCCTGGGTGCAACTGCCTGTAAACACTACCTGCTCCGGCTGGCAGGAGAAAAAGGAAGCGGCTGTTTTTCGACATTCCAGCACTTTTTTTGCCGCTTCCATCGACGGCCTGTGTCCTCCCCGGCCCGGATTGGCGCAGGTTTTTAATGCCTGCGCCATAGAATCTGCAACCGCCTTGGGTTTTGGAAAGGACGTTGCTCCGTGGTCAAGGTAAATCACAGGCTTACCTCCTCTGCCCTTCCTTTTTCCGGTTGATAATAGACCTTCTGGAAGGGGATTTGCGCACTGCGGAGCAGAGAAACCGCTCCCAGAATATTCTCCTTTGAAAGCCGCAGGCTGTAGCCGCACCCCTTATCCTGTAGCCAGCCTGGGGTACGTCTTAGCATGCAGGAAATCTGTCCCCTACGCAAAAGGGCCTCTCCTCTTTGGGCAGGGGTAATCGAACGGAAAGTGATCAAATATACTTCCATAAAAATACCTCCCGGGTCAGCCTATGCCCGGGAGGACAAATTGTGCCGTATTTTGTTAGATGTTTTCCAGCAGACAGACACTGTGACAGGCAATCCCCAGGCCGTCACCGGTGAAGCCTAAAAACTCCTCTGTGGTGGCCTTCACATTCACGCAGTCCACCTCCACCCCCAAAATGCCTGCCAGATTGGCCCGCATCTGAGGAATGTAGTTTTTCAGCTTGGGAGCCTGCGCAATGACAGTTACATCGATATTGCCCACCCGATAGCCCGCAAAATCTAATTTTTCAGCCACGCTGGAAAGCAGCTTCAGTGAAGAGATGCCCTTGTATTGCGGGTCTGTATCGGGAAAATGCCGTCCGATATCCCCCAAGCCCGCAGCGCCCAGCAGTGCATCCATCACTGCGTGGGTCAAAACATCTGCATCGGAGTGGCCCAAAAGGCCATTTTCATAGGGAACATGTACGCCGCCCAAAATCAGTTTTCTGCCGGGAACCAAGCGATGCACATCATAGCCATGTCCTATTCTCATTGCCGTTCCTCCCATATTAGCTGTGCCATCTTAAGATCCAGCGGTGTAGTGATTTTAATATTGCTTTCCTGTCCGTCTACCAAGTACACAGGAATCCCCATCCGCTCCAGTGCTGAGCAGTCATCGGTTATGGGCGCACTGTCTTTCACCGCTTGAAAAAGAGCAGTCAGAAGATCCGGCAGATAAAAGACCTGCGGGGTTTGCACCGCCCGGAGAGAATTGCGGTCAGGTGTGCCGTAAACCCAGTGATTTTGCACATTTTTAATAGTATCCTTCACAGGGATCGCAGGGGCGGCAGCGCCGTGAAAATCCGCCGCTTCCACCGTTTTCTCAATCAAAGCAGGGGTGATCAAAGGCCTTGCTCCATCATGGACAGCCGCAAGCCGCACCTTATCGGAAAGAGCCTGTAGTCCACACAGGACGGACTGTGAGCGATCTGCACCGCCCATAACAACAGCCTTTACCTTTTCATAAGGCTCAGTAAGTTCGGCAACTTTTTCCAGCAGATCCTGCCGGGTCACGATCACGATCTCCCCAATGGCAGGGCAGGCCTGGAAGGCCTTTACTGTCTGCACGATCACCGGTTCGCCGCCCAAAAGGGCAAGGGCTTTATCAATACCTTCCATCCGGGAGGCACTGCCGGCAGCAACGATCACCGCGCCGCAGTACCGACCTTGATATGCAATTTGAGGGGCGTAAGCAGTCATACTCATATCTCCTTAATCAGTTTCTTGAAGTAATTTCCCCGCTCCATAAAGTTCTTAAACTGGTCAAAAGCGGCACTGGCCGGGCTCATCAGCACAATGTCCCCTTCCTTCGCCATTTGTACAGACCTGTACACTGCATCGGTAAAATCAGCACAGTCCACGATCTCAGGGCTGCCGGGAACATAGCCGGGAGTCTGCTCCACCGCCTGCCGAATTTGGGGGCCGGTAGCACCGTTAACGAAAAGCACCTTAACTTTTTCGCAAATTTCCGGTCCGAGAACATCATAGGGAATGTGCTTATCGTATCCGCCCGCAATCAGCAATACCTTTTGAGAAAAGCTTTTAAGGCCCGCTATTGTGCGGCTGGGGGATGAAGCAATAGAATCATTATAGTATTTCACGCCATTTACGATACGCACCAGCTCGATCCGGTGCTCCACACCGCCAAAATTAGCAGCAACA
Organism: Faecousia sp.; assembly: GCA_045542575.1. GTDB lineage: Bacteria > Bacillota > Clostridia > Oscillospirales > Oscillospiraceae > Faecousia. The sequence goes on from JAZQLG010000094.1 coordinate 16,736, forward strand.
TACCGAATGGCATCGTCACCGGCAATGCCCTGCAGGGCAGCGATCGCCGCCATATAGTTTTCTACATTGTGGACTCCCGGTAGCAAGATCGTATTCGTGTCCAGCACCGGCGTTTTATCCCGGAAAATCACATTATCTTCGAGATATACACCAATTTTTAAGTTTTTTAGCCTGGAAAAATACCGGGTTTCCCCAACGCCCACAAAGGCATTTGTGATCGTATTGTCCCCGTTGAGCACCAAAACATCTCCGGGTTTCTGATACCGGTAAAGGTTCTGCTTTGCCCAAATGTATTCCTGCATATCCTTATGTACATCCAGGTGATTGGGTGCTAAATTTGTGATGACCGCGACCTGAGGGCTGCGGGTCATATCCATCAATTGGAAGGAGCTAAGCTCCACCACTGCCCAGTGATCCTTTTCCATCTTGGGAACAGAAGAAAGAAGAGGGGTGCCGATATTGCCGCCCAGCCAAACAGTTTTGCCGTCGGCCTTCAGAATCTCAGAAATCAGTGTAGTTGTTGTGGTTTTACCGTCAGAGCCGGTAACTGCCAGCAGATTACAGGGACAAAGTTCGAAAAACACCTGCATTTCGCTGGTGACCTTTGCGCCGTTTTCCCGAAGGCTCCTAAGCGCAGGAATATCCGGGTGCATACCGGGGGTGCGGAAAACAAGATCTGCCTGCAGATCTTCCAGGTAGTTCTCGCCCACTTTCAGAATACACCCCAAACTTTCCAGCTCCAGCACTTCCCTATCCAGTTTTTCTCTGGGAGTACGGTCGCAACCGGTAACGGTGCAGCCGTAGGAAAGAAGCAGGCGGACAAGGGGCCGATTACTAACACCCAGGCCCATCACCAAAATATTTAACCCTCGCAGGGAATTAAAATACATATCAAAAGCGGTTTGCATACAGATCCCTCGCAAATTTTAGTTACCTATAGTATAGCTTTTTTATACTCTTTTTGCAACATCTTTTGTTTGTGCTTTCGGTGGATTATGCAGTAACGGAACCATTGCCTTATTCGATAATGTGAGCACAAATAGGGACCTTTCCCGGGAGAAACGCCATCAATATATCCTTCATTAAACAACTCTGCAATAATCTCATGCTTGTATTCATTAATACCATCGTGTAATTCAATACACACTTCTCTTGACTTCAGCAATTCACTTTCCATTCGCAATAGGAATAATGCATATCCTGTGTGTTTTTCCATCTTAGACTCTCCTTACAAATTATGTTTTTTCTGCATTTTATCTTCCATTATGTTTGTCCTATATTTTGCCTATGTTATAACTGTATTCTACCACGATGTGTCAAGTTATTATATTTATATATTTTGAAAGAGGTGATGGCATTGGAACTTACAGAAGGTAAACCCATAACAATCAAGAGGAAAAGTGATGACGGTTATAGAAATGTCACCATCCGAATTCCGGAAGGAATTTTGAAGGAACTGGACAGACTTGCGAGCGAAGCCAATTGCTCTCGCAATGAGATCGTAAACGTGATCCTGCAGCACGGCATTAAAAATGTAGAAATTGATTAATACGCACAAGGGACTGTTGCAAGCAACAGTCCCTAAAATTATGCAAGGGCGTTCTTTGAACGCCCGCGGGAGGCGAAACGCCTCCCCTACAATAAGCGTCCCACAACTTACATTGTAGGGACACCCTTGGACTGTCCACAAATTATCAACGCCGTAACGGACAGTCGAGGACGCCTGTCCCTACAAGCACCTCTTTCTATTTGACATTTGCCTATGTTTGGAGTAGAATAGGCATTGCGACCGGGTTGGACAGCCGCGGCCGGATGCCGAAAGGCACCGGGTGAGGAAAGTCCGGGCTTCACAGGGCAAGGATAACGGGTAACGCCCGCCGAGGGTGACCTCAGGACAAGTGCAACAGAGATATACCGCATAGTGGCTTCACTATGCAAGGGTGAAAAGGTGGGGTAAGAGCCCACCCGGCCCATGGTGACATGGGTTTTACGATGTAAACTCTATCCCGAAGCAACGCCGTGGAGGAGCAGCGGAGTCATATTCGCAAGGTTTGCCCGACCGCTCCGAGGAGGCGGCTAAAGCCTGCCGGCAACGACAGGCTTAGATAGATGGCTGTCAAAACAGAACCCGGCTTACAGACCCGTGTCGCTTATAAAAAAGCCTGCTCAAAATTGAGCAGGCTATTTTAATGATATCCATACTTCGTATGGGTGAAATCCCTATCGGGATGATATCCGCATTGCGGATGATATCTGCCGGTGGCAGATTATGGTATCGCTTTGCGATATATTAAGTAAAAGCTTATTTCCTACTTACAAAATAATCATTCATAAAAACTATGTCCACAGGAGGAGCAGTATGCTCCAATATCCGTTCGGGGTGCGCCACAATGGGTGCAGAAGCCAAGATCGCTTTCATTGTGATCTCCGGTAGCCGCAGCTGCATCATCTCCGAAGGATGCCTCTTGCTTCCTACGTTGCATCGCGACAGTAGCTTCCCTAATGATTGCCGTATCGTCAATCAGTTGGCCAAAACCATAGAGCAGCAAAGTAGACAGCCAGGAAATAATCGCGCCGACGCCTATAACCAGCAGCCCCACCAAAAAGTTGTCCTCGTTGTGACCTATAATTATGATACCGATGAGAACTGAGATAAAAACGCCAAGAGCATTGATCCACTCAGCCACAGACTTGATTTTTCTTCCCACATGCTCGTACATATTACAGCCTCCCACAAATAACAAATAATTCATTACTTTCGCACCAAGCTACTTTCATTCTACAAATTCCCAGATTACTTGTCAATCTAATTGGAACTGCATTTTTACATTTTCGGGTCATGGTGCGCGTTGACCGCTACAAAGAATCTCCCATTGGGCCGTCGGGGACGCCGGTCCCTACAACTGATCATTGTCCATTATCCATTGTCAATTATCAATTAT
>JAZQLG010000095.1:0-17010 GCA_045542575.1 Faecousia sp.
TGATGATATTTAACAAAGCCTTTCCCCTGGGGGGTTGATTTCCCCGTCAGCGGGGAAAATGTCCACGAAGTGGACAAAAGGGGCGCGGCCTGCAAGGCGGTGGCAAAAATCTCTGATTTTTGACGGATGAGGGGTTAAAACGGCTTGCTACGCAAGGCTTTTTGACTTGCTGCACAACTCGCCCCTCTCGAGTATCCACATACACTTCGGGGGCGAGTTGCTTGTCTTGGCGACTTTAGTGACCTCTGCCAGTCTGTCAAAAACAAGTTTTTGACAGACGAAAAGCGAGTGCTTGCACTCGCTTTCATTTTATGGTATGATGAATATAGATTCTCTGAAGGAGGACTTTCTATGCAGGATATTGGTGTGCAGTTTCATATTCATTGCAAAGAGGGCGATGTAGGCCGTTATTGCTTCCTGCCCGGTGATCCGGGACGATGTGAGGCCATCGCCAGTCATTTTGAGAACCCTGTTCATATTGGAATGAACCGGGAATATAACATCTACACCGGCACATTGCTGGGAGAAAAGGTTTCTGTTTGCTCCACGGGTATCGGTGGCCCTTCTGCGGCGATTGCCATGGAAGAACTGGCAGCCATCGGCGCAGATACCTTCATTCGGGTCGGTACTACCGGCGGCATTGCCCTGGATGTAATACCCGGTGATGTGGTGGTTGCTACCGGCTCTGTCCGCTTTGAACACACCTCCCTGGAATATGCCCCTATTGAATTTCCGGCTGTTGCTGATTTTGATATTACCTGCGCCCTGAAGCAGGCCAGTGAGGAGCTTGGCTATCGCACCCATGTTGGCGTTGTTCAATGTAAGGATGCCTTCTATGGTCAGCACGCCCCGGAAAAATCTCCTGTTTCCTATGAGCTTTTACAGAAATGGGAAAGCTGGAAGCGGCTCGGCGTAAAATCCAGCGAAATGGAATCCTCTGCGCTGTTTGTTGTGGCTGCGGCACTGGGTGTTCGTTGTGGCAGTTGCTTCCATGTCGTTTGGAATCAGGAGCGGGAAAAGCTGGGTATGGTGATGCCAATGACGGAGGATACCTCCGGCGCGATCAAGGTCGGTATTGCTGCAATGAAGAAGCTGATTTTGGCAGACAAAGCTAAGAAATAAAGAAAAATCCTCCGTTTTAAACGGAGGATTTGCTTTTCACAGGAATTTGGGAAAGTAGCACAGCAACGAAGATGCAGATACATCCGATTGTTTCCCAGTTCGTGAGCCGATCTCCCAAAACGAGCCAACCAAACAGCAGCGCGAAAACAGATTCCAGGCTCATTATGACAGAGGCAGTGGAAGGCTCCAAATGCTTTTGCCCCACGATCTGCAGGGAGTATGCCGCACCCATGGAAAGGAAACCGGTGTGTGCCAGAGGCAGCCAGGCCTGACTGATCCCATAAAGTGTTGGCGATTCCGTAAATAACATTACTACGGATGACAGAATTGCGCACACCAATACCTGAATGGTATTTAGTCGCAGTGGATCCACATCCGGGGCAAACATATCCACAAATGTAATTTGCAGGGAAAACATCAGGGCACAGCCGATAAGCAGCAGGTCTGTTACTGTGATCTGACCGCTTGCGCCGGTGAGAGCATACAGACCAAACACTGCCAAAGCCACACTGAAGGGAATGGCGGGGGAGGGCTTTCGTTTTCTGAAAATACCGATGAGAGGTACAATAACGATGTACATTGCAGTAAGGAAAGCGGACTTGCCGGAGTCGGCCTCCACAAGACCGAGTTGCTGCAGATTGCAGGCAAGGAAGAGGGGAATGCCGCAAAGAAGGCCTCCTGTCCAAAGCTTCTTATCCTTCCAGCGGCTAAGAAAACCTCTGCCGTCGGGACTTTTTCGGTCCAGCAGGAATATTACCGGAAGCATTCCAATAACTGCCATAAAGCTGCGGACAGCCTGAAAGGTAAAGGGACCTATATGATCCATGCCTATCTTTTGAGAAACAAATGCAGAGCCCCATATGATCGTTGCCAGCATTAAAAGCAAGGAGCTTCTTAACTGTTTTTTCATTCTTATCACCGAAAGCAACTTTACCACAGTTTTAAATAAATTGCAAGGCATTGCTTTTTAACCGAATCGTGCTATAATACATCTATAAATTCATATGCCTGGAAGGCTGGGAGGATAAAATGGAGAAGATCAGAGAACGCAGTGAAATTCCTGTGGAGGATACCTGGGCAACGGAGGATATGTATGCCTCTGACGAAGCCTGGGAAGAGGAACTGAAAACGATTGCCCAGGAGGAGGCCTATCTTGCGTCTTTTGCGGGCAAGCTGGGAACCGGCGCGGAGCATCTGCACGCCTATATGGAAAGAAGTGAGCAGGTCAATGCAAAGCTGGAGCTGCTGGCAAACTACTGTATGCGCAAGGCGGATGAAGACACAAGAAATGCCACTTATCAGGCAATGACCGGCAAGTTTATGAGTGTTGTGGTTGCCCTCAGCGCCGCTACAAGCTTCGAAACCCCTGAGATTATGGCAATTTCCGATGAAGCGTTGGACGGCTTTTACAGCGAATACCCTGCATTGGAGCGCTACCGCCGCTACCTGACGGATTTGCGCCGCAGAAAGGATCATGTCCTTTCTGCCCAGGAAGAAAGGCTTTTGGCAGCTGCCGGGGAAATGGCACAAACCCCCGATAATGTCTACAGTATGTTTGCCGATGCGGATATCACCTTCCCCGATGCACTGGATAGTGACGGTAAGGCCCATCCTGTGACCCAGGGAACCTTTGTTGCCTGCGAGGAAAGCAGTGACCGGGTGCTGCGCAAAAACGCCTACGAGAGCCTCTACCACGGCTTTGCAGGCTTTAAGAATACCGCTGCTGGCCTTCTGAATGCGCAGAACAAGCAGCTTAAGTTCTTTGCAGAAGCCCGCCACTATGCAAATGCCTTTGAAGCATCTCTTGACCGGACAAATGTGCCCACTTCTGTATATCTCAATCTTATTGAGGCGGTTCACAAGAATGTGGATAAAATGCACCGTTATATCCGTCTGCGCAAGAAGCTTCTGGGTGTGGATGCGCTTCACTTCTATGATGTGTATACCCCTCTTGTTGCAGATGTGGATAAGAAGATCCCCTATGCAGATGCAAAGCAGACGGTTTATGATTCCCTGGCACCTTTGGGAGAAGACTATCGCAAGATCCTGAAAGAGGGCTTTGATAACCGCTGGATCGATGTGTATCAGAATGTCGGTAAACGGAGCGGCGCTTATTCTGCTGGTGCCTCTGTCCATCCCTATGTGCTTCTGAACTACACCGGCACCCTGGACAGCCAGTTTACCTTGGCTCACGAAATGGGCCACGCCCTTCATTCCTATCATTCCAATAAGTATCAGAATCCTGTGGATGCGGACTATGTGATTTTTGTTGCGGAAGTTGCATCTACCTGTAACGAAGCCCTCCTTATGGAATACCTGCTGGGTAAGACCACCGATAAGAAGGAGCGGGCATACCTGATCAACCACTTCCTGGATCAGTTTAAGGGTACGATCTACCGCCAGACGATGTTTGCGGAATTTGAGCTGAATATTGGCCGCATGGTGCAGGAGGGCAAGACTCTGACTGCAGATGTGCTTTGTGAGGAGTACCGCCGGTTAAATGAGCTGTACTATGGCCCCGATATTGTTGTGGATGATGAAATTGCAATGGAATGGGCAAGAATTCCCCACTTCTATTACAATTACTATGTGTTCCAGTACGCTACCGGCTATTCTGCGGCCATTGCCCTTTCCCGCAAGATCCTGAAAGAAGGGGAGAGTGCCGTTAAGGATTATATCCGCTTCCTCTCCGGTGGCTGCAGCAAGAGCCCCATTGACCTTCTGAAGGATGCAGGTGTGGATATGACCGACCCTGCCCCTGTGGAAGAAGCACTCAAGCTGTTCGGTACTCTTCTTGATGAAATGGAAGCACTGCTGGAGGTATAAATGGAAGAACTGTATCTGCCAACGCTTCACACCTTTGCGATGAATAATGTTTTTACCGGCTCTGCAGGAAACTTCCGTTTCAAGATCGTTCCTCAGGTCACAAAGAACGGCAAGGAAGTGGATTTTGAAAACAGCAGCATTTTTGCCCAGTATTGGCACGGCCCTTTTTGCTATGAAAAGAGCACCGTGGAGGGGGAAAGCACATTTCCTATGTCAGAAAGCGGAAGAGATGCGCTGCTGAAATGGCTTAAGGAGAATATCTGATCGACAGGGGGCAAAATTACCCCCTGTTTTTCAAAATACTCCTATAAAACCATTGACAAATCCCACGAATATGGTAAAATAACGAAGAAATGCAAAGGCAATGCGGAATCGAAGATATGTAACGGCATCTAAGCGAGAGGGGAGTGGTGAGAGCCCCTTATGAACGGCATATCCAGCCACTTCCAAGCCGCCCGGGAGGACCGGGACGGGTGCTCCCGTTACAGAGCGTCTAAGATATCCTTTGGGATAATTAGGGTGGTACCGCGATTTTCTCGCCCCTATGCGTAGGGGCGAGTTTTATTTTGTAATTTATTTTGGAGGTTATTTCCTATGCGTAAACCTTATGGCGTAAACGAGCTGCGTGAGATGTTTCTTTCCTACTTTGAAAGCAAGAACCATCTGCGCCTTCCCAGCTTCTCTTTGATTCCCCAGAACGACCAGTCACTTCTGCTGATCAACTCCGGTATGGCCCCTATGAAGCCCTATTTTAAGGGTGAAGTGGAGCCTCCCCGCCGCCGTGTTTGTACCTGCCAGAAGTGTATCCGTACCGGTGACATTGAAAACATCGGCAAGACGGCCCGTCATGGCACTTACTTTGAAATGCTGGGTAACTTCTCATTTGGTGACTACTTTAAGCACGAGGCCATTGCCTGGAGCTGGGAGTTTTTGACTAAGGTGGTTGGCCTGGAAGAGGATCGGCTGTATCCTTCCATCTATGAAAATGACGAGGAAGCCTTTAAGATCTGGAATGAAGAGGTAGGCATTCCTGCTGACCGCATCTTCCGCTTCGGTAAGGCCGATAACTTCTGGGAGCACGGCTCCGGTCCCTGCGGTCCCTGCTCTGAGATCTACTATGACCGTGGCGAAAAGTACGGCTGCGGCAGCCCCGACTGCAAGGTCGGCTGTGAGTGCGACCGATTTATGGAAGTTTGGAACAATGTGTTCTCCCAGTTTGATAATGACGGCAACGGCAACTACACAGAGCTGGTGCAGAAGAACATTGATACCGGTATGGGTCTGGAGCGTCTGGCAGTTGTGTGCCAGGATGTAGACAGCCTTTTTGATGTGGATACGGTTATGAACATCACTAACGAGGTGACCCGGCTTACCGGTGCTTCCTACGGTCAGAGCACCAAGACCGATGTTTCTCTGCGTGTGATCACCGACCATATTCGGGCATCCACCTTTATGATCGCTGACGGTGTTCTGCCCAGCAATGAAGGCAGAGGCTATGTTCTGCGCCGCCTGCTGCGCCGGGCTGCCCGCCACGGCAAGCTCCTGGGTGTAAACAATCCCTTCCTGTATCAAGTTGTGGAAACGGTCATTCGTGAAAATGAGAGCCACTACACTTATCTGCGGGAGCGCGCGGACTATATCATTAAGGTTGTCAAGGTGGAGGAAGAAAACTTCGCCCGCACCATTGATGCGGGTATGCGCATTTTCGAAGAGATGATGGAAAAGCATAAGGCAGAAAACAAGACCGTTTTTTCCGGTGAGGATGCCTTCCTGCTGTCTGATACCTATGGATTCCCCATTGACCTGACTGTAGAAATGGTGGAAGACGGCGGTATGCAGGTGGATATGGATAAGTTCAAGGCTTGCCGTGAAGAACAGCGTGTCCGCGCCCGGGAAGCAAGAAAGGCACTGGGCGATCTGGCCTGGTCCGGCATTGACTTCGGCCTGGACAATACTCCTACCGATTTTGTTGGCTACGATGTAAACAACTGCGAGGCTAAGGTGCTGGCTCTTTGCGTGGGCGAAGAGATTTCCGGCTCTATCACCGGTGGGGAAAAGGGTATCATCGTTCTGAACAAGACGCCCTTCTATGCAGAAATGGGCGGTCAGTGTGCAGACCACGGTGTGATTCTGGTAGGTGAGAGCCGCTTCCAGGTCACCGATGTGCAGAAGGATAAGGGCGGCAAGTATCTGCATAGCGGCTATATGGTTGCGGGGACCATTAAGGTTGATGATGTTGTCCTGGCCTCCATTGATGTGGAGCGCCGGAAGGCTGTTATGCGTGCCCACTCTGCAACCCACCTGCTGCAGAAGGCTCTGAAGAGCGTGCTGGGCGACCATGTCCATCAGGCTGGCTCCTTGGTGGAGCCCGACCGCCTGCGTTTCGACTTTACCCACTACTCTGCAGTTACAGCTGAAGAGCTGGCAAAGATCGACAGCATCGTACAAAGCGCTGTTTTGGAAGGCTACAAAGTTGATATTCGGGAAATGGATATTGAGTCTGCCAAGGCTATGGGTGCAATGGCCCTGTTCAGTGAGAAGTATGGCGATACTGTGCGTGTTGTCAATATGGGCGGCTATTCTATTGAGCTTTGTGGCGGTACCCACCTGGATAACACAGCAAAGGTTGGTCCCTTCCGCATTGAAAGCGAAGGCTCTGTTGCTTCCGGAGTCCGCAGAATTGAGGCAATTACCGGTAAGGCTTGCTTGGCGGATATGGAACAAACCCGCCAGAGAGTCTACAATGCCTGTGCCATTTTGAAGACCAAGCCCAATGAGCTTGCCAATAAACTGGAATCCCAGATCGAGGAGATCAAGTCCCTGAAGCGGGCGATTGAAAGCTATAAGGCAAAAGAAACAGCCGGTGAGGTCGACCGTTACCTGTTCGGTGCCCATACCGTTGGCACCACCCAGGTGATCACTGCCAATGTTCCTGATGCGGACGCCAATAAGCTGCGTCAGCTCGGTGACAGCCTGCGGGACAAGAAGTCTGACTTGGTTGCAGTGCTTTCTACTGTCAATGACGGAAAGATCACCTTCCTTGCTGTTTGCGGTAAGGATGCGGTTTCCAAGGGCTTGAAGGCCGGTGAGCTTGTGAAGCTGGTTTGCACCTGCTGTGGCGGTAGCGGCGGCGGTAAGCCCGACAGCGCCATGGGCGGCGGCAAGGATCTTCTGAAGTTAGACGATGCGCTGGCACTTGTGGATGATTTTGTTGCAAGCAAATTAAGCTAAGATTTTGGACGCCGCTTGTGCGGCGTCCAATTTTCAAAAAAGGGGAGAGAAGATGCGAAAACTTGCTTGGTTTACAACCGGTTTCTCCGGTGCATGCCTTATTTGTTTTTACGTGTTCTCCGGACAAATTTTATATATAATCGCGGGAATACTGCTTCTGGCTGGAGTGACCTTGGCACTCGTCCCCAGGTTTGTTTTGCTTCAGAGAGTGGCCGCAACGGTTATGATCGGCGCTGCTGTCGGTATGGCCTGGATGCAATTCTATAATCAGACTCGTTTGGGTCCTGCCAGGGCTCTGGACGGAGCCACTGTCAGCCAGTGGGTTGAGATCACAGATTTTAGCTATGAAACAGCGAACGGCATTGGTGCTGACGGTTACCTATCCTATGGGGGCAACCGATATAAAGTTCGGCTGTATTTGAGCGGGATCGATTCTCTTTCACCCGGCGACCGGCTTTACGGTAGCTTCTTATTAAGCAGTACCGCAGTGGGAGATATTGCGTATTTGCAAAGCCAGGGCATAACCTTTCGTCTGTTTGCTGAGGAGTTATTTGAATTGCACAAAACGGATAAAATAGCCATCCGTTATTTACCCACACACCTGCGCCGCCATATTGTTACCACTCTTGATGCGATCTTTCCGAAAGATACATTTGGTTTTGCAAAAGCCCTTTTGCTGGGAGATAGCAGTGATCTTCCTTACGAGGAGGATATAGCCTTTCGCAACAGCGGCATCCGTCATATCATTGCGGTTTCCGGTCTGCATGTGTCTATTTTGCTTTCAGCGGTGTATTTGCTGACACACAGAAGAAGACTACTGACACCACTTGTAGGCATACCGGTCCTTCTGGTGTTTGCCGCTCTTGTGGGATTTACACCCTCTGTAAACAGAGCTTGCTTAATGCAAGGATTAATGCTTCTGAGCATCCTTTTGAACCAGGAGTACGATCCGCCCACATCCCTGGCTTTTGCGGTTCTTACAATTCTGATTGTTGATCCTCTTTCCATTTGTTCTGTTAGCTTTCAATTATCAGTCAGCAGTATCTTAGGTATTTTCCTGTTCCAGGGTAAGATCCACAATTACTTATCCAAAACCAAGTACCTGAAAGACGCAAAGGGGAATACAAGAAAAGCCAAGGTGATTCGCTGGTTTGTTGGTACGGTGTCTGTCTCCGTCAGCGCGCTGGTATTTACATTGCCCATTTCTACATTCTATTTCCGATCCTTTAGTCTGCTGAGTGTGCTTACCAACCTGCTCACGTTGTGGGTCGTGTCTTATGTGTTCTGCGGTATCGGCGTTTCGTTGATCTTTGGTCTTATTTGGCTGCCTCTTGGGAAGTTAATCGCCTGGGTCGTTTCCTGGCCGATGCGATATGTGACGGGAATTGCAGGCCTTTTGGGTAAGATTCCTGTAGGCAGCATACCTGCAGATAACATTTATATGCTTATCTTTCTTGTGTTCCTGTATTGTATGCTGTATATTTTCTTTCAAAAACAAAACTGCAGGCTGTGGATCGCAGGTATTTGTGGCTGTGCGATGCTTCTTATTTGTCTATGCGCATCCTTTGCAGAAAGCCGGGTAGATAAATTCCGTGTAACGGTTTTGGATGTTGGTCAAGGCCAATGTGTTTTGATCCAAAGTGAAAATGAATGCTATATGGTAGACTGCGGAGGAGAAAACGGTGCGAAAGCAGCCTCTGCTGCTATGCGATGTTTGTGGTCAAACGGCTTTTATAGCCTGAATGGTATTATTCTGACCCATTATGATAAGGACCATGTAAATGGTGTGGCACCCCTTCTTTTGCAAATGGGAGCAGATAAGCTGTATATTCCCAACAGTCCGGATAAGGATGGCCTGCGAACGAATATCGAAGAGGGCTTCGACGGAGCGATAAATATGGTTGAACAGACCACAGTTTTTTCCTGCGGAAACGGAAAGATCACAATTATTCCTGCTTATCCCGGTGAAAGTGGCAACGAATCAGGCTTGTGCATCTTGTTTCAGGCGGCAGGTTGTGATATACTGATAACCGGTGACCGGAATAAATCCGGTGAATTGCAATTAATGGAGCAAACTGTGCTTCCGGATCTGGAAGCGTTGATTGTCGGACATCACGGAGCCCGCTCCTCCACGAGCCTGGACCTTCTCCGTGCAACCATGCCGGATGTGGCAATTATTTCCGTTGGCACAGAGAACTACTATGGGCATCCGGCAGAAGAAACCCTGGCCAGGCTTGACCTGTTTGGCTGTAAGATTTTGCGGACAGACCGGGATGGCACGATTATTATCAGGAGGTGACCCCATTGGCAAAGGAACAGGAAAACGCTCTGGGTTTGCAAAAGCTGAAAGCAGACCTGAAAACAAAGGAATATGGCCGACTGTATGTATTTTATGGGGAAGAAACCTTCCTGCAGCAGTATTATTTGGAGCGATTGCGGAAGGCTCTTATAGATGAACTGACGGAATCCTTTAACTTCCATAAGTTTACCCAGGAGACCTTTGATCTCCGGGAATTTGATGATGCCATCAATAATCTGCCGATGATGGCAGAGCACACATTCATTTTTGTGGATGATATCGACATCTTCAAATTTACAGAGGATGAAAGAACCTGGTTTACAGACTGTATCCGCCAGATTCCTGATTACTGTACAGTTGTTTTTTCCTATGAAACAGTGCAATGGAAACCGGATAAACGGTATAAAACCTTGTGGGAGGCTATTGAAAGTACGGCCACAATCGTGCAGTTTGCCAAGCAAAGTGAGCGTGATCTTGTAAGCTGGATCATGCGGCATTTTGCAGCTGAGGGAAAAACCATCAAGCCAAACCTTTGTGTATATTTAATGGAGCTGACAGGCGGCACGATGACAGCACTGTCCGGTGAGATCTCCAAAATTTGCGCTTATTCAGATGCAGATGAGATCGTGAAAGAGGATATCGATGCAGTTGTAGAACCGGTGCTGGACGCGGTCGTTTTCCAAATGACCGATCTCATGGGCCAGGGGGCCTATGGGCCGGCACTGCAGAAGCTGCATGTGCTTTTCAAAATGCAAAATGAACCTCTGGCCATTTTGGGCGCCATTGGCGCCCACTACCGTAAGCTTGGAGCTGCCCGCATTTTGCACAACCAGGGTATGCGTGCCGGTGAACTAATGAGCATTTACGGAATGTCCGATTATACGGCAAAGAAAATGTTGAACAGCGCTTCCCGCCTTTCTGACCGTTTCTGCCGGCTGGCAAATACTTTGGTAATGGAAACTGACTACCAGCTGAAGTCCTCTTATGGAGACGAAGAACGGCTCATAGAGACCTTGGTGCTGCGCCTTGCACAGGAGGCAAGAAATGATTAAGATCTCACAGGCCATTGTTGTTGAAGGGCGGTACGATAAGAACACCCTTTCTCAAATCGTGGATGCGCCTATTTTTGAAACCTCCGGCTTTCATATTATGAAGGACAAGGCTACCCAGGCGCTACTGCGCAGGGTAGCGAAGGAAAGAGGCCTGATCGTTTTTACAGATTCTGATGGGGGCGGTTTTGTGATCCGCAACTTTCTGAAACAGATCATTCCGCCTCGGTATTTGTTCCACGCCTACATCCCGGATATTTACGGAAAAGAAAAACGAAAGTCCGCACCGGGGAAAGAAGGCAAGCTTGGGCTCGAAGGTATGAGCCGGGATGTGATTATAGCATCACTGGAAAAATGTGGCGCAACCTTTACCCAGGATCATAAGGCTGCAATAACTAAGCAGCATTTGTTTGCATTTGGCCTGTCCGGTCGGGCAAACAGCAGCCTTTTAAGGAAGCAGCTGCTTAATAAATTAGAGCTACCGGAGCATATGAGCGCCAATGCTATGCTGCAGGCGCTGGATGTTCTGTATTCACCGGAGGAACTTGCGGAAATCGTGAAGAGCCTGCCGGGTTATGGAGAAGAAGTATGATTGACATTTCCGTCAAAAACTTAAAAAAGTTCTTCGTGATCGGAGAAAACCTGCTGGAGGATGTTTCCTTTGAAATCCAGGAGGGGGAGCGTGTTGCCATTTTGGGCCGGAACGGCTGCGGTAAGACCACCCTGTTTAAGATTTTGACAGGAGAAATGGATTACGATGAAGGACAGGTCTATGTAAATCCGCAGAAACGGCTTGGCCTTATTTCTCAGATTCCGGTATTTCCCCGAGAATATACGGTTGAGGATGTTTTGCGCTCTGCCTATCGGGAGCTGCATAATATACGCAGCCGAATGGAAAAGCTGGAAGAAGAAATGAGCAACGGTGCCACCGATGACCAGCTCAAAGAGTATGATCTGCTTGTTAGCCGCTTCCAGTCCGGCGGCGGCTATGAAATGGATGTGGAGCTGCAAAAGGTCTGTAACGGCCTGGGCATATCTGCACAGCAACGCTGCCAGCTTTTTGACAGCTTATCCGGCGGCGAAAAAACACGGATGAATTTGGCAAGGCTGCTTCTTGAGAAGACGGATATCCTCCTTTTGGACGAGCCCACCAACCACCTGGACCTGAAAAGTGTGGAGTGGCTGGAAAGTTATATTCAAACGATCAAGGGCACGGTTCTTGCCATTTCCCACGACCGCTATTTCCTGGATCGTGTGGCACAGCGGGTCATTGAGATCGAGGATGGGCGCTGTGAATTCTATTCCGGTAACTATTCCTTTTATATTGATGAAAAGCAAGCCCGCTTTGACCTGCAAATGAAGCATTACGAGCAGGAGCAGGCCAAATTAAAGCAGCTTGGTTATACGGTTGAGAGAATGAAGGGCTGGGGCATCAATAATCGTGCCCTATACCGCAGGGCGATGTCTATCCAGCACAGGATGGCCCGGATCAAGAAGACGGAACGGCCCAAAACGGAAAAAACGATGAAAGCCTCCTTTGCGGAAAAGGATTTTTCCGGTGATGTGGTGTTTCAGGTTAAGAATATGGCAAAAGCCTTCGGCTCGCGGACGCTGTTTCAGGATGTGAATTTGCGGGTGGAAGGGGGAGAACGGATCGCTCTCTTAGGCGATAACGGTACTGGAAAATCCACCTTTATTAAATGCCTGCTGGATGAGGAGGATTTTTCCGGGAAGCTGCAGTTTGGCCCTACAGTGAAGTGGGGATACCTGCCTCAGATCATCCATTTTGCTCACCCTGAGCGCACGCTGTATGACACAATGCTCTATGAAAAAAACTGCACTCCACAGACTGCTCGTGACCGCCTGGGTGCCTTTATGTTCTCCGGCGAGGATGTGTTCAAGAAGGTGGGGGAGCTCTCCGGTGGTGAGCAGTCCCGTCTGCGGCTGTGTATGTTGATGGATGAGAAGATCAATCTTCTCATTTTGGATGAGCCTACCAACCATTTGGATATTGCATCCCGGGAGTGGATCGAAGCAGCCATTGATGAATTTGAAGGGGTGCTTTTGTTTGTTTCCCACGACAGATATTTTATTGAGAAATTCGCGCAACGCATATGGGTGCTGGAAAATGAAACGATCAGGGATTATCCCTGCGGATATGAGAAGTACAGAAGCATCCTTGAAAAAGAGGCGATTTCAAAGCCTGCACCGGCCCCGGAAGTGAAGCCAAAAAAAGAAAAGCCAAAAGGTGGCACGAAGGAACTTGATAAGCTGATCCGTCGACTTGAGCGTGAAATTGAGAAGCAGGAGCAGGTCATAGCTCAGTTGGAAGCACAGATCGGTGTCAGCGGTGCCGACTATGTGGAGCTGACACGCCTTTTGGGCGAAAAGGACAGAGAAGAAACTGTCCTTCTTGATCTTATGGAACAGTGGGAACAGGCCCAGGAGGCACTTTGATGGAGCTTGAATACTTGAAGGCAACATTGGAGGATGCACAGCCAATTTTCCGGTTATGTAAGTCTTTGATAGATGCTTATGAGGATGTTTCTGCCATTGACTATCCGAAGGTCCTCGACTGGGTAGAAAGGAAAATCAAAAAGACCATAGGAGATTACACGGTCGTCACACTGGGGGGAGCGAAGGTTGGCTATTTCTGCCTTGCTCGCCGTGAGTCAAAGTGGGAATTGGATGATTTTTATATTTTGCCTGCTTATCGTGGCAAAGGGATTGGTGCAGCTGTACTTCGTGAGCTTTGCAACCGGACAGACGGTCGTATTTTTCTGTATGTTTTCAGGAAAAATACAGGTGCGATCGCACTATATGAAAGATTTGGCTTTGAGACAGTCAAAACAGTTTCTGATACCCGCCAAATAATGGAAAGACCGGGTTGACACCCGGCTTTTTCCGACTTATAATAGCGAAAGAATATTAGAAAGAGGCGAAAAGTATGGGTTCTTGCAGCGGTAATTGCTCTACCTGCGGCAGCGATTGCGCTGACCGAAAGGCGGAAAGCTTGCTTGCAAAATTGAATGAAAGATCTACGGTTAAAAAGGTGATTGCTGTTGTTTCCGGCAAAGGCGGCGTCGGTAAATCTACCGTAACCTCTATGCTGGCAGTAGCTATGGCCCGCAGAGGCAAGCGTACCGCGGTACTGGATGCGGATATAACCGGCCCCAGCGCACCTACTGCCTTCGGCGTTACCCAGTGCCAGGGCGCTAATGAGGATGGCCTTTATCCAGCCCTGTCCCGTAGCGGCATCCAGGTAATGTCCATCAATCTGTTGCTGGATAACAATACGGACCCGGTGGTTTGGCGTGGCCCGGTGATTGCCGGCGCAGTCAAGCAGTTCTGGACTGATGTGATCTGGGAAGATGTTGACTATATGTTCGTGGATATGCCTCCCGGAACAGGTGATGTACCCCTGACGGTGTTCCAGAGCTTGCCTGTTGATGGCATTGTGATCGTCACCAGCCCCCAGGACCTGGTGGGTATGATCGTGAGCAAAGCTGTGAAGATGGCAAATATGATGCACATTCCTGTCCTTGGCTTTGTGGAGAACTATAGCTACCTGGAATGTCCTGATTGCGGTAAGAAAATTGAGGTGTTTGGCAAGAGCCATTTGGATGAAGTGGCAAAGTCCTTTGGTTTGCCTGTGCTTGCAAAACTGCCCATTGACCCTAAGGTTGCGGAAGCATTTGACAACGGACTGATGGAAACCGTACCTACAGATGCATTGGCTTCTGTAGTGGAGAAGATTCTTGAAGCATAATAAAAGCGAGAGCCGATTGGCTCTCGCTTTTATTATTAGTTTGTGGTGTAGTTATCGAAATACCCCTGGATATAAACGATAGGGGTGCCCTTGTCGCCGGAGCCGGAGGTCAGGTCACAAAGAGAACCGATCAGGTCCGTCAGGCGGCGGGGAGTGGTGCCCTGGGCGGCCATATTGCCAACCAGGCTGGAGCCGTCCTTTTGCTGGATCTTGGCTTTGATAGCTTCCTGAAGCTCCTTGCCGGAAAGATCAGCAAAGTCGTTATCTGCCAGGTACTTCAGCTTCAATTCGTTGGGGGTTCCCTCCAGACCGGGGGTGTAGGCAGGGGAGACAACAGGGTCGGCCAACTCCCAAATTTTTCCTACAGGGTCCTTAAATGCACCGTCACCGTAAACCATTACCTCGATGTGCTTGCCGGTCAGCTCCAATAGCTTTTCCTGAATGGCAAGGACCATATCCTGGCAGTCCTGGGGGAAGAGCTTTACGGTAGACTCGGTTGCTTTGTTGGAACCCAGCAAACCGTAGCGGGGATTAAAGCCGCTGCCGTCTACACTTTCTGTCATAATTTCATCCAGACCGAATACCTTTTCAGCACCGGCAGCAATCAGCAGACGCTTGGTGCGGGCTCTTGTGTGGATATCACAGTTCAGCACATTCTTGGTGTAGCTGACAATCGCCTTAGGATTATTTGCGAAGACGACTTCTACTTCCGCACCACATTCACGGATGAGCTGGCTGTAGTATTCTACATAGTCAACGCCGGTGAAGGGGTGTTTTACATAACCAAAGAGATCACGGTAACGCTCTTCGGTCAGCACATCCCGATAAGGATCAATGCCGTTTTTGTCCAGCATATCCATATCGATCAGGTGGTTGCCCACTTCGTCAGCAGGGTAGCTGAGCATCAGCACAACCTTCTTGCAGCCGGAGGCAATTCCCCGCAGGCAGATAGAAAAACGGTTGCGGCTCAAAATGGGGAAAATAACACCCACGGTTTCTCCCCCCAGCTTTGTGCGAACATCCTTTGCAATGGCCGCTACAGATGCATAGTTGCCCTGTGCACGAGCAACTATGGCTTCGGTCATCGCCACGATATCCCGGTCTCTGGGGGTGAGGCCATCATTGTTCATTGCCTCCAAAACGGTATCGGTAACGATTTTAACCATATCGTCGCCTTCGCGGATAATGGGGGCCCGGAGTCCGATAGAAACAGTACCAAACGTCCGACTCATAGTAACACTTCCAATCTGTAAAATGGGGTTTTATAACAGAGCTATTATAATACATAGTGTGCCATTTGTAAAATGGAAA
The DNA here is from genome assembly GCA_045542575.1 of Faecousia sp. Lineage (GTDB taxonomy): Bacteria > Bacillota > Clostridia > Oscillospirales > Oscillospiraceae > Faecousia. The sequence continues at coordinate 15,608 of JAZQLG010000095.1, forward strand.
TTTCAAAAAATTTATTAAATTTCTGGAAATTACGCTAATTTTTTTATTCCGTACCAGCAGACAAGCAGAAGCAGTGCAAAGGGAATGTAAGCGATCAGTGCACCGGGGAGAATGTTGATCGCACTGACCTGTAATTTTTCCAGCAGGAAGAATAGAGCGGATAGTATACCGGTGGTGAAAACGGCCTTTGTAACCTGTCTGCCAATGATATTGGCAAAAAACAGGGTGTATAGGGCGCCAATCAAGGGATTTACGGTAGTTAGAATGACACCAACAATAATTTTCAGTGCGCCGGTAAGGATCATAATGCCCAGAATGCACAGTAAGATGGTGGGCGCATAAGTCAAAATGCCGTCAGGCAGGTATTTACGCATCAGACCGATAACCACAAGATGCAGAAGCATAGCTGCAATGATCGTAACGCACCGCCAAAGGACCCATACAAAAAAGTGTTTTCCCTTGGGCAGCCAACGGTCTGTAATATTCATAATAAAGGAAAGGATCACCATGCTCAAAAGGATGCTGCAAAGCTCGGTATAATGCATGCCGGACATTTTAATCAGTGCGAGTTCATCATTTGCTATGGTGACAAAGGGCAGGGGAGTCGTATAGCGAATATACTGGGTGCCGATGCTGTAGATCACGGCAGTAAGCGCATAGATAAAGACGATGCCGATTGCAGAGGATGCAGATTCAAACAGAATGGACCGTTTGCCAAATATGGCTCTGGAAACGGTGCCTGTCAGAAGACAGCCCAGGGTTAAAACTGCAGCAGTAATGCCCAGGCTTTGCCAGTTGAGATTCAGATTTTGTATATAAAGAAGAAGTTGTTCCATAGTTCCTCCTCACAAGCCAGGAAAATTCGCAAGATGAAAACAGCCGCCATCGCTGGCGGCTGTTTTTTGTGTAAAAGAAATGAATTACTTCATTTCGGCGGTAGCGCCAGCTTCCTTCAGCTTGGCAACCAGGGCCTCGGCATCTTCCTTGGAGATAGCTTCCTTCAGAGTCTTGGGGCAGCCGTCAACCAGATCCTTAGCGTCCTTCAGGCCCAGGCCGGTAGCTTCACGAACAACCTTGATGACGTTCAGCTTGGAAGCGCCGGCTTCCTTCAGGATAACGTCGAACTCGGTCTTCTCTTCAACTTCAGCAGCAGCGGTAACTGCGGGGCCGGCAACAGCGGCAGCAGCGGCGGAAACGCCGAAAACTTCTTCCAGAGTGTGAACCAGTTCGGACAGTTCCAGAACGGTCAGACCCTTTACTTCCTCTACGAGAGCAGTGACTTTTTCACTAGCCATGGTAATAATCCTCCTAAATAGTAAATGTTGATGTTTTTGTTTGTTGGTTTATACGGAATTAAGCCTCTGCAGCTTCTGCTGCGGGGGCGCCGCCTTCCTTCTGAATCC
>JAZQLG010000096.1:0-3447 GCA_045542575.1 Faecousia sp.
CCCCAGGGAGAAGCCTTAGGCAGCTGCGTCAAGCATATTTTCAATAAAGATGCCGTAGCCCATTGTGGGGTCGTTGACCAGGACATGGGTCACCGCGCCGATGAGCTTGCCGTCCTGTATAATCGGTGAGCCGGACATTCCCTGGACGATGCCGCCGGTGGCTTCCAACAGCTTAGGGTCGGGGATCTTAAGGAGCATATTTCGTCCGTTTTGCTGTTTATTGCCGTAGACCTTCACGATTTCCACCTGGTATTCGCCCACCTGGCAGCCTGTGACCGTACAGCGGATGGTGGCTTTGCCCGGCTGCACATCCTTGGCTGTTCCCACCTCCAGGGCAAGGCCTTTTTCAAAGCCCTTCAGCTTGCCGAAAATGCCGTAAGAGGTGTTTTTTGTGATGGTGCCTCTTTCATCCGGGTCGGTGACGCAGCCCATCAGCTGCCCGGGGTTGCCGGTTTTGCCCTTTCGCACAGAAAGCACACAGCCATTAAACACACGGCCGCCGGTGATCTGGGCAAGACCGCCGCCGGGATTGCTCACACCGTGGCCCAACGCCCCGAAGGAGCTGTCTTCCGGGTTATAATAAGTCAGGGTGCCCACGCCGCTGATGCCCTCTTTCAAATAGACCCCAAGGCGTGGACCCTCGGGGGTGATCTGGGGAAGGAAGGAAATTTCTTCTTCCCGGTCGTTCCGGCTAACGGTCAGGGTGATCTTGCCGTCTGCCTGATTTAAGGTATCTGACAAGTCCTTTAGGCTCAATAGCGGCTTGCCGTTTATTTTAAGGAGTTTATCGCCTACCTGAAGGCCGCTTTCCTGGGCAGCTTGCCCATAGCGGCTGTCAAAGCCTGCGATCACAAAGCTGCCGTCCTCCACAGTGATGCCCATAAGCTGTCCGCCCGGCACCAAATAACTTTCTGCCAATGCCCCAAGGGGCAGGCAAAAAAGCAATAGAATCGTAAATGCGCAAGTTATAAGTTTTTTCATTTTCCGCCCCATCCTTTCCTTGCTTACTATTCCACGAAGTGCTTTTTTGTAACCCTTGCAAAAGGTGAGGAAAGAGGAAAAAATTGCCGGAAAAAGTCTGAATAAAATAAAGGGAAAAACTGAATACTGTATTTGCCTATTTACCTATTGACAAGGTGGGTAAATAATGATATCTTATGGTAAAAGACAAAGCAAAAAAGAGGTTTCTATATGCAAGTATATGTAGATAATGCGGCAACGACCAAAATAAGCAAGGTCGCATTGGAGGCAATGCTTCCCTGTTTTACCGATATTTACGGCAATCCCTCCAGCCTGCACACGCCGGGCCAAAAGGCAAAAGAGGTGCTGGAAGAAGCAAGAAAAAAAGTGGCGGATTGCTTAGGCTGTGAGCCCCGGGAAATTTATTTCACCTCCGGTGGTACGGAGGCAGACAACCAAGCCATTTTGTCCGCTGCCTATAACGGTGCCCAGAAGGGCAAAAAGCATATTATTTCCACTGCCTTTGAGCATCACGCAGTGCTCCACACCCTGAAGCGCCTGGAAAAAGAGGGGTTTGAAGTGACCCTTCTGGATGTAAAGGAAGGCCACAATATCAAAGCCCGGCAGGTAAAAGATGCCATCCGTCCCGATACCTGCCTGGTGACCTGTATGTACGCAAACAACGAGATCGGCTCGGTGCTTCCCATTAAGGAGATCGGCGCTATCTGTAAGGAAGCCGGCGTGGTGTTCCATACGGATGCGGTTCAGGCAGTGGGTCATCTGAAGCTGAATGTAAAAGAGGAAAACATCGATATGCTTTCCCTTTCTGCCCACAAGTTCCACGGCCCCAGAGGCGTTGGCGCGCTGTATGTCCGCCGCGGTCTGTTTCTGCGCAATCTGGTAGAAGGCGGCGCCCAGGAACGGGGCAAGCGGGCGGGCACAGAGAATCTGCCTGCTATTTGCGGTATGGCGGCGGCATTGCAGGATGCCTGTGACCATCTGGAAGAAAATACCCAAAAGGTGCTTTCCCTGCGGAAAAAGCTGGTTGATGGCCTTTCTCAAATTCCCCACTGCGCCTTAAATGGCGACCAGGAGCACTGCCTGCCCGGTGTGGTAAGCTTCTGCTTTGAGGGTATCGAAGGCGAAGGCCTGCTCCTTTATTTGGATGCTATGGGGGTTTGCGCCTCCTCCGGTTCTGCCTGCACCTCCGGCTCACTGGATCCCAGCCACGTGCTTTTGGCCATTGGCAGAGTCCACGATGTGGCCCATGGCTCTTTGCGGCTGTCGCTGAGCCACGAGAACACCGCCGAAGAGGTGGAGCACATTTTGCAGGCCGTTCCCCAGGTGGTAAGCCTGCTTCGGAATATGTCCCCTGTATGGCGTGACCTGCAAACAGGAAAACGGCAGTTTATTCTGTAATGGATAATGGATAATTGATAATGGAAAATGAGATTAAGTTGGACAGCCAGCAGACTATTCAGGAAAAGAGTTTTCATTTTGCGGTGCGGATTGTAAACTTGTGCCGGTATCTGCGGGATGGACAAAAAGAATATATATTATCCAAGCAACTGCTGCGCAGCGGTACCAGTGTTGGTGCGAATGTAGCAGAAGCGCAGCAAGCCCAAAGCAGACCGGATTTTACCAACAAAATGAATATTGCATTGAAGGAAGCTTATGAAACCAATTATTGGCTGAGGCTGCTTCACGCAACACAATATTTGAACACAAAAGAATACGAATCGATAATTGCAGATTACTTGGAAGTGGTGAAATTATTGGTTGCCATCGTTAAGACAGCAAAAGAATAATTATCCATTATCCATTATCAATTATCCATTCGCGCAAAGAAGGAGTTTTATTATGGCTTTATACAGCGAAGTTGTTATGGACCACTTTATGCACCCCCGGAATGTGGGTGTGATCGAAAATGCCGACGGCGTGGGCGAGGTAGGCAACGCCAAGTGTGGCGACATTATGAAGATCTATCTGAAGATCGAAAATGACATCATTGTGGATGTGAAGTTTGAAACCTTCGGTTGCGGCTCCGCCATCGCTTCCTCCTCCATGGCTACGGAGATGATCAAGGGAAAGCCCATTTCCGAGGCCATGAACCTGACCAACAAGGCAGTTGCGGAAGCCCTGGAGGGCCTGCCTGTCCACAAGCTCCACTGCTCTGTCCTGGCGGAAGAGGCCATCAAGTCCGCCCTGAAGGATTACTATGAGCGCAACGGCATTCCCTACGACAAAAAGCTCTTCCCCGACTGCGAAAACTGCGGTCACTGCCATTAAGCTATGATCGTATCCACCAAAGGAAGATATGCCCTGCGGGTGATGGTGGGCCTGGCCATGGGTGACCGGGAGCGCTACATCCCCCTGAAGGAAATTGCGGAGACAGAGGGCATCTCCCAAAAGTATCTGGAATCCATTATGACGGTCCTTTCCAAGGCCGGCTTTGTGGATGCGGTCCACGGCAAAGGCGGTGGCTAC
>JAZQLG010000097.1:0-4011 GCA_045542575.1 Faecousia sp.
GGGCCTAACCGTCCCTTTGGAATCCCCGGCGGTGCAGATAATTCCCGTATTCCTTGTGAATCTTCGATAGTGCGCTTAAAAGCCTTCTCCTTGGGGAGAAGGTGTCACCGTAGGTGACGGATGTGGGGATCAATGCCCTATATTGCAGAAGAGAACCGATTTGTTTGCCGGTAAATGCATTGTCCATTTTCCATTGTCAATTGTCCATTCTAAAAAATGCTCTTGCAATGTGCTTGCTTTGCGGCTATGATAATAGTATATAATGTAAAGGCTGAGGGACTACTGTGGTTCGGATCCACTCAGCCTAGGGAGGGATCTATATGAAAAAGGACATCAATGTTTGGGAATATGCCGGTCATATTTGTGAGCAAACCGGAAAAGGCATTTTGGTAACCACTAAGGTGGGTGACAAGGTCAATTCCATGACCATCGGCTGGGGCACTTTGGGTATTGAATGGGGTAAGCCCATTTATACCGTCTTTGTCCGTGAAAGCCGCTACACCAAGGAGATGCTGGAGAATCACCCGGAATTTACCATCAATGTACCTATGGGTGAAGTAAACAAGGAGATCCTGAAGATCTGCGGCACCAAGTCTGGCAGAGATATGGATAAGATTGCCGAACTGGGCTTGCATCTGGAAGATGGCAAGACGGTGGATGTGCCCGGTATCCGGGAGCTGCCCTTGACCCTGGAGTGCAAGGTCATTTACAAGCAGGAACAGGATCCCAAAGCAGTGAATGAAGAAAACACCGCCCGGTACTATCCGGAAGGGGACTATCACACCGCCTACTATGGTCAGATCACTGCGGCCTACATTATAGAGTAAGATAAGGAGGCGGCCGGCAATGAAAAAGAAAACGCCGATTGCCTGGGTCTACAAAAGAATACACAAGCGCCGCGGCGCGCTGCTGGCCATAACCTTTACCCATATTGTCAGCGCAATGCTGGGCGTGCTGTTTGCGCTGGGAACAAGATGGATCATCGACAGTGCCCAGGCAGGAAACGGCCAGCAGTTCACTTATGCTTGCCTTTGCCAAGGGGCATTGATCCTGGGCCTTTTGGCCAGCCACACCCTTGACCGGCATTTGCAGGAGAAGCTGACTGCCCAGATCGACCGGGATCTGAAGGCCCATTTTCTGCATCGCCTGCTAAATGGGAACTATCAAACTGTTTCTGCCTATCACACCGGCGAGCTGCTGAACCGGCTGAATAATGATGTGCGGATCGTCACCGGAAACACAGTTTCTCTTCTGCCCAGCGTAGCGGGAATGACCACAAAGCTGATCGGCGCCATCGCCTTTTTGGCAGCGCTTGAGCCTATGCTCACCCTTTGGGTGGTGCTGGCAGGCGTTTTGGTAGTGATCGCTACCGGCTTTTTGCGCCGCCGGCTGAAGGGACTTCACAAGGAAGTGGCCGTCGCAGAAGGAAGATCCTCCGGCTTTATGCAGGAGACCTTGGAAAAGCTCCTTTTTGTTCAGGCCATGGATATTTCCGAGGAAGTGGAGCACCGGGCGGATGATCTGCTGGAGAACAGATACACCCTGCAAAGAAAGCGGAAGAATATTTCTGTGATGACCAGCACCTGCATGAACATTCTTTCCTATGGCGCAGCCTTTGGCTCCCTGCTTTGGTGCGCCAACGGCTTGCTGGCAGGCACTATGACCTTTGGTACTTTGACGGCAGTGAGCCAGTTGGTGGGTCAGCTGCGGACACCCTTTGTAAATATTTCCGCCATTATGCCCCAGTATGTGGCACTTTGCGCTGCGGCAGAACGGCTGATGGAGCTGGAATCCGTAGGCAAACGGCCCAAAGCACGAACGGATGGGGAAGTGGTCTACGAAAAGATGGACGGCATCCAGGCAAAGAACCTGACCTTCGGCTATGACCGGGAGCGGGTATTTGAAAACGCATCCTTCTTCCTGCCGAAAAACACCTTCGGTGTGATCGCCGGCCAGTCCGGCATTGGTAAGAGTACCCTTCTGAAACTCCTTTTGGGCGTTCTTCGTCCGGAGGAGGGAAGCCTTGCTTTTCGCAGCGGCACGGCAGAGACCCCGGTGGATGCCACTACCCGGAGCCTGTTTGCCTATGTACCCCAGGGAAATCTGCTGCTCAGCGGTACGATCCGGGAGAATCTTTGCATCACCCGTCCCAATGCCACCGAAGAAGAGATCGAGCGGGCGGTATTTATCAGCGGTATGGATGTATTCCTGCCGGGACTTCCCCAGGGCTTGGATACCGTGTTGGGGGAGAGCGGCGCCGGCCTTTCCGAGGGCCAGGCACAGCGGCTTTCCATCGCAAGAGCAGTTCTTTCCCAAGCGCCCATCCTTCTTTTGGATGAAGCCACCTCTGCATTGGATGCCGAAACAGAAAAACTGGTGCTGGAGCGGATCAAGATGCTGCCCAATACGACCTGCATCGCCGTGACCCACAAGCAAGCGCCAATGGACTGCTGCGACTGGATCCTGGAAGTAGGGGAGAGCAGCTGCTCTTTTAAAGAAAGACCATAAAAAAGAAATATGTTCGTATGATACTCTGACCGGGGTTCCTTATGCAGTAAGGAACCCCGGTATCTTAATGTAATCTTAATCGGATTACCCCTTGGATTTTAAACGGGATATGTCTATAATGAAAGCAGAAAAAGGGGGAGGTTTGAAATGTATAATATTTTGATATGCGACGATGAAAGGGATATTGTAAACGCCCTTAGAATATATCTTTCCAACCCAAACTATCGTTTTTTTGAGGCAGGTAACGGAAAAGAAGCCGTTGAGATCATTCAGAATAATGAGATTCACATTGTCCTGCTGGATATTATGATGCCGGTAATGGATGGAGTGACGGCACTTTCTAAAATGCGGGAAATCACAAATGTCCCTATTATTTTACTTACCGCCAAAAGCGAAGATACGGATAAAGTGCTGGGGCTTAACTTGGGAGCGGACGACTATATCACAAAACCCTTTCATCCTCTTGAAGTAGCCGCCCGTGTGAATTCCCAGCTTCGCAGGTATACACGCCTTGGAGCAAATATCCCTAAAAGCGAATGCTACTTGATCGGCGGTATTGAACTGAACGATAAGAACAAGCGGATAACAGTGGATGGGGAGGAGGTTTCTTTAACACCAAAGGAATACGAAATACTAAAACTGTTTATGGCAAATCCGGACAGGGTGTTTTCCCCCAGGGAAGTATACGCAAAGGTTTGGAAGGAGAGCCCATTATCGGGTAATGAAAATACCGTGGCGGTACATATTCGTCACTTGCGTGAAAAGATCGAAATCAATCCCAACGAGCCGCGGTACATTAAGGTGATATTTGGGCAGGGGTATATCATAGAAAAAGGAGGCAATTTATGAAAAAGATCATCAGAACGATCCCCGGAAAAGTGACGCTTATTTTCTTGTTTGTTTTATGCTTTGCCGCCGTGGTGCTCTCCGGCGTTGGAGCAAATTATGCACATTCCAATTGGGTTTACGAAGAATCTATGGAAGAACGCATCTACGATGTAAGAGAGAAACGCGTATTGCAAGAGGTCCGGCGCTTTGCTGCTTTTGTAGTTCGGGGGCAAGAATACCTTCACAATGAGAATGCCGGAATTATAATTTTTGATGCCGCAGGGCAGGTGATTCGGGAAAATAAATATGCTCAGGATCTGTCAAAAAACACAGACTGCCAAAAATTTGAGTATAGCATGATTCTTATAAAGGACGAGACTGGGGAAATTGTCAATCTGGGAATCAACAGACCATGGGATCCAAGCCAACCGGAGGAAGTTTGGACAGCGGTTGTATATACGGATATGGGGAAACCCATGGATGCTGCAGAAGCAGAGACTTGGAGACAGCTGGAGATCGCGTATTCTATAAGGTACTGGGTATATCCTGTGGGAGGATTGGCGATCCTTTTGTGCATTGTGCTCTTTGTAACGCTGATTTGCGTTGCAGGCAGAAAGCCCAACACAGAGCAGATCACCGTCGGCGTATTTGGGAAGATCCCCTTCGATTTGCTGC
>JAZQLG010000098.1:0-6238 GCA_045542575.1 Faecousia sp.
ACTTTCTGTCTTCTTCCGTGATGGAACGAATGACCCGGCAGGGGTTACCGTAGGCAACGCAGTGGTCGGGAATATCCTTTGTGACCACACTGCCTGCCCCGATCACCACATCAGAGCCAATGGTCACACCGGGCAGCACCACGGTGCCGCCGCCGATCCACACATCGTCTCCCACAGTGATAGGCTTTGCGTACTCCAAAAGAGCGTTGCGCATAACCTTATCTATGGGGTGGTGGGCGGTGTAAAAACCGCAGCTGGGGGCAATAAACACATTGTTGCCGAAGGTGATCTTTCCCGGGTCCACGAACACGCAGTTATTGTTGGCGTAGAAATTGTCGCCGGCTTCAATGTTAAAGCCAAAGCCACAGAAAATATTTGGCTCCACATAGGGATTCTTTCCCAGCTTGCCAAAGAGCTTGCGTAAAATCGCCTCCCGGCCTGCCATATCAGAAGGGCGGGTATGGTTGTAGTCATAGCAAAGCTCCGCGCAAGCCAGATGAGCCTCCTCCCGACCGGGAAAGGTGGTGTCATAGCAAAGCCCCGCCTGACATTTCTCCAACTCAGTCATCTTACAGCTCAAAGCCCATTTCCTCCGGCAGGCTGTCGAATACCGCGTCGTCAGCACCGGTGCCGTGACGGAAGATCACAGCGCAGGTAGCGTCACCGCCCACAGGGAAGGGGGCATAGTGCCAGGCACCGGGAGCCCAGCTGATGCCCTTGCCCACCGGCACATAGAAGGCTTCCACTCGTTCCGGGGTCACAGGGCCGGCGGGAATGCCGGCAACGATCAGGCCGCCGGTAAGGGGCAGCACCGTTTCAGTGGTCCGGGCGTGGGCTTCAAACTTGCCAAACACATATTCTCTTTGAATGGCAGTCAGCAGATTAACAGAAACGGTTTCCGCTCCGTCTACCTGAGCCTGCTTTTCATACCAGTTGTACATACCGGCTTCGCCGCCGTATTCACCGGTGGCTTCGATCACCTTGCCATAGGGAGCAAAGGCTTCCTTGGTGAGCATTTGTACCTTGATCTTTTTCATAACCTAATCTCCTTACTGGATCGCATCCCGGAGCCATTCCAGGGTGCAGGCCACCATATGGGCGCCGGTTTCCCGGGAGGCTTCCACTGCGCTCTGGGCAAACCATTCTTTGTTCTGGCTGCAGCGGGTCAGATCTACATTTTCCGGCCAGGTGCCCATCATCAGACTGGTTTCCCACTTGCCGGCGTGGTCGAAGCCGCCGCACTTGATCTGGGCATCCGCACCGATCAGAGGAATCACCTTGATGTAGGAGAAGGGATCGTCGCCGGTACCCATATCCTCATAGTAGGTAGCGTAATCGTCGCTGCCCCACCAGCCCTTGCCCAGGGTGTCCTCCATATATTCCATCGTCACCTTCTTGGCGGCCTTGTGGCAGGCGATGGTCATGGGCATCAGGCCCGCACCTTCGGTCTGGTGGTGGGGAACTAAGTAAATGTTCTTCACGCCGCCGTAGATCATAGACTTCAGGATGCAGTACAGATAATTCACATAAGCATCCTCATCCACATGGACATGGTCCGGCTTGGGGCCGCAAACGGCATAGGAAGCCACACCATACCAGATGGGGGGGCAAACTACGATCTCTTTTTCCTTTTCCAGCTCCCGCAGGCAGCCGGTGATGACCATTGTATCGGTGCCACAGGAGGCGTGGCAGGCGTGATATTCAATGGTGCCGATGGGGATGACAAAAGGCACTTTTCTGGCTACTGCATCCTCAATTTGGTCATGAAACATATTAATAAGCTGCATAAAAACACTTCCTTTTTATAAAATCCCTGCGAAGGAAACTCCGCAGGGATTGTTTTGATCATCAGAACAGGATCTCGGGGCAGACTTCGGGGATCTCGGGGCTGAGCAGCTCGTAGCCGCCTTCCTTAACAGCAATACCCTTCTCCCAGCGGACGCCGAAGGTGTCGCCGGAAATGTAGGTATCTACCTGGTAGCACATATTGGGCTGCAGGAGGTAATCAGAGCTGGTCTCCACCCAGGGAGCTTCCACTTCGATGATGCCGGTGCCGTGGAGAGGACCGTACACATAGTTCTTCTCATAGCCATTGTCAACGAACAGCTTGTAGAAACGCTTTGCGATATCGCAGGCTTCTACGCCGGCCTTGACCTGCTTTTCAGTCCAGCTGTGGGCCTCACGGCAGAACTGCACGATATCCCGGCGCTGGCCTTCCAGCTTACCCAGGCAGATGGGGTAACCGATGGCAGCGGAGTAGCCGTCGATCTTGGCAGACAGGTTCAGCTGCACGATGTCGCCCTTCTGGAATTCCCGGTAGGAAGAACGGGAGATGGCGTGACGGGTGGAAGCCTCGGAGAACACATACATAGGCAGGCCTTCGTACTCAGCGCCGTTTTCGTAAACAACACGCTGGGCGACGCCAACCATCTGCAGCTCGGTCATACCGGGGCGAATTTCCTTCATAACCTGCTGGGTAGCCAGATCGGCGATCCGATAGCCCTCCCGCAGACAGGCCAGCTCGTTTTCAGACTTGATCCGCCGCAGCTCCACCATGATCTTGCCGGCATCGATCAGCTCAGCCTTGGGGAATGCGTCCCGGATGGCGTTGTAGATGGTGACGGAGGTATCCAGGAAGGAGGCAATACCGATGCGCAGGTGCTCGCCGGAAACACCGATGGCCTTGAATACATCGTGGAAGGTATCGGGCTTCAGCTCAGGGTATGCAGGGTCAGCGCCTTCGCGGTAAGCGGTCAGCACGAAGGTCTTGTCCAGCTTGTTGCGGTCAGCACCGAAAACGGCAGACTCGGGGCCTACCATCAGGGCTGCATCGCCATTTGCGGCAATGGCAACGCCGGCACGCTCAAACAGGGGCCAGAAGCCGGAGAAGTAGCGGGGGTTTGCATAGTCAGCCTCGTTGCCGTTGACGATCAGAACATCCAGGTTTTCCCGGCGCAGGATCGCGGCACAGCGCTGCACTCTTTCTTTGTACTCATAATCGGGGATACAAATTCTTGCCATGGTGATTTCTCCTTATATGTAAATTTTAATTTATTCGCAATAACCGGCTGTGGTGTAAAATGCCACCGTTCTGGGCTCGGCTCTGCCGTACTGGGCTACCACAGGTACGCTGCTTTCCAGCATAATGGCGTACTGCTGCTCAAACTCGGCGGTAAACGCGCCAAAGTCCTTTTCCTTGTTGGTCCGCAGGCAGCGAACACGGCGAGCAGCCACCTTTGTGCAGAAGCTGACAGGCTCCTTATCGGGGTAGAACAGCGTGATCTTGATATCTGCCTCTTCGTCGCAGGTGTTGGTGATAATGATCGACTCGTGCCCGGGGATCAAATTCACACCCACAGGGGGCAGCTCCGCATCCGGGAAGATCCATACCTTCTTGCCGTAACCCATCTTGTATACTCCTTACTCATAGTGAAAGATTTGTTCCATATCCTGGTAAAACTCGCTGTCGGGCCCCATCGCAAACCTGTCAAAGCAGGGATGGGTGTGGGTCCACCATTTCCGGGTTACAGGATCCCGGGCCATTTTTTCCATATCCGCTTCGTAGTCGCGCCCCACATACTCAAAGTAGGCAAAGACCATATCGCCCCGCAGGAAGATGGAATAGTTGCGAAGGTTGCATTCCGTAATGGTCTGCAGCACTTCCGGCCAGGCCTGGGCGTGAAGCGCCCGGTAGGTTTCCACCATATCCGGTTTCAGCTTTCCCACTTGACCGAAAATGACCTTTTTCATACCATTTCCTCTTCTGCCGGCGCCGCAAGCGACCGACCCATAGAATTACCCATAGTATGGATTATAATTATTATACAACGCCTTTTTTCATTTGTCTTGTAAAATCATAGCCTAAAACAGGATTATATTCACTTTTTCTCGTTAAAAATGGATTTTAGCGCCCCCGGCTTTTCTTTGTGCCTTCCTATCGTAGTAGCATTACGCGAAAAAACGGCTCCCCGCCACGGAAAAGTCCCCGTCTGAATGCCCGCCGGAACTTTCTGTTTGCTATTTGCTTTTGTTTATGCTACCATATCCTTAGCGGCCCAGGCAGGCATAGTGATAGGCCTTTTCAAAGTCGCCCAATTCTTTGTAGCATTTTTCCAGCCGGGCATACACCGGAAGGCCGGATTTCAGATAGCTCTGTGCCGCCTTTTCGTATTCTCCCAGGCCAAAATGGGCTTCTCCTCTGAGGAAATGCCCCCGATCTGTGGGGTCCCCGATCAGCTTCAGATAGGTAAGAGCCAAAGCCCACTTCCCTTCCTGTACTGCGCTTTCTGCCCGCATTTGCAGAAGCAGGCTGTCATCAGGAAGCTCCTTGCAGAGGTACTCTGCCCGGGCAGGGTCTATTTCATAGCCCAAAAGCAGGGCTGGCAATTTTTGAAAATAGGGAGTCTTCTCCCCTGCCGCCATCGCCTTTTGAAGAAGGCTCTGTGCGTAGGCATTCTTTCCCTCCTGCAGAGCCTGCCGGGAAAGGGTCAAATAGGCGTTGCTTTCCAAAAAGTACCGCTCCCGGTCAAACACCGGGTCGGGAGAAACATAGTCCTTCAGAAGCTCCTCCACCTGGGCAGGCTCCGCCTGCCGCAGCCGGTGCATTAAAGCTTCATTGCAGGATGCCCCTTCCTCCAAAAAGTAGCCTGCCGTCCTATGGAGCCGGGCGGCTAAAACCTGCAAGGTGTCCATAGAAGGCCTGGCAGTGCCGTTTTCAATTTGCGAGAGCATATTCCGGGTAACCACCCCTTCGCAAAGCTGCCTTTGGGAAAGGCCAGCCTCAAGCCGGGCGGCCCGGATCTTTTCGCCCAGTTCCATTTTATCCCTCCGGTAATTTATATTTACCCCTATCCTATCATATTGTTGCCCTGTTGTACAGGCAGAAAGGGTGTTTTTATGAGAATTTATCCCAAAATAGTAAAGCAAGAGGTTGCGCAAAAGGTAAGTAATCTCACCTGCAACCCCAGAAAGATCCTTCTTATCTACGCCGCTGTGGCCTTTGGCGTTTCTCTGCTGGCGGCACTGATGAACCTGTTTCTCAACGGGCAGGTCGCCCAAACCACCGGCCTGCAGGATCTTGAGGTGAAAGCGCTGTGGGAAACCACCGCCACCGTTTCTGAGCTGGCACTGTTTTTCCTCACCCCCATCTGGAGCCTGGGTCTTGCCTATGTGACGCTTATGTTTGCCCGGGGCAAGGACGCGCAGCCCAAGGACCTGACTGCCGGCTTCAACCGTTTTCTTGCCAGTCTGGGCCTGCACCTGCTGACCCTTCTGCTGTATATCTTGGCCTGCCTTATCGTGATCTACATCGGTACGGCCCTGATAAGCGTTCTGACGGATATGGATCGCCTGGATGCCATTTTGATGCCGTTCTTACCGATGATTGAAGAAAATCCCAACATCATTCAGGATACTGCCTTCCTGAAGGCCCTTCCTTGGCAGGAGCTTCTTGCCTGCCTGTGGCTGCCCATCCTGGTGATCTTCCTTCTTTTTGCAGTTGCTGTGCTCTTCGTGGGCTACCGGCTGCGGCTTGCCCGCTACTACCTGATGGACGGCCTGGGAATGGGTCCCATGCAGGCAGTTCGGAAAAGCTTTTCCTCTATGAAGGGCAATGTATTCGCCTTTATCCGGCTGGATCTTAGCTACTGGTGGTATTATGGGTTGATGATCCTGTTTGGCACCGGCAGTCTGGCTGTTCTGATCCCCTTCCTGCTGGATATGCCCCAGATCAGCGATCTGGCTGCCATTGGTGTTCAGCTCCTTTCTTCCTGTGCGCTGTGTGCCCTTTACTGGTGGAAGGGTGCCCAGGTGGAGACCACCTTCGCCCTTGCTTATGAAGATCTGAAGGTCAAAACCCTCTGATAAGCAGCAAAATGGCGGTTACCGCTTTGGTAACCGCCATTTTTTAATTGCTTTCATTCAGCAGATCCTGCAAGGTGATCCCCTCAAAAAATGCGTCGATCATACTGTCCAGCCGGTCCCACATAGGCTTCGTCTGGCAGCAGGTGCTGCGGTTGCAGGCCGCCGCGCCCTGGGCAGTACAGCTGACAGCCGCCAAAGAGCCCTCTGTCAGTTTTAGAATTGCGCCAACGGTGTAGTCCTTGGCTGGTCGGTTCAGCCGATAGCCGCCACCCTTGCCGTGGACTGCATCCACAAAACCGGCCTTGGAAAGGACCGTCATAATGGATTCCAGATATTTTTGGGAGATCCCCTCTGTTTCCGCAATTTCTTTTAAGGG
>JAZQLG010000099.1:0-5190 GCA_045542575.1 Faecousia sp.
CATTTTGCTTTTAGATGAGAGACTCGAAAAATGAAATGCGGCGCGGATGAGCGCCGCCGGCGAGGGCTTGACCGAGCCGAACCTTTATCTGCGCCTTTGGGCGCAGATGCAAACGAGTCTCGCCACTCAGGTCAAAAGCCAGAACATAAATGACTGTCCTGGCTTTTTTATTTTTGGCCGACTTTTTCCCTGTATATTCTTTTTGCCAAAGCAAAAGCTAATGCAAAAGGAGTGATTATATGGACAAACAGGCACTTGTGAAGCAGACACTGGATCAAATTCCTCAGGCGGATGCCAATGCCAAGAAGATCGTTGGTCTTGTGAAGGAAGGCGGCAGGATCACCGGGTATCAGCTTTCCGATAATTCCATTGTAGAAAAACAGCAGGCTGTTGCCATGGCAAAGCAAGGCAAAATTGCCGGCGTCGGCATCGCCCACCGTGGGGATACAGAATACCTCAAATCCATCCCTGACGGCACAGAAAACAACAATTTGGGAAATCTTCCCTCTGTTTCTCCCCAAAATTGACTTTTCTCATTTGCATTTCGGCTTTTTTGTGCTATACTTTTCATAATGATATCTATGGGAGGGTAAGTATGAAAGAGTACGAGATCGTGGCAAAATTTCTCAACGGCTGCGCCGGCGCTGCCCATCCGCAGACCTTCTTTGAAGAGGCGGAGCTTTCTGACCCGGCTGATTTTGTGCGGACAAAGCACGGAAAAGACTTTGATAAATTTGTAAAAGAAGTACTGCCCAACGGACAGATCGTATTCACCTACGACAACGGCACTGTTTCTTATATCTACGAATTTACAGAACTATAAGCGCACCCGGGGTCGGTATGCGACCCCGGGTACTTTTTGCCGATCACAGAGGCAAATAAGCCGTTTAAAGCAAAACGCAACATTTATCTCTCCCTTTATGCTACAATAATCTCAGGAGGTGGGCAGATGAAGTTCAGGCTAATTATCGATAAAGAAAAAGCAGAAGAAGTGGTTGTGACCGCCCACGAACGCAGTCCTCTGGTCATGCAGCTCCAGGCGTTGGCGGAAGGGCAAGATCGGGTTACCGCTTACACAGACGGTGGCATCAAAATGCTTCCCTTCTCCTGCATTGATTGTATTACGGTCCTGGATGGCAAAACCTTTGCCATTGACGAAGGTGGGCAGAAATACCGGCTGAAGCAGCGGTTATACGAGCTGGAGGAGGCACTCCCCTCCTGCTTCATCCGCATCAACAAAAGCACCCTGGCAAACGAAAGGAAGATCGATCGGTTTGCGGTGACTTACAGCGGCGGAGTGGATGCGGTGTTTTCCTGTGGCTACCGGGAGTATGTGTCCCGGCGGTGCTTTGCTCAGATCAAAAGGAGGTTTGAAGGAAAATGAAACAGTTTTGGAAGGATTTTGTATTTCGGGGCTTGGTTTCCGCTGCCGGTGGGCCTTTGGTGCTGGCCATCATCTATGGCATATTGGACGCTACCGGAGAGGTTTCCACGCTTACGCCCCGGGAGGTATGCCTGGGTATTCTGACGATCACCCTTCTTGCGTTCATTGTGGCAGGCATGACCGCCATTTATCAGGTGGAAAAGCTCCCTCTGGCATCTGCTATTTTGATACACGGAGGTGTGTTGTATGCCACATACCTGCTCATTTATCTCATCAACGGCTGGCTGCAGAAGGGCATCGTTCCCATTATGGTCTTTACGGGAATTTTTCTTGTGGTTTACATCCTCATTTGGGTGATTATTTACTGCACAGAAAGAGCAAAGATACGAAAATTAAACGAAATGCGGAAGAAATAAAAGGCGTGCGATGCACGCCTTTTTCTTATACTTTATTTACGGAAATAGTATGTTCCTTCACCGGGGTATCTTCCGCGCCGTAGCCTAAGAAGCAGCCCAGCAAGGGACGGAAGCCTTCGGGGATGCCCAGCTCCTTCATCAGCTCCGGGTCCTTTGCCACCGCACCGGGCGCACCGCCCAAAATCACAGAATCAATGCCCAGGGCCGTTGCCGCAAGCACCATATTTTCCATTACGATACCTGCATTGGCGTGGTCTGTGCCGGGACGGTGGACTTCTTTGGAGGACACAAACAGCAGGGTCTTTGCGCCAAAGTCCATATTTCTGCGAACACCCAAAAGCTGGAAGAACACCTCTTCCGTTGCCTTATTGATCTTATCCAGCAGCTTCGGGTTTTGCACCACGGTAATGTGCAAAGAGTCGTACTTTGCCATTGCCACCGGGGCGGCAGAGCCTGCCTTCAGAATCGTCTGCAAGGCTTCTTCCGGGATCTGCTCCGGGGTATAGCTTCTTGTGGATTTTCTTTTTGCAATTGCTTCCAGTGTGTTCATCTTTTATCCTCCTATATATGTTCAATCCTTGTCCGGGGCTTGGCCGTTATGGGCAAGCCATTTACAATCCGTCAGCTGCATATGGGTGAAGGTAGCCTTGAAGGAGGAGTCCTCCGGGCTGCAGGCATAGATGCCGAAACGGATCTTGCCCCCACCCTTGTGCATATGGCAGATCCGCATCTGAGAAAAATGCACACCGTCCTCAGAACACTCCACGCAGTAGTCATCCTCCCGGCGGCTGAACCGATACCACATAGATTTGATGGATGCATCAATGGCGGTGGTTGCCCAGTCGGAATAGCCCAAGTTGGTGACTACACTGCCCAAATGCTGGAATTCTTTGTTTTCATACTCAATGGATGCCTTCAGCCAGTTTTCGCTGTCCAGATACATCACCACACCGCATTGGTCAAAGCGGTGTTTGCTTTCAAAGGCAGTCTTTACTGTGAAAGAAAAGTACCGCTCCTGGGTTTCCATTTGGAATACAGGGGCATTGTCGTTGCGGAAATGGTAGTAGGTCCTCTGCCATAGGTCGGTGTGGGGCCTGGTGACGATCTCCACCTTTTCTTCCGTTGCACTGTAGCTTTCCGGCTCTCTTGTCCAGGAAAAATCATTTATAGAAAAGTTCATAGTGCTTCCTGCTTTCACTCGGTTTCGTAGGGCCAGTCGATGATGCCCCCAAATTCTTTCACATTGGTATAGCCAAGATCTGCAAGATCCTGGGCTGCCAGCTTGCTCCGGCGGCCGCTGCGGCAATATACCAAGATCAGCTGGTCCTTATCCGGCAGAACCTTCTCTGCCTTTTCCAGGATCTCATCGTGGGGTATCAGGACTGCACCGGGAATGTGCCCCTGCTCATATTCTTCCTGTGTGCGGGTATCTAAGATCACATACCCCTCTTGGGTGTCCATAATTTCCTTTGCCTGTTGGGCTGTGATCTGCTCATAGCCTGCCACATCCTTCTCCCCTTTTTCAGCGCTGCAGCCGGTCAGCAGCAAGACCGCCAGCAGAAACATCATCCATTTTTTCAAAGCGTATCACCTCGTATCTCTATATTACCACAGAAATTCTTTACTTGCAATGCTGCTGTTATTTGCAGTATAATAAGCAAAAAGGAGGCGGCAGTATGGAATACAGAAAACTCCCTCACGGCGATCCCAATGAGCGCTTCAGCGTGCTGGGTCTCGGTCTGGGCGGCATTGGAACTACCCCTGCTGAGGAAATTGAGGCCATTATTTGCAAGGCCATTGACCACGGCATCAACTTCTTTGATATGTGTACTGCAGGCGCTACCTATGCTCCCTTCGGCAGAGCCATTGCCGGGCGGCGGGAAAAGGTATTTTTGCAGGTGCATTTCGGTGCGGTGTACGACGAAAGCGGCGAATACGGCTGGTGCCGGGATTTTGACACCATAAAGAAGACCTTTCTCTGGGAGCTGGAAACCTTAGGCACAGACTATGTAGACTTCGGCTTTTTGCATTGCGTAGACGAAGACGAGGATTTTGACAAGTTAGTGGAAATCGGCGTTTTGGACTATCTGAAGGAGCTGAAGGCCCAGGGCGTTGTCCGCCACATTGGCTTTTCCTCCCACACCCCTTCCGTTGCCAACCGCATCCTGGACACCGGCCTTGTGGATATGATGATGTTCTCCATCAATCCGGCTTACGACTTTGAAAAGGGTGATGAGTACGGCATTGGCTCTGTGAAGGAGCGGTTCGACCTGTTTAAGCGGTGCGAAAAAGAGGGCGTGGGCATTTCCGTAATGAAGCCCTTTTTTGCCGGTCAGCTGCTTAGCGCTGAGCAATCTCCCTTTGGGGCAGCCCTTACCCATACACAATGCCTGCAATATGCCATAGACCGCCCCGGTGTGCTGGTGGCTGTACCCGGTGTACAGACTATGGAGCATTTAGATCAGGTGCTGAAGTTTCTGGATGCAACGGAGGAAGAAAAGGACTACTCCATCATCGGCAGCTTTACCGCCGACACTGTAGAGGGCCTTTGCGTATACTGCAACCACTGCCAGCCCTGTCCTGCGGGCATTGACATCGGCCTTGTGAACAAGTATTATGACCTGGCTTTGGCCGGAGATACCATCGCCGCCAATCACTACACCAAGCTTTCTGTGAAAGCAGATGCCTGCCTTCATTGCGGTCACTGTGAAAGCCGCTGCCCCTTTGGGGTAAAGCAGGAAAGCCGTATGGAAGCGATCGATCACTACTTTGGGTGATGACGGCCACCCAACACCATAAACGCTGCCCGGTGGGCAAAATCGTCAATATTTCCCTGGCGAAGCTGTGCTGGGTGAAAAAGCAGGTCAGGCCTTCCACGACGGTTTGGAGCTGAAATAAAAAGTCGGGTGTCCCAATCGGGACACCCGCTTAAAGCTATCGGGAACAAAGCCACAATATTATGAGAAAGCCTATAAGCCAAGGCAGGCAGCCCCCTCCGCTTCCACCGGAGGTGCTGTCAAAGGTGCGATCATTTTCCATTGTGCTTCGCTCCTTTCCTGCAGTCCTTTCGGGCCACTTTACACATCATATGCCAAGGGCCCTGTCATAATTTGTAGAAAAGGCAGATCACTGCCCAAAAAATAACCAATCCACACATATACCTTGCTCCTTTCGGTTTATGGCCTAAGTATAGCAAAGGTTCTGTCCAATAAAAGGCCCGGAATCTTTTGATTCCGGGTCTTCAGAGTGTCAAAAAAGCCGCCAACCGTCAAAAAGCAGAATGAAGTGATGATATTTAACAAAGCCTTTCCCCTGGGGGGTTGATTTCCCCGTCAGCGGGGAAAATGTCCACGAAGTGGACAAAAGGGGCGCGGCCTGCAAGGCGGTGGC
>JAZQLG010000100.1:0-6628 GCA_045542575.1 Faecousia sp.
CAGACCGTTCTGGGTCAGGCCGCATTGCTCTCTTAACGCGATCAGCCGCTTGGTAATATCCATAATACGCCTCCATACATAGTCTTATAAGACTATGTTATCATAAAAATGACGTCATAATTAGTCTGAAAAGATTGACAAGATAGTCTTATAAGAATATAATAAAAACGATGACAAATGTCATTGCCGCAGTAACGGTGGCGACGCAGAAACCAAATGAAAAGAGAAGGGAATGCCAAACCACCAGGCATTAATCCGGCGAAATACCCCATCAATAAAAAAATAAAAAATGAGGAGAATGGGTAATGGAAAACAATAACACGCAGAACAACACAAACCAGGAAGGCTTTATGGACAAAGTGAAGAAGGCACTGGGGAAAACCTTTAAGGGGATCAAAAACTTCTTCGTTAAGACCGGCAGAACCAACAGCGCAAACTGCTACGGTGTCATTGAAAACATCGGCGATTTTCTTGTGTATGATGACCACGCGCTGATTTCTGCACTTGGTATGGACGATGTGGTATTCACAGCCAAAAATGTGGTATCCTATACTTTTGTCGGCTTGGGCCGCATCAGAAGAAATAAAGCGACTGTGTCCTATAAAATTGTACTGGATGACGAAGTGGTCTTCCCCGAAGCTGTTCGTCAAAAGAATGATGTTAAGAATCTGACCGCAACGATCAAGGTCGAAAAGGATCGCTCCCATTTCCTGGGCAAAGGTGATGTGGAATACGGTAAAGGAGACCGTGTGGCTCCCGTGGAAGCTTGCGATGTATATGGGTATGACGATTGCTTTGTTATTGTTGTGAAGCTTGAAAGACGCAACGGTGATAAAATTGAGAAATACGAAGAATCTTTGCTGTATCCTTTCGGTCATATTTCCAGCATTGCTGAACAGAGGGACAAGTCCTTTGCTGTAAAGTTCAATGATGGAAAGAGCCTCCGGTTTACCACTGCCGGTGAAAAGGCATACGATATCGTACGGGGATTAAAGGCAGCAGAATAATTTTTGGCGGTTATCTCGAAATAAAAATAGCAGCGGTTTTACCGCTGCTTTTTTTATTTCCAGTTTGCTTTCACTTGCTCGATGGCGAAGATGCCGGAAAGGGAAAGCTCCTTTGTGATGACCGGGCTGCTTAGCAGGCCTTTTTCAAGGCAATCGGCGATGTGTTCCGCTTCGTAGGAAAGCTCGTATTGACAGGGAAATTCCAGAATTTCCTCCTTGCCGTCTATATGAAAAATGACCTTTTGGGCTTTCCAATAGTTGGGGAGTTCTATGTAGCCCTTTTCACCGAAGATGCGGCAGGTGTTGTCCAGTATGGAGCGAGTGCTGTTTTTGGCGCAGAAGAGAACACCGGATTCTGTTTGCCCGGTAAGAATGTACTGCCATTCCACGCCCTTTTCCATATTGGCAATACCGCTGATCTGAGCGATTGGGCCGAAGAGCCAGGAAATCAGTTCTGTGGCGTAAATGCCGCTGCTGAGTAGCGGTCCGCCGCCGGCTTCCTTATCGAACATCCAGCCGTTATAGGAGCCGGGGAAGCTGTGGCTCAGTTCAATCATTGTGACCTTGCCCAAGGTAGATAGCCGCTTTTTGGCTTCCAGCACTGCAGGCAAAAACAGCATCTTTTGGGCCTCCATAAAGAAAAGTCCCTTTTCTTTTGCCAAATCGTAAAGCTCCGCCGTTTGCGCTGAGGAGGTGGTGCAGGGCTTTTCGCAGATCACATGCTTGCCTGCCAGCAGGGCTTTTTTTGCCCAGGAGTAATGCTGGGAATTCACATTGGAAATATAGACGATATTGACGCTTTCATCCTGCAGCAACTGCTCGTGGGAGCCGTAGGCAGTGGGGATCTCCCACAGGGCGGCTTTTTCTTGGGCTTTGGAAAGGCTGCGGGAAGAAAGAGCGACGATTTGCCCCTTTCCGCAGGCACGCACACCGGCAATAAACCGGGGCGCAATAGAGGATGTGCTTAAAATGCCGTAGCAAGGCTCCATAGAAAACGCTCCTTATTGATTTTCTGGACCGGCCAGCAGTGTCTGCTTGCACTTTTCATAGTGCCACAGATTGCACAGGTAGGACATTTCGTATCCTGCGGTTGCGTGCGAGGCCTTGCTGTTTTTATCGTAGACGGTAAATTTCACAAAGCCTTTTTGGTATGTAAAGCTTTGGTAATCGGCCACATACATACACTTATCCACATCCAGGAAATCCTTTTTACCCAGCCGTTTTTGCTCGGCAAAGTATTCGTCCCGCTTTTCAAAGTAGGTATGGGTGTCGATGTTATTCAGCTTGACGGCAAAGTAGAACTGGGGCTTGCCGCCCTCGTAAATATTCTGACCGAAGCCCAGGAAGGTGATCTGGGTCTGTGCCTCATCAATGGCACTTTGGGGCAGCTTTACTCTGTCGGAAAGATTTTTAAAAATATTTCCCCGCAGCAGGTATTCTGCGGAAATTTGGGCGCTTTTGGGGTCGTGCTTGTATTCGTTGGGGAAATTCAGCATAACCGCAATGGAAGAAGTGATCTGGTTTTTGGAGATGGTGGAGCTTGCCTCCCGGCGGGGGATCAGCAATCTTCCGTCACTGAGAAAAACCAGGGCATTGATGCCCACATGATTGGACATCTTCGATGCTTCCAGGGGGACCAGCTGAGGGCCGTACTCAAACATCGTGCGCAGAGATACATCTTCAAAAAGCTTAAAGTCCACGGCCCGGTTGGTGACCAGGTGATTAAAGTAGGTACTGCGGGACAGGTAAAAGGTCTTGGTTTCCGGGTCGTACTTATCCAGACGGATGGTATCAAAATTGGTTTTGGCAGAGTTGGAGTGGGCGGAGAAGATCTTGGTATAGTTTTCCTGGATAAAGGGATCCAGCTCCAGGTACTTCTTGGGGTCGTCCACCACGCGGAAGGTATACCCTTCGTTGATCAGCGCATCGGCATAGGCAAACTCTACCTTGGTGCCGTTGGCTTCCAGGCTCTTTCTGTAATCCGGTCTGCCGCTGTAGATCTTCAGCAGCTCCTCGGTGTCACTGCTGATCTTCAGCATATCTTCCAGCAGGCCGATGATGATCTTACAAATATACAGGAACATGGAGGAGATCATAAAGCCCACGATGGTGCCAAAAACATTGTCCACCACCTCGTTTGCCGCCAGGAACAGCATCAAGGCAAAAATGATCAGGAAGGAAGCGATCTCCACCACATATTTCCAAATGTGCTCCTTTTTAAAGAAAAGGAAAAGCTTGATGAGTATATTTCTCATAATACATCATTCACTTTCAGAAGAATATTGTGGACACTGCGGGAGAATGCTGTGTTGGCGCTTCCGTCCATATCCCGGAAAAGTCCTCGATAATGCTCATCAAGCCGGGGCATCTGGGTGTAGTCGGTTACAACGCCATCCACAACAAGGCTTTGGGCGGAATGGTTAATATACACAGTCTTTCCGTCCACCGTCACATAGCTCTCTTTTTGATTGATGCCCTTGCGCCAATCCACGGTAATGGTGGTTTTGACGCCGTCGAGGAGCAGGTCTGCCTTGGCGTATATGGGCATATTGGTTTCCCGGCAGCGTTCAGCCTCTACATGGAGGATCTGGCAGGTTTCCAGAGGGAGCCAGAGTCGGATCATGGAAAGAATATTCACGCCGCTGTCGATCCAGGCCCCCATCAGAGGCCGGCGGTCCGGGTTTATCACATTGGGCACGGTGCAATAGGGATCAAGGACCGTTACCTGGATCTGTGTGATTTTGGAGATGTCATATTCCTGGGTGAAGGCACGGGTCTCAACACCGCCATGCCAATGGAACAAAGTTCTGAAAACAAGGTTTTTGCGCTCTGCCAAAGCCAGCAGCTGATCAAACTGGGTCATACACAGGGTCACCGGCTTTTCGATCACAACATTGACGCCCGCTTCCAGACAATAGGACGCGATGGCATAATGGCTTTCGGGCGGGGTAGAGATAATCACATAATCGGGCTTTTGCGCAGACAGCATTTCCTTGTAATCGCAGTAAAACGGATACTGGCTGTAGTGCTCCCGGCTTACCGCATTTTCGTTAATATCGGCAACGGCGCACAGGCGGAAAAAGGAAGATTGGGATAACCCGGCCAGGTAGCGCTGGGTGATCAATCCGAGCCCGATCAGGCAGGCTCTGCGGGGGGCGATTTCGTGCATCATAATGCCTTCTTTCTGTTGGTTTTACGGTTATGCTTCCAAATCCGCGTTGACCCGGGTATAGTCGGAGTACAGCATTGTGCCGATAATGACAAGGCTGGTAACAATGTTGCCGGCACTGCCTGCCAAAAACTGCTGGGGCAGGAAGGTCTCCATCAGCAGGTACACAACGACCAGCAGCAAAACACCGATGATGCTATAGCCGATAATGTCGATGTATTCCCGGATGCTGATCAGGATCAAAAGCAGACACAGGTACATAAGCGCAAGGGAGCAAAGGGTAGAGCCGATAACGGCCAGGGTGCTGAAAAAAGTAACATCTGCGCCGTCCAGGACGGAGGAAATACTGTTGGACAGGCTGGTGGCAAAGGCGGCCAATCCCCTCCACACAAAATCAAAATGCACGCTCAGGCAGCAGGCGGCGGCACTCAGCACCAGGTAATAGAGGATCTTTACCGGTAGCCGGGCCCAGGGGCTGCCAAAATAATGCCCTTCTTTCATACAGGTCTTGAACAGCATCAGGATCATAAAGCCGGTAAAGCCGGCGCTGAGAAGGCTCAGCGGGTCGAAGGCCAGACCTTCCAGACACCACCGGACCAAAAAGCCCAGCGGCATATAATAAAACATCTCTTCGGCAAAGAAACCAATCTTGGCTGTACAGGCGGCAGCAATAAATGTGATGAAAAGGTATACAGCGCTGATCAGAAACAGCCGGATCCCGGAGGGACGGCCAAAGACCGGATGCCGGTTTGCAAAGCCGGTGATGGGCAGCCGGTCGCTCCAGGAAAACAGCCGCAAAAGCCAGGCCTTTATACAGGCCCAAAGCTTTATCAGGGGCTTACTGAGCGCCATCAAAATCCTGTCGATAAATCCGCAAAGCGATTCCACAATGGCCTCGATCGGATCTTTTAAATGGAATAAAAAGCTGCATAGGCCCACACACAGCGCAGCAAGGATAATCTTTCCAAGCATAGGTAAAAATCTCTCTTTCTTTTTATACCTTCTTAAAGGTTTTATTATTCTAACATACAAGTAAAGGATTTTCAATTGGATGAGGACGGTTATTGGGGAAAAATAGGGAGGAAGCAGAAAAAAGCCTGTTTTGGAATGACCTGGAATTGTAGGCACATACTATCCCCGGGAGTGATGGTATGCATACGATTTGGGAAAAGGGAATCCAAATGCCCCGGTTTGAAAGCCTGGACGGAAATCTGCGGACAGATGTGTTGGTGATCGGCGGGGGACTGGCGGGGCTGCTTTGCGCCTGGAGCCTGCAGAGGGCAGGTGTTGATTGCGCCCTCATAGAAGAAAACCGGCTGATGGGCGGCGTCAGCGGCAGGACCACCGCAAAGCTGACCTCTCAGCACGGTCTGATCTACAAAAAGCTGCTGGAACGGTTTGGACCGGAGAAGGCCCGGCTTTACTATAAGGCCAACGAGGATGCCCTGGGTGCATTTCGCTCTCTTGCGAAAGAGGGGGATTTCGATTTTGAAGTCCAAAGCAATTTCCTTTATGCTACGGATGATCCCGGGAGGCTGGAAGAGGAAATGAAGGCCTACGAGCAGTTGAAAATCCCTGCCCGCTGGCAGGAAGAGCTTCCTTTGCATTTCCCGGTGGCTGGCGCTTTGGAGTTTTTGCACCAGGCACAATTTCATCCATTGAAGCTGGCGGCCTTCCTGGCGAAGGAGCTGCAAATTTATGAGGATACAAAGGCCCTGGCCTTTTTGGGAAACCGGGTGGAAACCCCAAAGGGGACGGTGAGCGCGGAAAAAATCATCGTTGCCACCCATTTTCCTCTTTGGAACAAGCACGGTGCCCATTTTTTGAAGCTATATCAGCAGCGGTCTTATGTACTGGCACTACAGTCGCCTGCACCTACGGAGGGAATGTATTTGGATTGCGAGGAAAACGGTCTTTCGGTGCGGGGTGCAGGCGCCTGGCTTTTATTGGGCGGCGGGGGACACCGTACCGGAAAGGAGGGCCTTGGCTGGAAGCTGCCGGAGCAGGTGGCAAGAAAATACTACCGGGATGCGCCGGTGGTTGCCCGGTGGGCTACCCAGGACTGTATGACCCTGGATGGTATGCCCTATATCGGCAAATACAGCAGGTCTACCCCCAATTTGTATGTAGCAACAGGCTTTGGAAAGTGGGGAATGAGCAGCTCTATGGTGGCGGCCAGGGTGCTGACGGAGCTGGTGCGAGGAAAGGCAGACCCCTACGGCGGCCTTTTTTCGCCCCAGCGGAGTGTGCTTTATCCTCAGCTTGCCGTCAACGGCATAGAGGCAAGCGCAAATTTGCTCCGACCCAAAGGACCAAGATGCCCTCATATGGGCTGCGCTCTTCACTGGAACAGGGCAGAACACTCCTGGGATTGCGCCTGCCACGGCTCCCGGTTTGACGAAAAAGGAAGGCGCCTGAACAATCCTGCCACCGATGACCTGAAAAAGCCGCC
>JAZQLG010000101.1:0-14935 GCA_045542575.1 Faecousia sp.
TACGATCCGACTTAATAGCCATATAGTCGTAGGCGCACAAAATGGCCCGGGGAATGCGGTTTTTCGCAAAGAGCTTTTCCATGGCATCGTAGCCGCCCTCTTCAAACCGTTTGGAGGTGGTGCTGATATTCTCTTCCGGCAATTCGATGCCAACTTCCCCCAAAGCGCTTGCAAAGGAGCGGCATTTGCCCCGGGTGAGCTGTTCACCCAGAAATCCCACATCCGCAACGCCCTTGCTCTTCAAATAGGCGGCGCATTCCTGCATAGCCGGGTACATATTGTTGATGATTTCGTGGGGGCATTGGGCTTTCCGCTTGGAATTCAAGGAAACGATTGGGATTTCGTACCGGTCTTCTATGGTGATATGAGAATCCAAAAGGAGAATACCATCCACATTGGAGTGCTTATAATAGTATTCAACAAGACTTTCTTCTTTTTCTGGGGAAAAGTCGGTGGTGGAAACGCACAGCTCGCAGTTTTCCTCTCCCAGCGCATCCTGAAGGCAGGAAAGATACCGGGTGTAGTAGGCGCTTTTGAATTCCGGGGCGATAATGGCGATCACCAGCTTGGGAAATTTGACATTATAAAATTTCTTAAAACAGCCATGCTCCCGTGCTACCCGGAAGATCATTTCCCGGGTTTCTTCGTTGACTTCCGGACTGCCGGAAAAGGCCTTGGAGGCGGTGGAAACACTGACATTGCTAAGTTTTGCGATCTTGGAAAGAGTCATCATAGGTTTCACCTCTTTTGTTTATTATATCGGCGGCAGATTGGATATGCAAGGGTCAGTTTTCGAAAAGTTTTCGGTTCTTTTCTTGTTGATTTTAAGCCGGTTTTTGAGTACAGTTGTTTTATCAAAAGAAAGGAGCGCTTTCTATGGACGTCTTAACATTTGACCTTTCTCAAGAGGGCAAACCCTTTAAGCTTCTCAATGCCACCAACGGCGGACCTTGGCACAAACGGCATGTATACGATCAGGTCCGCAGCAACTTTGATGACTACAAAGCCGCCCGGATTCCCTATTCCAGAAATCACGACTCTGCCGTTCACGGCATATACGGCGGTCCTTACAGCCACGATATTACCTGCATTTTCCCCTGCTTTGATGCAGACCCTGAGGATCCTGCTTCCTACGATTTTGCCTGTACTGACGAGGCGATCCTGTGCTGTCTGGATGCAGGAACAAAAACCTTTTTCCGGCTGGGGCAAACCATTGAGCATCAGGTAAAAAAGCACGGCACTATCCCGCCCAAGGACTTTAAGAAGTGGGCTGTTATTTGTGAGCATATCATCCGCCACTACACCGAGGGCTGGGCAGACGGCCTTAAGCTGGATATGCCCTACTGGGAAATTTGGAATGAGCCGGATCTGGACGCAGACGACAGCCCCAATAAACGGACCTGGGGCGGCACAAAGGCCCAGTTCTTTGACCTGTATGAAATCACCGCCAAGCATCTGAAGGCCTGCTTTCCCCACCTGAAGATCGGCGGCCCGGCTTTGGCCTGGAATGAAGTTTGGGCAGAGGAATTTTTGAAGGAAATGCAAAAGCGGAATGTGCCTGTCGACTTCTTCTCATGGCATATCTACTGCACCGACCCCAAGTGGGTGGTGGAAAAGGCAGAGCGCATCCAGGCAATGATGGAAAAATACGGCTACGGCGATGCGGAAAACCATCTGAACGAATGGAACTATGTGAAGGGCTGGACGGACGAATACCAGTACTCCATCAATGCCATCCATAGTATAAAAGGCGGCATTTTCCTGCTTTCCTGCATCTGCGCCGCCCAAAATTCTCCCATTGATATGCTGATGTACTACGATACCCGGCCTTCCGTCTTTAATGCCTGCTTTGATTTCTATAGCTATAAGCCCTTAAAAGGCTACTATGCTATGTACTGGTACGGTATGTTCTATGATATGGAAAAGGAAATTCCTGCGCAGAAGGAAATTGAGAATATCCGCAGCCTTTGCGGCGTGGATAAAGACGGCAAGGTCCTTTCCGTTGTCACATATTTCAGCGATGACGATGCTGCCGAAAACAAGACCGTTTCTGTAGACTTCGGGAAGAAGGGAAAATACGAAATTTACCTATTGGATGAAACCCACGACGGCACATTGATTGCCACTACGGAAGATCTGACCTTTGATATGAAGGTCCAAAGCGCTGTGCTTATTAAGGAAATCTAAAAAAGCCGCCCCGGTTTGTTTCCGGGGCGGTTGTTATTTAGTCCTGAAAAAGGTCTTGAATTTCTGCCAAAGTGTGGCGTACCAGCAGGTCGCCGCCTTCGTGACCTACATTGCCACTGCTGATATAGGCGCTGTAGTGACCGCCGTTTTCTGCCTTTTGGGTAGGCAGATAGCCGCCTGTGCCGCAGCAAAGCTGAACTATGAAGGTCTGCTCCGCAAGGCTGCGGGCCTTGATCCGGTTGCCGTAGTCCAAAAAAAGTTCAAAGGGGTTGGTGGCCATGGCAACGTTTCCAAGCCGCATCACGTGGTACTCAATGGGATAGCTTTCCGTAAACTGCTGCTCCCGGAAACGCTTGATGGTGCCGGCATACACGTGCATACGGGCATTGTCTTCATAATTAAACGCGGCCTTGTCCTTGTTTTTGTCCACATAGTATTCGATTTCCCGAACGGCTTCGTTGTACTGGGAGATAGTAGCCTTCCGCAGAGGCAGATTCAGATGCAACACTTTGTGGGAGAAAATAGGCTCGTTTTTCAGTTCGGTGATTTCCTCAAACACAGAAATAATTTCATTAGAGATCCGCTTGCCCACCCGATTGCAGCCGGAAATGTCAAACATAGAGGGGTCGGCCTTGCGCTTCAGGGGATAAGGACGGTGGATGTTGGGATCGTTGATGGGGGTCTCCGGAGCTACCCAGCGCACCAGATCCCGGGGACATTGATCGCCGCCTGCACCGCCTAAACCCAAAAGGAAGATGTGCTCCCCAAAGTGCTTTCGCAGGTTGGCCTTTGCTCTGCCCCAGTAATCGGCAGAAATAAAACTGCGGTGTTCCAAAACTTGAGCAGGGCAGGCGATATTTGCCACGATGCCGGTAAGGGCCTTATTTTCATCAAAGATGTATAAAAGCTCAATGCCGGCGTCGTTGCCCCCTTCCAGAGCGGTAAAGTTAGCGGTGTTTACATCCCCCCACATCTGAGCAGAGCCGTCGTCATAGCACACCCGGCGGCACATACCCACAGCCGCTCTGCCAAATTCGTTGGCATAGTAACTTTCCCTACGGTTTCCCCATGCCTTGGCGCAGGCAAGGGCGATCTTCTCTGCCACAAATTCAGCCGCTTCTTCCGGAGTAATGACCGTTTCGTCCGGGGTTACCAACTCGGTATATTTCTTGTCTTCCGGCAGAAACTCATCCAAAACAGCAATGGTGTTCCAGCGGTTTGCAGGCTGGGCGGGGTTCGCTATTTTCAAAGAAGTATGGGTATGGGTGGCGGCAACCACCAGTTTATCCGGGGAAACCTCTTTGCAAAGCCGGGAGAATTTCTCCCGTGCCAAAGCCAAAACGCCGGCATTCAGGCTCACAATATCTGCAGATGCCAAAAGCAGTTGTTCCGGGCCGCATTCTACCGCCAACACGGTGACGGAAATTTCCGACTCCACATATTCAGAAATTCTTTCGTAAAACTGCCCCGCAAGGCTTACTTTCTTTTCGGGCACAAGGCTTTCTTCTGCCCAGCCCATTAACAGCTTTTTTTCCATTTTCCACCTCTCAAATCACAGTAATGCCCAAGATATTACACAAATTTCGAATCTTTTCCCTGTTGTCGCCATAGGAAATGATGTAGTGCTGGCACATTATACTCTGGGTGAAGCTTTCTACATCTTCAAGGAGAATTTCCAGCCCGGGAAGCTGAGGTGCAGGCTGTGTCCAGCCAGCCTCTTCCCATTTGCGGGGAGTGATGCCGGTGCCGGTGACCATGTGCATATAATACTTGCCGCTTTCCATAAACAGCCGGCACAGGGTAAGCTCACCGGTCTTTACCTTAGAAACATTCAAAATGCCCTCGCTCAGTTCCCCAAAGGCAGCAGGCATCACCATCACATCCCCATCGATGATCTCCGCAGGCACATAGTCGGGAACGCCTGCCAGCACCCGGTCGGTGAAAAATTCATAAAATTCCAGGTACGCACCGCACTGACCGGTCAAATACTTCACCATTAGCTGAGTAACATTACCCAGGCAGTCATTTTCAGGAATGGTGCTCACCTTCTGCACATCGGAAAGGAGCATAAAGATGGGGGCAGGAGGGAAACCGCAGAGCTTCTTCATGCCGTCCACATCTTTCAGAGAAATGGCTTCGTAGCCCCGCTCATCGATGATCTGCCTGGCGGCAAGATAGTAACCTGCAGCCATTTCCTTTGAAGTCTGGGAGGCCTCCTTCAAAAAGACCCACTTGCCCATTTCGCTGTCGATCACAGCCTGCTTTTCCTCTTGGGTAACAGCTTCATAGCGCTGCTGCAGCTCCAGCATTTCAAATGTTTCAATTTCCACGCCAGTTACCCGCTTCAAGGAAGGTCCGTCTGCCTGTGTGCCGTAAAGCTGCATATCCCGATAGCCTGCCATACCCACCTTGGCACTACGCAGCTTTTGGGCGGCAGAGGCAGCGGTGCAGTAATCTGCCACCTTGGTTGCCCGGCTGGGCAATCCGATGATGTCATAAATATAAGTAAAGGTATACCCTAAATCCCGAAAGGTCTTCCGCAGGGCAGAAGTGCCTGCCTGATCGGCGGTGGTTACAAGGCGCCCCTCTTCCATCCAGCCGCAAAGGCCCCACAGCACCATAGGCTTGTGGCGGTACTGCTCGCAAATCTTCACCACTGCGTGGGAGGGAATCCAGCCCGCAATACAGACAACAAGACTGTCAAATTCCTGACCACGGAGGGCATCCAAAGCCTTTTTGATGTCCTTTTCTTCCGGGTCATCGGTAATGGGAAATACCTTGATAAGCTCCATGCCTGCCTGCTCCAGATCCGCAGCAGCCTTTGCGCACTTGTCCATGATCAGTTGGGCGGGGGTATTGACTTCACCAAAGCCCAAAAATGCGGTTTTTGCCATAAAAACACTCCTTTTTATTGATGTTCCCATTATAAAAAGGAAGATGGCTCTTCACAATAGAAGAGCCATCGAAACATTTTCGATTTTCGTCGGGGCGCCGGCAGGCTTTTGCTGCTTTTTCTTTTTTCTGTTTTTATGTTGTTGACAAATGTGTTTCATGGGCGTATAATTGTCCTTACAGGTTAGGCTGGTGTGCCTGGCCAACTGAATTGCTTTATGGAGGAAATCAAAATGAAGAAGCTTAGCTTGATTATTGCCCTGGCTCTGCTGGTTACCATCGGCAGCGTTTACGCAAACTGGATCTACAACGAGCACACTGATGTGGCCGACATTTCCGGTGCTCGCGCCGTTACCATGACTGCCGCAACCTTTGAAGGCGGCCTGGGTACATATTCTGTTTCTACCGCCGGTCTGACCCTGAAGGTCGACCCCAAGCCCGGCACTTCCCACACCACCTACCTGCTGGCTGAAGGCAGCATCGTTGTTACCTTCACTCCCTCTCAGTACGCCAGCGAGGATATCAAGGAAAATGCTGTCGCCACCACCTTCACCTTCTCCTGCAGCAAGGCACTGCCTGAGTGGACCTATAACGGCGAGCAGATCTTTGACAGCATCACCACCACCGCCTATCCCATCGACTGGACCGGCACCAAGCAGGCCGACGGCTCTTTCCGTTACGAGATCCCTGCTTCCGTTGTTCTTGCCAACGTAGAGCTGAACGAGCTGAACCTGGACACCAAGGCCGACTACGATGCCTACTCCACCGCTCTGCAGGCCGGTCAGCTGGTTATCACCATCAGCGACGGTCAGGCTACTCCTACCACCTAATTCCAAAAGCAACCCCAATCACGCAGAGAGGGCTGGCGCCCTCTCTGCTTTCCCATTATTAAGGAGGTGACATCTTGGCACCGTACGATATGTATATACTGATCCTGTGCGTGGTGGTATTCACGCTGCTGACAGGGCTTTTGTCTTACCTGATCGTTTCTATGGTCAAGATGTACCTTTCTATGGTCCGGGCAGGTCTGAAGGATGAGGCGCTTCTCAAGCAGAATATGAAAAAGAAGAAAAAAGGCTGTGTGATAGACTTTATCATCTCCTTTGTGCTTTGCGGAATTCTGCTGGCCGCTTTTGGCTTCTCCCTTTTTGTGAATTTGCAGGAAGACCGGTTTTCTGACACTGTTCCCACCCTGAGCGTGGTGAAAACCACCTCTATGGCAAAGAAAAACCCGGAAAACAAATATCTCTTTGACAACAGCCTTAATAATCAATTATCTCGGTTTGATCTGATCTTCACCTACAAAAAGCCCGCGGAAAAGGATCTGAAGCTTTTTGATATCGTGGTGTATCAGCAGGACGACCTGATGGTGGTCCACCGGATCGTAGGCATTGAAGAGCCCAACGAAAAGCACCCCAATGACCGCTATTTTCTCTGCCAGGGCGACGCGGTAGACACGCCGGACCGTTTCCCGGTGAAGTACTCCCAGATCAAGGGCATCTACCGGAACGAAAAGATCCCCTTTGTGGGCAGCTTCGTTCTGTTTATGCAGTCCCCCGCAGGCTGGCTGTGTATCCTGCTTGTGATCTTTGCCCTGATCGCCACCCCCATTGCGGAAAAGAAGATCTGGGCAGTGGAAGAAGAACGGCTGAAGCAAATTGCGAACGACGAGGCTCAGGTGTAAGCTATGGTTGGAAAAAATCTTTTTCGTTCCCTGGCCTGCTTTGTGTGCCTTATTTTCCTGCTTTCCATTGGTTGTGTGTTCGCCGACTGGCACTACAGCACCGACCCGGCCCAGGCTGTAAACGACCAGGTCTTTTTGGAAGTGAGCGAATTTACCTGGGAGGGCTCTGACATTTTGCCCGACGATATCCAGGGTGAGGACCATGCCTGGCTGATCAACAACCTGATCAGCGGCGAAAAGAACGGCACGGTTATCGGTATGGACAATCCCAAGTCCGACCTGAATGAATACATCCAGGACCGCTTAGACGGCGGTTTGGGCTGGAAGCGGGACTACTTTGGCAGTATGGCCGTTACCGGCGACGCGGAAATGGAAGCCCTCTTCGGCGCGGCAGCCCAGGGCCTTTCCTTTATTATTCAGGTCGTTAACGACAATGAGTACTATATTTTTACTACCAGTGTCTACTTAGGTGAGCGGGGCGAGCCCAACTGGCTCAACACCGGCAACAAAACACCCGGCAAGCCCTCCGTGCCCATTGGAGAGTATATCTACCCCATTTACCGCACAAAGATCACCCGGCCCAACAGCTCCACCCCCTGGAATATTGTGGAAACGAAGGCTGGCAAGGCCCTTTCTGACTGGTACGACGAAAACCGCCGGAATGCCAACATTACCCAAATTCCCGCCTTTGACCCCAATAGCTGGGTGGAAGCAAAGCTGGGTGGCAGTGCCACCACCGGCCAGGCGATCTGGACCTTTGTTGGTGACGAAGCAACTGCCTATCCGGATGCCCGAAACACCCCGGTATACTACCGGCTCACCCCCAAAAGTGCAGGCAGCCGGACCGTGAAATGCGCTGACCCGAACTGCACCATAACCGTTTATAACAGCAACGGTCAGGTTTTGGCAACCAGCACAGCTGCCTCCGACGGCGGCGTATCTGTTACCTGGAGCGGCAGTGCAAACACCCTGTATTATCTGTCCTTCGAGGGCAGTATGTCTATGCACTTTACAGTACAATAAAACACGCCCAAGAGCCAATGGCCCTTGGGCGCTTTCTTGCAGGCTTACCGCTTTCGCTGGATTTTTTCTTCTTTTTGTGATAGGCTTATCTTATCCTTTTGCCGTTCAGGATCGCTTCTGTCAGCTTGTCGCCGTTGTAGCGCAGGGTCAGCAAAAAGAAGGGGGCGTTTTTCCACAGAAGGTCTAAAAAGATCTTATCTCCCTCCCATTTCGGAAGGCTGTCCAAAAATTCCCGCTCTACCCACTGAAGCTCTCCTTCGTCGCAGTCTTTCAGCGTTCCTTCAAAGCCGGTGGCGGTGAAAAGGTACATATATTCTCCCTGGTTAGGATCCTCAGTCAGGAAGGTGACCACACCCCGGCAAGTGTAATCGGTGAGTGTCAGTCCTGTTTCTTCCCGGGCTTCCCGGAGCAAACATTCGTCGGGGCTCTCCGTACCTTCAAACTTGCCGCCGATGCCGATCCATTTATCCTTATTGATGTCCTTTTCCTTCTTGGTGCGGTGAAGCATCAGCACCTTTGTGCCGTTCAAGATGTAGCACAGGGTGGTATTGATCATATCGTGACCCCCTTTTTCTTTTATTTTACCATTTTTAGGGGAAATCGCAAGAAATCTTTTCTTCTTTAACAATTCTTTCACATTTATATTCTATTCTACATTACAGAGAGGAGGGGAGTCCTATGAAAGCATTTTTGCAATGTGCCCTGCACGCAAGCATCGCAGGTATCGTAATGCGTTATATCGGCAATTTATATGACCGAAAATGGTTTTTGTGGGACAAGTTTCCCTTCCGGCCCTTTTCCTGGGAGAAAAGCGGCAAGCTCTACCGAAAGCTCCGGGTGAAAAAGTGGAAGGATCGGGTCCCCGATGCCAGCAAGCGGCATAAGGATATGTACGAAAAGAAGGTAAATATCCGGCCGGACAAGGAAAACCTCCGCCGGCTTATCCAGGAGACCTGCGTGGCAGAGATCGTCCACTATCAGCTGATCCTGCTGTGCCTGCCCTTTCTGAAGATATGGCCCGGCTTGGGCGGAATCATCTGCTTCTGCCTCGCCATCGTCGGCAATCTTGTTTTTGCCATTATCCAGCGGTATAACCGCCCCCGGCTGATCCGGGCACTGGAGCGGCTGGAACGAAAGGAATAAGAAGATGCCCTGCTTCCGCAGGGCATCTTCTTATTTTTTCTTTTGGAAGCGGCAAAGAAGAATATAGGCAATAACCAGCAGGGCGGTAACGCCACCCAAAATGGCATACATTGTGGAAATTTCCACCCGGGCATCCAGCACATACAAATTGCAGTCCACCGTGTCCTTAAAGGCTGTGATCAGCTCAGCGGGAAGATTTTGGGCTGCCATTTCCTCAAACACGCCATCCAGGCAGTGATTTCGCAGCAGAGAGGTGCCATAGGTACCGGGCAGGAAGCCGAGCACCTTTTGCAGTCCCTCCGGGAAGCTGGAAATGGGCATATAGGCACCGCAGATAAAGCCATAAACGGAGCTGACGATGGAGCCCACCGCGGAAGCCTGCCCCTGGGTGGTCAGCCGGCAGATCACCAGGGAGGAAAGGCTGGTGCCAAAGAGCACCATGATCACCACATCTGCCACAAGCACTAAAATGTGGGAAACCGTCATATACCAGCCGGTCACATACAGATAAAGAAGGCCGGCAACCAGAGCCACGAAGCACACCACGAAGGTGGAAAAGGCGCAGGAAAGGTAATAGGCCAGAGAAAGGGTGCCGCTTTTTACCGGGGAAACGGTCAGGTCCTTGTAGGCTCCGCCGGACTTATCCTGGACCATCAGAAGATTGGAGCAGAAGGCTACCGTCACGCAGCAGACCGCCAGCAAAGAAGACAGCAGCTGCCCGCCCACCAGGCCGTTCATCAGGCTATCCTCAATGGCGAAGCCCTCCGGCAAGGCCATCAGGAAGGAATCCTTATAGACCTTTCCCAAAAAGACGGCGTAGAGCACCAGCAAAATAAGGGGCGTTATCAAAGAGGTGAAGAACAGGCCCTTATCCTTGAAAAAAAGCTTGGTATCCCGCTTAAAAAGCGCAGAAAACTGGGTCATTTTGCCTGTCCTCCTTCCAATTTTTTGCCGGTGGCCGCCAGGAACACATCGTCCATCTTGCCCTTTGTGATCTCATAATCGGAGAACAGGGCAGGATTTTGGAGGATCAGCTCCGTTGCCTGGGCGGTATTTTCCACAGACACCTTAAAGCCATCCCGGACAGGGCTGTAGGGTCGGCCCAGGGTCTTTACCTGTGCTTCCTCCTGTCCGTAGATCGTCACAAAGTCGCCGGTGTAGGTGTTCTTCAGGGACAGGGGCGTACCCTCTGCCACGATCTTGCCGTGGTCCAGGATCACCACATAGTCCGCTTCCGCTGCCTCCTCCATATAGTGGGTGGTAAGGAACACCGTCATATTCTCCTTCTGCCGCAGAGAGGAGATCACATCCCACAAAAGCTTCCGGGTCTGAGGATCCAGGCCGGTGGTGGGCTCATCCAAAATGAGGATCTTGGGTTTATGCAGCAATGCCCGGGCAATATCGATCCGCCGGCGCTGACCGCCGGACAGCTTGCCGATGACCCGGTTCAGAAGGTCGGAAAAATCCAGGAGGGCAGAGAGCTCTGCCAGCCGGGTCTGAAAGGCCTTGCCGGTGATGCCGTAGAGGGCGGCCCGGCTTTGCAGGCACTCTTTGACCGTCAGGCTGCTGTCCAAAACAGAATTCTGAAACACCACGCCCAAGGCCCGCTTTACATCCTGGGAGGCCTTTTCCACATTTTCCCCGCAGACCAGCACCTGGCCTGCATCCTTTTGCAGCTGCGCGCAAATAATGGAAATGGTGGTGGATTTGCCTGCGCCGTTTTCACCCAGGAAGGCAAACAGCTCTCCGGTCTTTACCCGGAAGCTTAAATCGTTTACGGCTTTTACCTCTCCGAAGGATTTATATAGGTTCTTAATTTCAATGCTGTACATAGGCTTCCCTCTTTGCTTTGTTGTTCTTATATAATAACACACCTGCTTTTCTTGTCAAGAAAAGCGCCCTGTTCGGTCCGCTCTCCTGCCCCAACGGCATTAAAGGGGCGGTAAAGAAACTCTAATATTTATTCAGAATATGCATTAGAAGCCTTGCCTCCCTCTTTGAGGGAGGTGGCTTTGCCTTAAAGGCAAAGACGGAGGGAGTGTCTTACCGTACGATAGGACACTCCCCCAGTCAAAACCTTCGGTTTTGCCAGGTCCTGCCGGACCCGCGCCCCCTTTGTCCGCTTTGCGGACATTTCCCCCGCTGACGGGGGAATCTGCCCTCAATGAGGGGGCCAAGCTTTTGTGCATAAACCTTGTGTAAATATGCGTTTCTTTACAGCCCCTTACTTATTGCGGTAATTTGTGTTCCTTCAGCACGGTGCTGCCGGTGTAGAAGGACCAGTTTTCCGGGTTGCGGATATCCGTGTGGACACTGGCCCACTTGTCGGCAATAAAGGTGTTACCGTTATTTACCTCGGAGCTCCACTGCCGGGACACGATCACCAGCTGATCGTGGGCGTACTTTTCATCAGAGTTGATGGGCTGGCCGGTAAAGGGGTTCACAGGATTTTCAATGACTCCCTGGGTGGCCAGGGTAGGCACATCCGCGTTGGTCATAAATTCCTGGGAGATCTCAAAGCCGGTGGCATTAAAGTCCTTGACCATCAGCAGAGGATAGTAGTAAGAGCAGTCCTCAATTTCTCCGTTGCCCATATCCATCAGCATATTGGGAAGCTGGCCCAGGTTGTAGCCGTGGTCGGCAACCAAAATGATCTTGGTGTTGTCGTAAACGCCGTTGGCCCGCAGGTAGTCAAACCACTCTGCCAGCTTCAGCATGGTTGCCATACCCACATGGTATTCGCCCAGCTGGGTGGTGTTGGCAAAGGTCAGGGTATTACCATAGACATCCTGGATCTCCAGCTTGGTAAGGCCGGTGTTATTCACCACCTGGGAAGGCTCATAACCCGGCATCTGCAGAAGCACAGGGGAGTGAGCGGCCTCGTTATCCAGGGTCATATAGGTGTTGACCTTTTCAGAAGTGATCTGCGTCATTTCCGGCAGCTTTTTCAGCACCTCGTAGCAGTCCACGAATCGGCCGTTCATACCGTTTGCCTGGCTCATATTCACCACGGACTGGTTAAAGAAGGCATATTCCTTGTCGGAAGTGTACTCCTGGTGGTACATACCGCCCTCGTACAGTGCTCTCTGAATGGCCACCGGCAGGCAGCGCATCAGGCCGAAGCAGAAGAAGTTGCGGTAGTTATTGAAGATCTCCGCCTGCCGCTGTCCCTGGGTCTTGAAGAAGCCCTTGGTGATATAGGTGTCGATCTCCGGGTATTCATCAAAAATGCTCAGGTCCGGCACCCAGGAATAGCCTGCGTAGGGAGGATCACAGACAGTAACTTCATAACCGTTTTGGCTAAACAGAACAGGCAGCACCTTCAGTGCCTCGTCGTTCTTGCTTTCCAGGGACTCCTCATCCCGCTTATTCATTTCCACCGGGGTGTAGGGGTAGCCGCCGAAGATGGCCGGGGCACCAAAGTTGGTGTGACCGCCGTAGGAAAGGGTGTTTACATAGTGGGTAAAGCCGTCAAACTTTTCTGCCAGCTCCGGCTTTTCATTAATGAAGTAGGGCATATAGTAGCCCAAGGAGCGGTCCAGCATAATTACCATTACATTCTGACCGGTCTGGCTCAGACGGAAGCTGGGCATTTCTTCGGTGTCCATATTTTCCATATAGGCCTTGACCTGGTTGGTGCCCTGGATGATCTGTATGCCGTTCCAAACGGTCATAGCAGTCGTACCCACAACAGCGATCGCCAGGACGGATGCCATGATCTTCTTTTTCTTGGTTGCAAGCCACCAAATGCCTACGAACACCACCGCGACTGCCGCCAGGTTAATAAGCTTTTCCATCCGTGTGTAGAAGAAGCCCTTATCGTACTGCAGGTTGGTGGAGATCAGGCCCAGGTTCCAGCCGAAGAACATAAAGTCCACCATAGCGGCGATGGCGGCGATGGCCGCCAGCTTGGAAAGGACCACCTTGCCCTTGTCGCTTGCCAGCCAGTAGAACACAGGCAGCCACACCAGGAAGGTGCCGCAGCTCATAGCGCCGGAGACCAGCAAATAGTTCAGCGGGTTGTGGAAGGCATAGATATCCACGAACTCCTGGGGAGATGCGCCGATTACGGAGGAGGGGATCATCAGGCCGGAAAGAATCGCCAGCACAGCGCAGGAAAGCAGAAACACCTTCTTATCGGGCTTGGGTGCTTCCACTTCGCCCTTCTTTGCCTTGAAGACAGCGATCGCTTTGCTTACCAGCAGGGAAATGCCCAGGGTGCAAATGGCAAACGCGATCTTCAGAACCTTCTTGGGGTTCTTCAGCTTATAGAAAATGGTTTTTACCAGGCTAAACAGGTTGTTTAAGGTCCAGTAGAACACCAGGCAGGCCGGAGAGTTATACAAA
Organism: Faecousia sp.; assembly: GCA_045542575.1. GTDB lineage: Bacteria > Bacillota > Clostridia > Oscillospirales > Oscillospiraceae > Faecousia. Next base: position 13,277 of record JAZQLG010000101.1, read on the forward strand.
AACACCAGGAAGAAGGCCGCCATACCGTAAAGCTGGATCTTGGTCTTCAGAGGAAAGCCCTTCAAATAGATGGCGCTGGACACCACATTGATGGCGGTCATCAGCACAGGCAGCACATTGATGGTAATGCCCGCCACTGTGATAAGGCCATCGGGGCTTGCCAAGTCAGAAATGGGGCCAAAGGACACGCCCTCCAGCACATACATACTGGAAAGGAACTGGTAGGCCGCCATAAAGAAGGGGATCTCCAAAAGCAGGGAAACAGAACCCCGGAGGGCATCTGTAGGCTTATAGTTGTTCTGCCGGTAGTAGGTCTGCAGGATCATCATCCGCTCGTCGCCGGTGAAGGTCTTTTTAATGTGGTTGACCACACGGCTGAGCTTGTTTTCCGTATCTCTTGCCTGCTCCTGCATAGCATCGGCTCTGCGGTAAAGGGGCAGGACCAGCAGGTTCATGGCAAGGCTCAAAGCGATAATCGCCAGGCCCGGGTCATCTAAAAACCGATAGGCCAGGGAGTAAATGATCTCAAAGACCAGCTTCAGAGGGCCAATGAAGATCGATTCCAAAATATACCAAAGTGACATATTAACCCTCCTTCTTCTCTATTAGGGTTTGCAGTTTGTTTTGCAGATAATCCGCCACTTCCTTGGCGCCGGTGCCGCAGCTTGCCCAGGTTTCTTCCTTGGCAGTCTTCCGGCCCTCCGCGTAGCGGAGATCTTCGATGCAGGTGTCGATCAGCTCCTTGATGGAAGCCATCTTGTCTTCTGTCAGCTCTGCGCCGATCCGGGGCAGGACCGTGGTGGTCCACAGAGGATCGTCCATCCACCAGGCATCGTAGGGACCCAGGTCAAAATTGGGGTTGGTGTAGATCACCGGCTTGTCGTAAACCAGGGAGAAATCAAACAGAACGCCGGAGAAGTCGGAGATCAGAATATCGCTGCGGCGGAGCACATCGAAATTGTCGCTGTCCCGGTTCCATTCCAGCCTGTCGGAATCGGGGAAGTCTGCCATCAGCTTGTCCATACGCTCCTTTTCAGACTTGAAGGACTGGGGATGGGGCCGGACGATGATATGATAGCCGGTTTCCAAAAGCTTTTCGATGATCTTGCCGCCGTATACGCCAAACAGGGCGCTGTCGCCCCAGGAGGGAGCCAAAAGCACTGTTCTTTCGTGTTCCGGAGCGGGGCCTTCCTTTTGGAGGCGGGCAGCCATCACATCCATATAAGGGATGCCCACTTTTTGAAGCTCCTTGGCCGGCAGCTCCCGCTTGGCTTCCATCTGTCTTACCTGCTTTACCTGATAGTCGCCGGAAAGCAGGATGGCATCATAGTAGTCAATGCCGAACATACGGTACAACGTGATATCGTTGGGGGCGTGGGGGATATGCACATAGAAGTCCACATCCTTGGAGCGCTTCCACTGATAGACATCCAGTCCGGGAGTTGTGGAAACCACAACTTCGGCATTCAGGAAATTCAGCCGGGCAAAGGCCTTATTGTCCTTGCCGATGAATTCTGCCTTGATGTGTTCATAGGGATTGTTCAGCGCGGGATCGTCCTCAGATGCCGTCATGTAAACCACATCTTTTCCTCTTCTGTCCAATTCCCGACAGATGGGTTCAAAGACAGTCCAGTAACGCTTGTCGTCAGAGAAAATCAC
>JAZQLG010000102.1:0-11853 GCA_045542575.1 Faecousia sp.
TGGCTACGATCCGACTTAGTATCTGCCCAAGGGCTGCTGCGGCGTGGTATCCTTCGGTGTCAAGGGTGGACGCAGCGCGGCTGAAAAGTTTATGGCGAAGCTGGAGCTGTGCTCCATTGCCACCCATGTGGCAGATGCCAAGACCTGCATTTTGCATCCTGCCTCCGCTACCCACCGGCAGATGAACGATGCGGAGCTGATCGCCGCAGGCGTGGGCCCGGATCTGGTCCGTCTGTCTGTGGGCATTGAAGATCCTGCCGATCTGATCGCGGATCTGGCCCAGGCGCTGGAGGGCGTGTAATGAAGTACGATTTTGATAAGCCTGTCAATCGGTTTTCCACCGATTGCGAAAAATATGACAGCATCGCCCTGAATGGCTATCCTGAGGATATGATCCCTCTGTGGGTGGCGGATATGGATTTTTCCATTCCCGACTGCGTAAAGGATGCTATGCACAAGGCGGTGGAGCTGGGCATTTTCGGCTACAGTCTGCCCAGCGACAGCTTCTATGAGGCAGTGGAGAGCTGGTTCTCCCGCCGGTACGGCTGGAAGGTGGACCGCTCCTGGATCGTCCAGACCCCCGGCGTGGTAACGGCCCTGTCGGCTGCTGTCCGCACGGTCACGGAGCCCGGCGACGCGGTGCTCATCCAGTCCCCGGTTTATCACCAGTTTTTTAATGTGGTGAATCGGAACGGCCGCCGTCTGGTGGAAAATGAGCTTCACTATGAAGATGGGGAATATTCCATTGATTTTGCCGATTTTGAGGAAAAAATCCGGGAAAACAACATTAAATTATTCATTCTTTGCAGCCCTCACAATCCGGTGTGCCGGGTTTGGACTGTGGAGGAGTTGCAGCGCCTGGGTGCCATCTGCAAGGCCTACGGCGTAACGGTTATGAGCGATGAAATTTACTGCGATTTCTTCTCTCCCGGTTATACCCACACCCCCTTTGCGGTGGCTTGCCCGGATATGACAGAGAATCTGATGGTCTGCACCTCTCCCAGCAAGGGCTTTAACATTGCAGGCCTGCAGATCTCCAATATCTTTATTCCCGGTCAGGAGCTGCGGGCAAAGTTCCGCCAGACCGTTGACATCGTTGGCTACAACGAGTGCAACTATATGGGGATGGTGGCCTGCCGTGCTGCGTATGCCGAGGGTGAAGAATGGCTGGAGGCCTGTAAGGCCTACATTTGGGAAAATGTGCAGTTTATGGAAGGCTTCGTCAGGGAGCGGCTGCCCCAGATCCGGGTGATCGAGCAGCAGGGCACCTATGTGCTGTGGCTGGACTGTAGCGGCCTGGGCCTGAGCCCGGCACAGCTGGAGGATATGGTGCTTCACAAGGCAAATATCTGGCCGGATTTCGGTACGAAATTCGGAGAAAAGACAGGCCAGTTTATCCGCTTGGCATTGGCCTGCCCCAAGGCTACCCTGGAAGAGGCGATGAATCGCCTGGAAAAGGCGGTTAACGCCCTTTGTCCTGCAAATTAAGAAATAGAGAGGCATACCAATGAAAATCGGTTACGATAACGATCTATATATCCGCACCCAGTCGGAAAATATCCGTAAGCGGATCGCCCAGTTTGGCGGCAAGCTGTATTTGGAGTTTGGCGGCAAGCTGTACGATGACAACCACGCCGCCAGAGTGCTGCCCGGATTCCAGCCGGACAGCAAGCTGAAAATGCTTCTGGAGATCAAGGAGCAGGTGGAGGTGGTGATTGCCATCAACGCCGACGACATTGAGAAAAATAAGATTCGGGGCGATCTGGGCATTACCTATGACCGGGATGTGATCCGGCTTGTTGAGATCTTCCGGGGTTTTGGCCTGTATGTCAGCTCCGTGGTGCTGACCCGGTTTGCAGACCAGTCCCTTGCCAAGGCCTTCCAGGCACGGCTGGAGAGTATGGGTATCCGGGTGTACCATCACTATGCCATTGAGGGGTATCCCGCCAATATCGCCCACATCGTCAGCGATGAAGGCTATGGCAAGAACGATTACATTGAAACCACCCGGGAGCTGGTGGTGATCACCGCCCCCGGTCCCGGCAGCGGCAAGCTGGCTACCTGCTTAAGCCAGCTCTATCACGAAAACAAGCGGGGCAGAAAGGCGGGCTACGCCAAGTTTGAAACCTTCCCCATTTGGAATTTGCCCCTGAATCATCCGGTGAATCTTGCCTATGAGGCTGCCACTGCAGATCTCAAGGATGTGAATATGATCGACCCCTTCCACCTGGAGGCCTACGGTCAAACCACGGTCAACTACAACCGAGATGTGGAGGCATTCCCTGTGCTGGTTGCCATCTTTGAGCAGATCTTGGGCTACTGCCCCTATAAGTCCCCCACGGATATGGGCGTGAATATGGTGGGCAACTGCATTATTGACGACGAAGTGACCCGGGAAGCCTGCCAGCAGGAGATCATCCGCCGGTACTATGCCGCCCTGTGCGATCAAAAGCAGGGCAAGGCCGACGATGCCCAGGTGCTGAAGCTGGAGCTTCTGATGAAGAAGGCCGGCGTGACGGAAAAGCAGCGCCGGGTGGTGGCTCCGGCATTAGAAAAGGCTGCCGAATATGGCAAGCCTGCGGCGGCTATGGAGCTGCCTGACGGCAAGATCGTTACCGGCAAGACTTCCGATTTGCTGGGCGCATCTGCGGCCCTTCTGCTCAACGCACTGAAGGAGATGGCGGGCCTGGATGACAATGTTCATCTGATCGCACCCTATGTCATTGAGCCCATTCAGCGGCTGAAGGTGGAGCATTTCGGCAACCGCAATCCCCGGCTTCATACCGATGAGGTGCTTTTGGCGCTGTCCATCTGCGCTACCACCGATCCCAAGGCCCAAATGGCAATGGAGCAGATCGGAAAGCTCCGGGGCTGTGAGGTTCACTCCTCTGTGATCCTCTCTTCCGTGGATGAAAAGACCTTCAAGCGGCTGGGCATCAATCTGACCTGTCAGCCCCAGTATAAAGCGTAACCGCGAATAAAACCGCCTTCTGATACCGACGGATCTTTTGCCGCTAACCTTTGGCGGTCTTATCCTTGGTTACGCAAGTATAATGCCTGGAAAAATTCAGCTCGATAGAAAAGAGGAAAATATATGGCTATTTTATCTCCCTCCATTTTGGCGGCAGACCCTATGAATATGCAAAAGGACCTGGAAAATGCCGCCCAGGCCGGTGCCAAGTGGCTTCATATTGATGTGATGGACGGCACCTTTGTGCCCAACCTGTCCTTTGGCTATTCCACCGTCAAGGCAGTGGATGGCATCTCAGATCTGGTGCTGGATGTGCACCTGATGATCGAAAAGCCTATCCGGTATGTGGAGCACTTCTGCAAGGCCGGTGCGGATATTCTGACCATTCACGTGGAGGCGGACACGCCTGAAAACACCAAGGCTGCTTTGGAGCAGATCCGCGCTCTGGGCGTAAAGCCGGGCATCGTGCTAAAGCCCAAGACCCCCGCAGAAGCTTTGGCACCCTACCTTTCCATGGTGGACCTGGTGCTGGTGATGACGGTGGAGCCCGGCTTTGGCGGTCAGAAGTTTATGGCCGATATGATGCCCAAGGTGAAAAAGCTGCGCTCTATGCTGGATGAAGTGAATCCCTCCTGCCACCTGGAAGTGGATGGCGGTGTTGACCTTGTGACCGGTGAAATCTGTAAGGAAAACGGTGCAGATGTGCTGGTTGCCGGCTCTGCCTTCTTTGGAAGCAAGGACAGACCCAACTTTGTGAAGGCAATCGAAGCTTAATACATAAAAAAGAGCAAGAACGAAGTCCGTTCTTGCTCTTTTGCTATATAGATCATACGGCTTTTCCACCGCCCAATTCGATGCCTTCTGTCATATCCCGGTTAAAGAGGACAAAGAGCGTAATGGGCGGGATCGCAGCCAGAATGCAGCACAGGAGCTGCACATTGGGGTCTTCCGGCGGCGTTGTTGCCAAAGCAACGGATAGGGGGAAATCGGAGAACTTTTTCAGGAAAGTGATAGGCTGCTCCACCATATTCCAGCCGTCAAGAAAGCTTAACAGCATGGTACAAATCAGACCGCTTTTCCCCATAGGGACAGCTACCCTTGTGAGAATGGAGAGAGTTCCTGCGCCGTCAAGCTGAGCCGCTTCCAGTATTTCTTCAGGGATGGAACGGAAGCTCTGGGTCATAATGAAGGTACCCAGGGGCACAAAGACCATAGGTAGAATAAGGGCATAGTAGGTATCCATCAGGCCCAGATTATCCAGTATCAGATAGTTGGGCACCAGAGTTACCTGCAGGGGAATGACCATCCACATAATCAGCAAAAAAAGCAGGAAATTCCGCCCGGGAAATCTGCATTTTGCAAGTCCGTAGCCTGCCAGGACGGATACAAACACCTGCCCAGTGGCGATGCAGGTGCTTAGTCCAAGGCTGCGCCAAAAACGGAAAAGATACTGAGATTTTGATAAGAATACCTGATAAAAATACCGAAGTGTGAAATTTCCGGCGGCATCAAATACGCTTCTTACCAGAATATAGGCAAATGGGAGAATACAAAAGGTAAACAAAAGGATCGAAAGGACTGCAATGGCTGTGTTTCTTTTTTTCATCCCTTGTAGGCCTCCTTTCTCATTGCTATCCGGTAGAACAGCACGAAAACAACGGACAGCACAACCAATAAGCTGATGGAGGCAACGGCTAATTTATTGTAACTCATTTTTTCAAAGGAGTTGTTTATAAAATGCTGGAGCATATAAATGCTGTCGTGGGGGTGGGTTCCACCAAGCAGAAAGATCTCCCGGAAGCATTTGAAGGCGTTGATAAGGGAGAAAACCGTGGCAAAGAAAAAGCTGTACCACATTTGGGGCAGGGTGATGTGCCAGAGCTGCTTTAACCGGGAAGCACCGTCAATAGAGGCCGCATCGTACTGCTGAGCCGGGATGGTGTTCAAACCGGACAGAAGCAAAATAACCGCATATCCGGTGTTTTTCCAAAGATACAGCAAGATCATAACAGGAAAGGCCCACTGGGAGTTCAGCCAGTCTGTCACCGGCAGACCCAGAGCAGACAGGCCGCTGTTCACAATTCCCGTGGAAGCAAACAGGTGCTCAACAAGCATAACGGTTCCTGCCACAGGCATGACATAAGGGGATAAAAGGACAGATTTCAGCCAGGGGTGTTTTTCTGTCCCGGATTTTAGGGTCAGGGCAATCCAAAGGGAAAGAATCAGAATGAGAGGAAGGGCCAGGACTAAAAACCGGAAGGTGTTTTTCGATGCCCGAAGGAAAAGAGAGTTGCGAAACATTCCCTCGTAGTGTTCAAATCCCACATATTTTTGCATAGGCCCGATGCCGGTGGTGACGGAACGGATGAACACCTGAATAAGGGGGTAGGCATAGAAAAGAATGCAGCCTGCCAACAGCGGGGCAACAAGAGCCATGCCGGTAAAGGCTTTTTTAGTTGCTAATTTCACTTGAGACCCCTCCTTTTTCTAAGCAGTATAGTTTCTGTAATTATTATACATGGGAAATCTACCAGGAACAAGTGAAATTTTTTGTTATTTTACAAAATGGACAAAAATGTATTGATATTTTAATTTACATATGTTAATATTGTCCTATAAACGAGCTGTATTTAACACCTCACGATGGCTTTGTTAATAGTATGAAACAAAAATACCCTGGTGTATTGGAAAGGGGGAAACCGCTATGAATTGACCTTAAAAGGATAAATGATAACAGTACGAATAAACAATAAAGGATTTTTACCGCAAGGAGGTAATGATATGAAAAAGTGTTTAGCCGTTCTTCTTGCGCTCGTATTAACCCTTTCTTTCCTTACATTTACGGTCAGCGCCGATGATATGGAAGCAACGCCCTATGCGTATGCCTGCTCCGCCTGCAGAAATACGATGACCTATACCCTATATACGAATTTGATACATGAATATGTTTCTGCAGGCTGCAGTGTATCCAGTGATCACCATGTGCATTATGATATCTTCAATGAAAAAGACTGGTATTGCGATAATGGTGACTGTGAAGCTTGTGGAGCAGTTGCCCGAAGACAAAAAACAATAATTGAAAGCAATATTTGTTATTTAGTAAGACCTTTTGCGTAATACTTGGGAGGGGTTCGAATGGGTAAGTGGAACGCTTTTTTACATAGTTGGGGAAGACGGGGACTCTGCGTTATTCTCTCGGTATTCCTGACCGTTTCACTGTTTGGTTGTCATTCGACAGAGCCGGTGGAAGAGGACTCTAAGGTGCTTCGGGTGATTATGGAGGGAAATGATTATGCAGATACCAACGGTCTGGTTTGGCAGATTCTAGACTGCATGAACCGTTTTGAAGCAGAACATGAAGGCTACACGGTTGTAGTGGAGGAAATTCCCGCTGATGCAAGCGGCCGGGCGGAAATGCTGCAAAGGATCCGCACAGAGCTGATGGCCGGGCGAGGCCCGGATGTGCTGCTGCTGAGCAATGCGTATTCCGATTACGAAAAGCTGAACCCCAGAGCACCGCTCCTTGACGATATGGAGCTGGCGATGCAGAACGGCCTGTTTTACGACATCAGCGAATTTTACGATGCAGATGCAGAGCTAAAAACCGAGGAGCTGCAGCCGGTGATCATGGAAGCGGGGGTGCTGGATGGAGAAAGATATGTGCTGCCCTTCCGCTTTGACATTCCTGTGATATTTGTGGAAAAGAACCGCTTTGCTCAAACCGGCCTAAGCACGGATATCTTCCAGATGAATATCCTGGAGCTGATGGACTATTTTGTTTCTATGGAAGACCATGTTACGGCAATCAACTTCTATCTGCAATGGCTTTATCCCCAGTTTACCATGAATGTGTTTCCCCAGCTTTTCGACTACGAGGAGGGGAGTGTGGCGGTTACCCAGGACGAAATAGAGGCCTTTCTGCGGGCCCATCAGGCCTACAGGGTGCGTTTTATGCAGGCGATTCCCTATGGGAAAACATCAGATGCTACAAGTGTGAAGCAATATGTCCGGGACGGAAAGTACTGGACAACGGAAACGGATAATTTCCTGCTGATCCAAAGCCTGCAAAATGCGTTGGAAGTTATGGCTATCGGGGAAATGAAGGGGGCAGAGCTGGAAGCATATCCTCTCCGGTCTATGGACGGCTCGGTGGTGGCAGATATTACCTTTTACGGGGCGGTATCCGCAGGCAGCAAACATCCGGAGCTTGCCTATGATTTTCTCCGGAACTTCCTGACGGAGGATTTTCAATGGGAAAGAAACACTGTCCAGAACGGATGCGACTGGAGCTTGGCAACCTATGGCTGGCCGGTGTGGACAAAGGGCTCCTTTGGGGAAGTGGCAAAATCCGCCCAGGAGGCTTCCCAAATTGTATATATTCCTCAAAAATACGCCATAGATTTTGGTGTGCTGACCAATGAGGATCTGCCCATTGAGGAGCTGCCTGTTGATTCCGCCCGGTTTTCCATTGCTTTGGAACACAAATTTTGGCTGGCTTTGTGGACCCTTGATGATATAAACACAAAAGGCCCCACGGATGTGGATATTTCCCAGTTGGCAGAGCAGTGGATCGAAAAGCTCCAGGTCCACATCGAGGAAGGATAAACAACAGTACGAATACATAACAAAGGATTTTTACCGCAAGGAGGTAATCATATGAAAAAGTGTTTAGCCGTTCTTCTTGCGCTCGTATTAACCCTTTCTTTTTTGACATTTACCGTCAGTGCTGACGATATGGAAATAACGCCCTATGCAATGGCGTGCTCTTCTTGCAGAAATGCCATGGATCGTGGACAATATGAGATTGAGTATGCACACTATAAAGTAGAAAGCTGTTCCAACTTCAATGGTATGCATTTACATCACGATATCTATGTTCAATATTATTGGGTTTGCAATACAACAAATTGCCCGGCACATTTGCTTAGAATAAATGCAGGAAATCCGGTTTATTTACGCAGTGTTTGCGGCTAACTCGGATAATTCAGTGGATTAATATTTGGGGGGATATCGTTGCACAAAACGAATCGTCATTTTCTAAGGCTTTCCAGGCGGATACTGTCAGGCTTGTTAGCAGTGCTTTTATTGTGTTCCATTATAGGTTGTGATTCGGCGGAGTCTGTAGATTTGGCAAAACCGACAGAGCCGGAAGTGCCGACCGGGGAAGATTCTAAGTCGTTACGGGTGCTTTTTGATAAAAATTCTTATGGAGATGCCAGCGGCTTAATGCATCAGCTGCTGGATGCTACTCTGCGCTTTGAAGAAGAATACGAAGGCTACACGGTTATATGGGAAGAACTCCCAGCCGATGAAAGCGGCCGGGCTGAAATGCTGCAAAGGATTCGCACAGAGCTGATGGCCGGGCGAGGCCCGGATGTGCTACTGCTGCGCAATGGGCATGCAGATTTGGAAAGGATGAATCCTAGAAAACCGCTTCTTGACGATATGGAATTGGCGATGCGGAACGGCCTGTTTTATGACATCAGCGCATTTTACGATGCAGATACGGAATTGAAAACCGAAGAATTGCAGCCGGTGATCATGGAAGCGGGGATGCTGGATGGAGAAAGATATGTGTTGCCCTTCCGTTTTGACATTCCTGTGATGTATGTGGAAAAGAACCGGTTTGCCCAAACCGGTCTGAGCACGGATATCTTCCAGATGAATATCCTGGAGCTGATAGACTATTTCGTGTCTATGGAAGACCATGCCACGGCAATTAATTTCTATCTGCAGTATATCCATCCCCAATTTACTATGAATGTGTTTCCCAGGCTGCTTGACTATAACAGGGGGATAGTGGCGGTTACCCAGGAGGAAATCGAGACCTTTCTACGGGCCTATCAGGCTTACAGGGTGCGCTTCATGCAGTCGACCCCCCATGGAAATCTATCCGAACCTGTAGAAGTGAGGGAATATATCCAGGATGGAGAGTACTGGACAAAGCAAACGGACAATTTCCTGCTGATCCAAAGTCTGCAAAATGCGTTGGAAATTATGGCCATCGGGAAAGAAAAGGGGGCGGAGCTGGAGGCATACCCCCTTCGGTCTATGGACGGCTCGGTGGTGGCAGATATTACCTTTTATGGAGCGGTATCCGCAGGCAGCAAGCATCCGGAGCTTGCCTATGATTTTCTCCGGAACTTCCTGACGGAGGATTTTCAATGGGATAGAAATGCCAGCCGGAAAGGTATCTGGAGTCTGGCAACCTACGGCTGGCCGGTGCGGACAAAGGGCTCCTTTGGGGAGGTGGCGACTTCTGCCCAAAAAGTTGTTCCAGACAGTGGTAGCACACATAGATACACCATTGATTTCAGCGTGCTGACCAATGCGGACCTGCCTATTGAGGAGCTGCCTATTGATTCTGCTCGGTTTTCCATTGCTTTGGAACACAAATTTTGGCTGGCTTTGTGGACCCTTGATGATATAAATACAAAAGGCCCCACGGATGTGGATATTTCCCAGTTGGCAGAGCAGTGGATCGAAAAGCTCCAGGTCCACATCGAGGAAGGATAAACAGCGGCTGGCGTTCATTTTTGCTTGAACGCCAGCCATTTGTTTGCTATACTATATTTGCTTGGAAAGGAGGCAAAGGCAGTGAAACGAAAATATATAGTGGCAGTGCTGCTGTTTTATGTGCTTGCGGCCTGTACACTTTTTTCCGTAAAGATCGAAAAGGCAATGATGACCCAGGCAACGGCGGTTACAGTGGACACGATAGAGAAAAAGGATATTCCCATCACGGCCCTTTTTAGGGATGAAAGCGGTAACCATTTATACTGCGCGGAAGAGGGGCTTGGATGGCTGGAAGGTCTGCGGTTACAGGAGTGTGAGGATTACAACTACACAGTGGATTACTACAGGCAGATCGTTGATGGGGGCTTTCTCTGGAATGAGACGGTTATTCTATCTGCCTCCCGGCAGCCAAAGATAGATGAAAGGGTAAATATCCTCTGGGAAAGGCAAAGGGTTGCTGACAGGTACCTGTTCCTGTTTGCAGAAGAACCTTTGCCGGATAGCTTAGCCGGTAAGGCTTTGCTGCAAAGCGGAAAGGCCTTTCTGATAGAGGAACCGGATGCAAAGGCACCTTTTTTGGAAAAGGAAGCAAAGGACAGGCAAGAAAGCTTTTCCAGGCAGGAATATAGAATTTACAGCCTGAACGACGCGGAGCAGATGGCACAAAGCCTGCCGAGTATTGTGTCGGTGGTTGCCCTCAGTTTCCTTCCGGTATTGCTTTTGCTGTTTACCGGTATCGCTCCGCAAAAGAAGCCCACGCTGTTTTGGATAAACCTTTGCTTCTGCACAGTTGTGTTGGCGGTCATAGCTTACACCTTACCGAAAATACAGCTTCCACCATCCTGGATGCCTGCAGAGAATATTTTTGATTTTGCCCATTACCGGGCTGTGTTTGCTCAGATAAGGGGCGGATTACAAGCGCTGCAATATGAGAAGACATTGGATCTATTTGCCCGGGCCCACACAGACACTGTATGGGCAGCGGTTGCAGCAGCGGGCATTTCCTTGCTGGCTGTGGGTGCAGAAGCTTGGGCTTGGAGACAACTGCAAAAAGAAAAATAGGTAAGATAAAGCCTGATACATAAAAAGAGCAAGGGAAACCCTTGCTCTTTTTAATGGATAATTGACAATGGAAAATGGATAATTATGCTCTGTTTCGTCTGTTTTCCATATGCCCGGACTTTATAATGGGCGGTTTCGGGTCCATTATTTCTTCTGACAGTGGCTTTTCTTCCTTTTCTTTACGCATACAAATCCCTCCGGGGATAGTATGTGTTATTTGACTGCAATTATCATTGTCAATTGTCCGTTTTTCATTGTCCATTAACCCAATAAAAAAGAGGATGCACATCGTGCATCCTCTTTTTTGTTGGGTTTATTAGCCTTCTGCGCGCATCTGAGCGAAGCACTCGCTGCAGTATACGGGACGGTCGGACTTGGGCTCGAAGGGAACCTTTGCCTCGCCGCCGCAACGGGCGCAGGTAGCGGTGAAGAATTCACGGGGGCCACGGGCGTTGTTCTTGCGAGCATCGCGGCAGGCCTTGCAGCGCTGGGGCTCATTCTGGAAGCCGCGCTCTGCGTAGAACTCCTGCTCACCGGCAGTGAAAACGAATTCGTTGCCGCACTCTTTGCAAACTAAAGTCTTGTCTTCGTACATTGGAATATACCTCTCTTTGGTTGTTGTGCCCCGTGATGAAAATACCAGGGTCAATTTATTTCGGTGCTATACACCTTATTGCCAATTATACACAGATTATACCGGAAAGTCAATGATTTATAAAAATTCTTTTAACAGGTTTATAAATCCATCTGCATCTGTCCGTCATAGGGGATGTGCAGATGCTCATAAGCCAATGCGGTGACGCAGCGGCCTCTGGGGGTGCGGGTCAAAAAGCCCAGCTGCATCAGATACGGCTCATACACATCTTCCAGCGTAACGGCTTCTTCCCCGATGGTGGCAGCCAGCGTTTCCAGACCCACAGGACCGCCGCCGTAATTGCGGATGATGGCAGTGAGCATCCGGCGGTCGATGTTGTCAAGACCCAGCGCGTCCACTTCCAAACGGGACAGGGCAAGGTCGGCGGCCTCCTTGGTGATCACTCCGTTGCCCATCACCTGAGCAAAGTCCCGGACGCGGCGCAGAAACCGGTTGGCGATACGGGGGGTGCCCCGGCTCCGGGAGGCGATCTCCAGCGCGCCCCGGGGGTCGATCTCCATACCCAAAATGGTTGCAGACCGGGTGACAATCCGGGCCAGCTCCTCGGGGGTGTATAGCTCCAGCCGCAGGGAAACGCCGAACCGGTCCCGCAGAGGAGCGGAGAGCTGACCGGCTCTTGTGGTAGCGCCTACCAGGGTGAACTTGGGCA
>JAZQLG010000103.1:0-7847 GCA_045542575.1 Faecousia sp.
GGCCAAGCGGTCTTAGGAAGACAAGAGGCAAGTCCAACTCCTTGGCCCACAGACCGACATGGCTACGACCCGACTTGTTCCCCCGGCCAGCTCCCGAATCAGAAGATCCTTGGGCATAAGTACCTGGCAATGGGGGCCGAAATTCTTTTGTATATACAAAAGCCGGGGAAGGGGGTAGGAGATCAGATCCGGATGGGGCATGGAGATCTCCCGGATAAAATCTTCTTGAGAAATGCGGGACTTGATATAAGCAAGCTCTTCGGTGCCGGCATCAGACTGCCAGCTGATTACTGTTTTGCCGTTGATGATATAGGTGCCTACCTGGGAGGATAGTGCCACGGCAGCAATGAGGCCGGAAACCTTGCGCGATAGTTCACGGGTCAATTCCTTAACAGCTGCTATCCAGCCGTCAGGCGTTTGGGAAGCATAAGATTTTTTTGCCTTGCAGGATTTTCCGTCGCAGCTGTACACAGTGGCTTTGACGGACGAGGTTCCCAGGTCAATTCCCAAATAATATGGTTTAGTCAAAGGTAAACACCGCCTTGACAAATCCCTCCGGACGGGATCGGGCATCGTCAATTCCTTTTTGGAATTGGGAAAGGGGCAGGGTTTCGCTGATCATAGGGGTCATATCTACAGCACCTTCAGCCATCATTTGGATGGCTTTTTTGTGTTGATTCCAGTTGTTTCCGGCACCTACCACATGAAGATTGTTGATGTGGATATCGTCAATGCGGATGGACATAACCTTGCTCCGTCCGTAGCCGGCCAAGGCAACGGAACCACCCTTCTTGCACAGCTTAAAGCTGTTTGTAATACATTCCTCAATACCGGTTGCTTCAATGATGTAATCGGTACCTTCGGGATGATACTGTTTCATCGCTTCAAAAATATCCTCTTCATGGGTAGCGATAGTGGCATAAGCCCCCATTTCTTTTGCAGCAGTCAGACGCTTGGAACTGGCAGCGGCAACAACAATTTTCCGCATACCCATAGCTTTTGCTACTGCAAGGCAGCAAAGACCAATGGAGCCTGCACCGATGATCAGGCAGGTTTTACCGTATTTTGGGGAGAGCTTTTCCCAGGTGCCCAGTGCAACGCCCAAGGGTTCAGCCAGGGCTGCGTGGGTAAAGGGGAGGGAATCGGGCAGCTTCACCAGCCCATAGGCAGGAACATCGATCATTTCGGCATAAGCACCATTGCGTTTGAACCCAATTTCCTCAAAATCCTTGCAGTACCGCCAGTTTCCTGACCGGCAGGCTTCACAGGTACCGCAGCTGATGTCGTTGGAGCCGGTGACCCGTTTGCCGATCCAGTGGGCGTATTTTTTGTCAGCTACCTCCGTAACGATTCCTGCCCATTCATGACCCGGAATAAGGGGGTAGTTAGCGGGGATGTTGCCATCAATAACTTCCAGGTCGGTGGCGCAAATGGCAGCGGCCATCACCTTTATCCGTGCAAATCCGGGAGCCAGCGGAGCAAGTTGCTGCTGGGTATAATGCATTTGACCGGGCTTTTCAATGATTACACAATTCATAGATATACCTTCCTTTCGGGTGAAATCTAAAAAATCATAATATAGGATATTCCTTGTTGCCAATTGTATCACGATATGATATAATTTGCAATAAGAAAAATTAAGGAGGGTGTATATGACAGCGGAAAATATTATGAATGTGAAACCGACAGATGGACAAACCGGCTTATGGTATTTGGGACAGGAAGGGTTTGTGATTGGTGCAAAGGAAAGCTATCTGGCGATTGATCCCTACCTAAGCGACTACGTGGATCAAAACTGCTGCCAATATGTGCAGTGGCGGCGGAATTATCCTGCCCCCATTGCTCCGGAGGCACTGAATATGCTCGATGGGGTGCTTTGTACTCATAGCCATTTTGATCACGCCGACCCTTGGACACTCCCCAAGCTGGCAAAAGCCAATCCTAAGGCTAAATTTCTTGTGCCTGCACCGGAGGTGGATACCCTTGCCGCATACGGGATCGAAAAGGAGAAGATCATTCCCGCCGTTGCTGGGATTGCGGTTACGGTCGGTGCTTTTACGGTTACGCCGGTTCCTGCGGCTCACGAGGTGCTGCATACCGACGCACAGGGGAACTATTATGAATTGAGCTATATCATCGACGACGGAAGTAACCGTGTTTTCCATGGCGGCGATATGTGCCTTTATGACGGCTTGACGGACTGGCTGAAAAATATCGATGTGGCCATTCTCCCGATCAATGGCCGTGACGCAGAAAGAAATGCCAATGATATCATCGGCAATATGGACTGCCGGGAAGCGGTTATGCTGGCAAAAGAAATAGAAGCAAAAATGTTAGTGCCGGTACATCACGATCTGTATGAAGTTAACAAGGCAGACCCTGAGGATTTTGTCAATGCGGTAAGAAAAATTCAACCTCTGCAAAACTACCGGTTTTTTATGCCCGGTGAAGGATTTATTTACGGTAAGAAATAAAGTTTTTTAAACAAAATCCCGTACCGGGCACGGAAGATTTTTCCTTTACACCAAAAAGAATCTGTTATATAATGAAGGAAAGAAAATGAAGGGGTATGAAAAATGGAATTTCGGAAACATACCAATCAGCGTACCAATGTGCAGCAGATATTCCAGCAAATCGTGGATAACGGTCCCATCTCCCGTCGGGAGCTTCAGGAACAAACAGGCTTTAGCTGGGGCCTGATCTCCCAGGTGACAAACCGGCTGATCGCCGAAGGATATATAGTGGCAGAGGATGATCTGACCGCAGCAGGGGTTGGCCGCCGGGCAGAAAAACTGGATATCGTAACCAATGATCATTATTTTATCGGTGTGGATATTGACAGCGATGGAATGTACGCGGTGGTTACGGATATGAAAGGCCGCTTAGTGGAAAGTAAGCGACATACCTGGACGGAGAAAGTCTGTGATCAGGTTTTGCAAATGCTTTATAGCGTGTTGGATAAATTGATGGACAAATATGCGGATAAACATATCACCAGTATCGGCGTGTCCACACAGGGTGTTACCGATGTAGCCCGTGGCGTATCTGCCTACATCAGCCGGATCAAAGATTGGGTGGAGGTACCGTTGCGGGACCTTTTGAGCAGTCGCTACCATGTGGATGTGGTGGTTGCCCACGACCCGGACTGTCTAATGGAAAGTGAGAGAGCCTTCGGTCTGCTGAAAAACACCCAAGCCAAAGATGTGCTTTTGATGCATTATAATTATTATGCCCACAGCATCGGTATGTCCGTTATGATTGCCGGACAGATCTTTTTTGGTCACCGGGGCAGAGCCGCAGAGCTGGGATATACCATCGTGGGAGAAACCGCTGAGGGCAAACCCCGTTTACTGGAGGAGGATATGATCGACCGCAGCGTCAGCACACAGCAGCTTTGCAACAGCATGGGCAAGGCAATGGCAGTGGCAAACACCCTGTTTAATCCGGAGATCATTGTGCTGCATATTCCCCAGTGCCCCTATGGGGAAAAACTGGCCAATATTGTGGATCACTGGATCCGCAAAGCCAGCTATGACACTTCTGTAAGCGTAAAGATATCCAAGATGGAGCAGGAAGCAAAGGCACGGGGCGCGGCTTTGATCATGATTGGTCGGGCAATCGATGAGATGGTGTAAAAATACACAAAAGGAAAGCCTCAAAATTGTGCAACCTGGGAATTTTTAAAGGGTGCTATTGACAGTTTGTTGGGTATAATTTATAATTGCATCAAATTATATCACGGCGTGACAGAATGTTTTGCAGTGATTTCATAATCTCAAAATAATTACAGGGGGGAGCGTCATGAAAAAGATAAACGGCGATGCCGGCCACGATATGCTGGTAGCGTGCACAAAAGGCGCTTTGTCTTACGAGGATGTCTGTGATTATCCCCTTTGGAAAGAACAAATCCGCAATAAGCTTGATGAGCTTCTGGGTATGGAGGTCATTGCAGAAAATGCCTGTTCCATACATATTGAAATGGAAGGGACAGAAGATTGCGATACCTACCGCGTGAGCCGTTTTTCTTACGAAAGCGAGCGTGGAAATTTTGTTCCGGCAATCCTCCTGGTGCCGAAACAGGGTAAAGAAAAATATCCCCTGGCCATTGCTTTGCAGGGGCATACAACAGGCTACCATATTTCCATTGGGGAGAAAAAATACGATATTGACGATAGCTTTTTCCCCGATAGCTGCTTTGCTCTGCAGGCGGTGGAAAATGGCTTTGCCGCCCTTTGCATTGAGCAGCGGGGAATGGGCGTGACCCGTTCTCATCGATATCCCGGTCCCGGGGGTGTGCATCAGTGTTCCTTTACCGCTATGCGAGCCATCAGCCTGGGAAGAACGGTGCTGGGAGAGCGTGTTTGGGACATCAGCCGCGGTATTGATGCTATGGAGAAACTGGCAATACCGGAGATCGATTTGGATAAAATAATGATCCTGGGAAATTCCGGCGGCGGAACGGCTGCGTTTTATGCTGCGTGCCTTGAAAACAGGATACAGTATGCCGTTCCTGGATGCTCTTTCTGCTCTTATAGGGGATCAATTCTGGATATCCTGCACTGTGTATGCAACAATATCCCAAGTGCTTCCCGATATTTCGAGATGGAAGATCTGTCTTGCCTGATCGCACCGAGACACTTGACGGTGCTGGCAGGACAGAAGGATGAAATTTTCCCCCTGGAAGCAGTGAAACAGTCCTACGCAACCGTGGAAAAAATATACCGTCGTGCAGAAGTTGCCAATAATTGCTCTCTGGTGATAATGCCTGAGGGACATCACTGGTGTTGTGACATTGCGTGGAACGCAATTAACGAAGAAAAGACCAAATTAGGTTGGTAATCACATATGAAAAGAAATACGATATTGCTCAACGGAAATTGGCGTGCCGATTATCTGTCGGATATGCCCTATGCACAAACCGATGAGCCTGTCGTTTGCCTGTCATCCGATTCAGTGACTGCCGTTTCTGTTCCCGGCTATTGGGAGGATATGACGGTGCTGTTTCAGGCAACACAGCTATACGAAAAACTGAATATCAATCCGCTGTATTCAGATCAAAGCTACCCTATGACCGGATACTGCCCGGATATGTTTCTTCCCAATCCGGTGGGCAGTTTTGTCTACCAAAAATGTGTTGAACTAAAAGATATTCCCAATAATGGGGAGCTATACATAGGCGGTGCGCAGAATACTGTCAGTGCGTGGATTAATGGAGTATATTTGGGCCGCCATGAGGGATATTCGACTCCATTTTCCTTTGAAATACCGGATGGGGCTCTTGTGCTTGGTGAAAACCGCATTACCCTTGCGGTATCCAATCATCGCCTGAAGGGGTATATGGACAGACCGGTTTCTGGACTGACTTCCCGGGCTGCCAACGAGTGTACCGGCGGCATCTATGGAGATGTGGAGCTTCGCAGCTATCCTGACGGCCTTCGGGATCTGTGGGTTACCGTATCGAAAGATTGCGAAAGCTTTACCGTACATACGGAAGGTGCTGGCAAGATCCGAAAGACAGTTACGGTTTTGCATAACGGAAAAGCTGTTTGTACATCGGAAATCCCTGCAGGAGAGGAAAAGGTCACCCTGAGCGCACAAGGATTGTTACAATGGTCTCCGGAGGCCCCTGAATTGTATCAGGTAACGGTCAGCACAGAAAATCAATCCCTTTCCGGTGCGTTCGGTGTGCGCCGTCTGACTGCGGAGGGGACCCGTCTTTATTTCAACGGTGAGCCGTTCTACTTTAGAGGCATTTGTGAGCATTGTTATCAATATGAAACTGTTCACCCTACAAGGAACAAGGATT
Source organism: Faecousia sp. (assembly GCA_045542575.1). Taxonomy (GTDB): domain Bacteria; phylum Bacillota; class Clostridia; order Oscillospirales; family Oscillospiraceae; genus Faecousia. The sequence goes on from JAZQLG010000103.1 coordinate 5,807, forward strand.
ACTATATTGCGGTTATTAAAAAATTGAAATCCTTGGGATTCAATTCCATTCGTTTCCATACCTGGATCCCACCTTACGAATATATGGAAGCAGCTGACGAAGTGGGTATGCTTTTAGAGGTGGAATCCCCCAACAATACCGCCTTGGCAGAGTGGGAAAAAATCGTCCGCTTCTGCCGGCATTACACCTCGGTCAATCTGTATTCTACAGGAAACGAGCTGCAGATCGACCATGCTTATGAAAACCATCTGCACGCCTGTGCAGATTTGGTGCATTCCCAGACCGATTCCCTGTTTTCTCCCATGTCGGCAATGCGAGGCATCGAATATATGCTGCAAGAGGAAGACCCCAGGGTAAATACACCTTTTGAATATAACCCCCAGCGTCTTTCCCGTATTAGTCCTTACTGTGACCTGTATAACAGCTACTCTTTGGGCCTTACCAGTTATGATTCCCGCTGCGGAACCCAAAGCGTGCTGGATCAGCGAAATGCAGTTTACGGAAAACCTTTACTTTCCCACGAGATCTGCATACAGGGAACATATATCGATCTTTCCCTGGAGGAAAGATATGAAGAAACAAGAATCGGCAAGACCCAATTTATGTCCTCGGTGAGAACACACCTTGCCGGGCAAGGCCTTCTGGACAAGGCTGATACCTATTATCGCAATTCCGTGAAGTGGCAGAGCCTGCTGCGGAAGCACTGTTTTGAAACGGTGCGCCGCTGCCACAGCTTTGCAGGCTATGATTTTCTGGGTGATATCGATACCCATTGGCACACCTTTGGCTACTGCGTGGGTATGATGAACGAGTTTTATGAGCTAAAAAGCGGAGAAACCACAGAAAATGTACTGCGTTACAACAGTCCTACGGTGCTGCTTGCCGATCTGCCCCGGGTCAATCTGTATACGGCAGAAACGGTGGAAATTCCCCTTTGGGTATCCCATTACGGCACCGATATGGAGCAGGCAGAGCTTTCTGTTTGTGTAAGCCGGGGGGGCGAAACGGTGGCAGAAGAAAATGTTGCCGTGGATCCTCTGAAAAAAGGAACCTTGGCAGAGCTTTGCCGTTTTAGTTTTACAGTTCCCGAGAGCGAGGAAGCGGTATGCTATACCCTCAGCACTGCCTTGACAGGAGCAGATGGCGTATACAATAATCGTTGGGAGCTTTACGCATTCCCCCGGGTCGCAGATGCCGGTGGCCATACCGATAGCGATACGGTGATTTGTAACGGTTGCAGCGTCAATGCTCTGGAAGACTATATGATGCAAGGTAAAACTGTGGTGATCTTCGGCACAGAGCCCTTTGCCTCAGCGGAAGTGTCGTTCCAGCTTTCCATTGCCGGCAGAACCACAGGACATCTGGCTACCGTCATTGACGATCACCCATTGACAGAGAGCTTCCCCCACGAGGGTTTTTGCAGCAAACAGTTTGAACATATGCTATGCGGCGGTAAGGCTGCGATCCTGACCGGTGCGCCGGATCCCCACCAGCCTATCATCGATATTGCGACTTCCTACAAAAATGCGCAAAAAGAAGCGCATTTGTTTGAATACCGCATTGAAAACGGAAAACTGCTGGTATGCACGCTGAATCTGAAAGAAACAGATCCTGCAGGGATGTGGCTAAAGGCGAATATTCTTGCCTATGTGGGCAGTGAGGAATTTGACCCGCAGGCATCCCTTACCCTGCCGCAACTGCGCAGCATTTGTGCTGCCCATGATCAGTCGGCTGATGCTGACAACAACCGTGCAATGAACAAAAACGATATCACAGCCTGATAAATAAGGAGAAATGTGTATGAAAAAGAATTGGAGGAAATTCCTGCGAAAGCCGGTAGCACTTCTTTTGGCTATGCTGCTGATGGTTTCCATGGTGCCGTTGCAGGCGCTGAGCGTGGAAGATGCAGTCCAGCAGGACGAGGGCAACCTGGTTTCCAATGGCAGCTTTACCGGGGACCTGACCGGCTGGAAAAGCGCGCCTGTAGACGGCTATACCGGCAATTTGACCTGGGAAGAGGGCGCTGCCGTACTAAAGACCC
>JAZQLG010000104.1:0-12327 GCA_045542575.1 Faecousia sp.
ATCCGGTGATGGCTCTTTTTGGTTCCCGCCTTGGAGATTCCAAAAATTAAATGCAACGCGGATGAGCGTTGCCGCCGCCAGCTGGATAGCGGCGAACCTTAATTTTGCCTTCAGGCAAAATGCAAACGAATCTCCGGCGGGTCACGTCGCCGATAGGCGACATGCTCTCTCCCCTTTCAGATGCACCGCTTGCGCGCATTGACGCTCCTAAACTCTGCCCCAGCCAAAATGCAAACGAATCTCCGACAAGTCATCGCCATTATTATGTATAAATACGCTTTTCTTTGCAACACTAAGGATGAGGTGTTGCAAATGAGGGCATTTTTTGTTTTTATTCTATCGCTCCCGATCTTCCTGTCCGGCTGTGCCTTGCCGGAGCCGGAAGCCTACTATTCCCGCCAGGTGAATCAAATGGAAATTCACCATAATGGGCAATCCCTCACATTAACAGAGCCTTCCCAGATCGAGGCCATTTTATCCTATTTGCGGCTGCTGCCCCGGCTGGGTACCAGCATCCCGGACCCGGAGCATATGGCCAGCCCCGGCGTTGAGATCATTTTGACTTATATAGGCGGTCAGCAAAAGCACATTTTGCAAAAGGGGGCTTATTACCTTTCCGAAAATCATCTTCCTTTCCTGCCTATAGACGAAAAATTAGGGTCACAGCTTAGCGAGCTGCTGCGGCTCATCGGTTAATGTTGTGCATACTTTACTATGCTAAAGTGTTAAAGAGCCTGTCTTTTGTACATTGCTACAAAGATGGGCTTTTGTGCGATTTTCCTCTTTACTTCGCTAAAGTATTGAAGTATAATGCAGCTATCAAAACATTTGGGGCTGCCCCATGAAAGAGAGGAAACCATTATGAAAAAACTGATTGCTTTGACCCTTTGTCTGATTCTTGCTTTATCCCTGTTTGCAGGCTGCAACAAATCCGGTGGCTCTGATATGGAGTACATAAAGGACAAGGGCACCTTGGTCGTGGGCATTACCGTCTACCCTCCTATGGACTATCAGGATGAAAACGGTGAGTGGATCGGCTTCGACGCGGAATTCGCCAAGCTGGTCGCAAAGGAGCTGGGCGTTGAGGCTGAGTTCGTCATCATCGACTGGACCAAAAAGTTCACTGAGCTGGAGATCAAAGAGATCGATGCCATTTGGAACGGTATGACCATCACCGACGACGTGAAGAAAAACACCAGCTACACCGATCCCTATGTGATCAATTCACAAGTGGTTGTGACCAAGGCCGATGTGGCTGCCAACTACACGAATGCGGACAGCATTAAGGACATTTCCATCGCTGTGGAAAACGACTCCGCCGGTATGGAAGCTCTGGACGACGTCGGCATTACCGACTACACCGCCCTTTTGGACCAGGCCGCCGCTCTGATGGAGGTTGCCAGCGGCACATCTGATGCCTGTGTCATTGACTTGACCATGGCCAACGCCCTCACCGGTGCAGGCAAACAATATTCTGACCTGGCGATCGCCTTCCAGTTGACCACCGAATACTATGGCATCGGCTTCCGCAAGGGCTCTGATATGACCGAATTCGTCAATGAGCTGATGGCAAAGTGGATGGCTGACGGCACTTTGGATGCTCTGGCTGCCAAGTACCCTGTAACGCTTGTTAAGTGATCTATGGAACTGTTCTTATCTGTTAACCGGGCACTGATGGAGGGCTTCGGGGAGACCTTGAAGGTCTTTATCCTGACCCTCCTGATCGCCCTTCCCCTGGGACTTGTGATCTGCTTTGGCTCTATGAGCAAGCTGAAGCCGGTGCGTATTCCCATCCGGTTTCTTGTTTGGGTCGTCCGGGGAACACCACTGATGCTGCAGCTGATTTTGGTGTTCTACGGACCGGGCCTGCTGTTTGATCTGCCCTCCATTGGGCGGTTCCGGGCAGTGATCGTGGCCTTTGCGCTGAACTACGCCTGCTATTTCTCTGAGATCTATCGGGGCGGCATTGAAGCCATCCCCCAGGGGCAAAAGGAAGCGGGTCAGGTTTTGGGCCTTACCCGGAGTCAAATCTTCTTTAAGATTACCCTTATGCAGGTGATCAAGCGGATCATTGCCCCTATGAGCAACGAATGTATGACCCTGGTGAAGGACACCGCCCTGGCCCGAGTGATCGCCATTTATGAAGTGACCTGGGCCGGTGAGAGCTTCATCAAGCAGGGGCTTATCTGGCCTCTGTTCTACACCGGCGTGTTCTATTTGCTGTTCTGTGGTGTTCTGACCCTCCTTTTCTCCTATCTGGAAAAGAAACTAAACTATTACCGAGGTTAAGCTATGGCCCTTTTGGAAGTTAAAAATCTGCAAAAAAGCTTTGGCGGCACGGTGGTGCTGAGAGATGCCAGTTTTTCCCTGGAAAAGGGGCAGGTGCTGGCGATCATCGGCTCTTCCGGCAGTGGTAAAACCACTCTGCTTCGCTGTCTGAACTTTTTGGAAAAGCCGGACAGCGGCGATATTTGCATCGAGGGCCAATCCTTATTGGAGGGCGCTTTGACGGAAAACCGCATTCGGGAAAACCGGCTGAATTTTGGTCTTGTCTTTCAGAATTTTAACCTTTTCCCCCAGTATTCTGTGCTGAAAAATGTGACCTTGGCCCCGGATCTACGAAACCCGGACAAGAAAAAAGAGAACAAGGAAACTGCCCTGGCCCTTTTGGAGCAGGTGGGCCTTTCCCAAAAGGTGGATGCCTATCCTTATCAGCTTTCCGGCGGTCAGCAGCAGCGGGTGGCGATTGCCCGGGCGCTGGCTCTGCAGCCCAAGGTGCTCTGCTTTGATGAGCCTACCTCTGCCCTGGACCCGGAGCTGACGGGCGAAGTTTTGCGGGTCATCCGCGGGCTGAAGGACCAAAATATTACTATGATCGTGGTAACACACGAAATGGCATTTGCAAAAAGTGTGGCAGATGTGGTAATATATATGGCAGATGGAGAAATTGTGGAAGCCGGCACCCCGGAGCAGGTCTTTGATGATCCTCAAATGGAGAAAACTAAGGCTTTCCTGCAAAGCACCATCGAATCCTATTAGGAGGCCTGCCCAATGACACAGAAGGATAAGCTGCAAGATCTTTGCAAAGTGCTTTGCTCGATCACAAACGAAAAGGACTGTATGGATCTTCTACAGGATCTTTGCACCCAAAAAGAGCTTGAGAATATGGCGGAGCGGGTCTATGCCGCCAAGCTTCTGCTGGCAGGCAGCACCTATGCCCAGGTGATGGAAACCTCCTCTATTTCCTCTGCCACCTTGAGCCGTGTTTCCCGCTGTGTCCAGTACGGCAAGGGCTATAAGAAAGTGCTGAAATAATTTGTGCTCCCCCTGTCTCTCCCCCAGCCAAAAATCAAAGATTTTTGTCAGCCCCCTCGTCAGAGGGGGCCTTTTGCCATTGATTATTCCATATCCGCGTGATATAATGGAGGAAATTTACAAAAGGAGAAACACTATGGATTACAGCAAACTGCAAAACGGCAGTGACATTCGCGGCGTTGCCCTGGAGGGCATTGAAGGTCAGCATGTCAACCTGACAGAAAAGGCCTGTCGGGATATCGGCAGAGGCTTTGCTCTGTGGCTTATGGAAAGGACCGGCAAGAAGGACCTGAAGGTAGCCGTTGGTCGGGATTCCCGGCTGTCCGGCCCTACCCTGGCCTGCTGGCTGTGTGAGGCTATGGTGGAAGCCGGCCTGCATGTCACCGATTTCGGTATGGCAAGCACCCCTGCTATGTTTATGGCAACCGTCACCGAAGGCTATCAGTTTGACGGCACAGTGATGATCACCGCCAGTCACCTACCCTTCAATCGGAACGGCTTTAAGTTCTTCACCGCAGGCGGCGGTCTTGAAAAGGAAGACATCAAGAAGATCCTGGCCTATGCCGGCTCCGATGCTGTAACAGGCTTTGCAAAGGGCAGCCTTACGGAAGGCACTTTTATGGATACATACGCCAAGCTCCTTGCGGACAAGATCCGTGCCGCTACCGGTGAGGAAAAGCCTTTGGAGGGCTTTCGCATTGTGGTGGATGCAGGCAACGGCGCAGGCGGTTTCTATGCAGATAAGGTGTTAAAGCCCCTGGGCGCAAACACCGACGGCAGCCGCTACTTAGATCCCGATGGCAGCTTCCCCAACCACATTCCCAACCCGGAAGACAAGACCGCCATGGCAAGCATCACCGAAATGGTGACCCAAACCAAGGCAGACCTGGGCATCATCTTCGACACCGATGTGGACCGGGCAGGTGCTGTGCTTTCTGACGGCAGTGAGCTTAACCGCAACCGCATCATTGCAATGCTTGCCGCCATTTTGCTCCGGGAGCATCCCGGCACCACCATTGTCACCGACTCCATTACCTCCACCGGTCTTGCCAAGTTTATTGAGGAAAAGGGCGGCGTGCATCACCGCTTTAAGCGTGGCTACCGGAATGTGATCAACGAATCCATCCGGCTGAACGGCTTGGGTCAGGACAGCCAGCTGGCCATTGAGACCTCCGGCCACGGTGCGCTGAAGGAAAACTACTTCTTAGATGACGGCGCATACCTGGTGACCAAGCTGCTCATTGAGCTGGCCCGGGGCAAAAAGGAGGGCTACACCCTGCAGAGCCTGATCGCTTCTTTGGAAGAACCGGAAGAAAGCGAAGAATTCCGGATGAATATCCTGCTGGATGATTTCAAGCCCTACGGTCAAAAGGTCATCGACGAGCTGACTGCATACGCCCAAAGCAAGGAAGGCTGGAGCTTAGCTCCCAGCAATTACGAGGGTGTCCGGGTGAATCTGGACGAAAAGCACGGCAATGGCTGGTTTTTGCTCCGGCTTTCCCTCCATGATCCCCTGCTTCCGCTGAACATTGAAAGCAACGAAGTGGGCGGTGCAAAGAAGATCGCCAAGGAGCTGGCAGGCTTTATCGCAGGCTACGATAAGCTGGACGCAGAAAAACTTCTGAATTACGCAAAATAACGCTAAAAAGCACCCCAACCGGGGTGCTTTTTTATGTGTTTGCATCGATGATCTTTTGAATACGGCCTTTGACCATTGCGGCAAGGTCCGTTGTGTTCATATCCTTGTATTCTTCATAGGGGATCGGCTCCATAAAGTGCAGCTGCACCGTCACCGGCTTACTGCCCTTTTGATCCAGCACCTTATAGCTGTCAATGAATGCAAAGGGCAGGATGGTTGCCTTTGCCTTGGTGGCACAGCGGAAGCTGCCGCCGTGGAAGTCCCCCATTTGGTTGCCATTTTTGCTTCTGGTGCCTTCCGGGAAGATCAGATAGCTTCTTTTTTCCTTCAGCTCCTTGGTGACCGCCTGGATCACCGTCAGGGACTGGCGCACATCCTCTCTGTCCATAGAAAAGGACTTGGAGCAGGCGATGATCTGCTTCAAAAAGGGCACATTGCTCAGCTCCTTTTTGAACACTGCCGCCAAAGGGCCGTCATAGGCAGCGACCAACGCCACCACATCGAACATACCCTGGTGGTTGCCGCACATCAAAAAGCCGTTTTCCTGAGGGATATTCTCTTTTCCGAATACCTGCAGATCAATATTGCCGGACTTCACTGCCAGCTTCATAATGGACTGGATGTGCTTATACTTTTCTATTTCCGGGTAGCGCTCCGTATGCTTTGCATAGTGGCACAGCTTCCAATAAAGCCCCGGCACCCGGAAAATGTTTCTGAGCACCATTAACGCCAAACGATTCAAGTAGACAGCTCCTTTCAATGGCAAATTCTTTTGCATCCTTTATACCCTATCCGGGCTAAAAAAGCAAGAAAAAAACTTACCACAATTTTCTACCGCAACAAAATCAAAAAATGCGTTTTTTCAAGTTGCTTTACCTTAATTAATATTGTATAATGAAAAAATAATCGACTGCTTTCGACATTTCTATCTGTAAGGTGAGCAATATGGCTAAGAAAGACACTAAATTTATTTGGCTTTTGATTGGCGTTCTGGCGATCGGCATTGCGGTGGGATTATTCCTGGATCCTTCCGTCCAAACCGCCCTGAATTCCAATGGGAATTATAAAATTCAAATTACCGAGATCTGCGCAAAAAACGAAACGGTTATTGCCGACAATGACGGCAAATACCGGGATTATATTGAGCTTTACAATGCAGGAAGTGATGTGGACCTGACCGGCTGCACGCTGACCGACGGCACCACCACTTCTGCCCCCTTTGAAGCTCTTACAATGGCTGCCGGGGAATACCGGGTGATCTTCCTGGGAAAAGAAACCACCGGCTTTGCTCTCTCCTCCTCCGGGCGGGACAGTGTGCAGCTACTGGACCCGGAGGGCAACATCATCGCTCAGGCAAAGGTACAGGCTTTGGTTGCCGACCAGGTGATGCTGCTGCAAAGTGGCTCTTATCAGCTGAACAGCCAGCCCAGCCCCGGCTTTCCCAACACCGACGAGGGTATTCAGGCCTTTCTGGAAGGCACCCCCGCTTCCCAGCTCTCCCTTCTCATTAGCGAGGTGCTGATCGCCAACCGGTCTACCCTGCCCGATGAAAAGGGTCTGTTTTCCGATGTGGTGGAGCTATATAACCCCTCCGCCAATGCCATCCGTCTTTCCGGCTGGTATCTTTCCGACAGCACCCGGGAGCGATTCCGCTACCGCCTGCCGGACATTACTTTAGAGGCAGGCCGCTATTTGGTGCTCTTCTGTGACGGCGAAAACTATGTGACACCGGAGGGCGTTATCCACACCAATTTCGCACTGACCGCCCAGGAGGATCTGTGTCTTACCGACCCTACCGGCGCTTATGTAACCGTAAAGCCCCAGTATCCTGCAGAAAACGCCTCCCTTGCCTGGAATGGGGAAGCCTATGTTTCTATGGAGCCCAGCCTGGGCTTTGCCAACACGGAAAATGGCATTTACAGCGCCAGAGCATCCCGCATCAACGAGAAAAATCCGCTGGTGATCAACGAGCTGCTGCTTTCCGACGGTGGTATTCCCTTTGAAGGCAAATTTGTAGACGCTGTGGAGCTTTATAACTGCAGCAGCGGCACTGTCAGCACAGCCGGCTGGTACCTTTCCGACGGCGGTGACCCCTATGCCTATCCCCTGCCTGTCCGGGACTTAGCCCCCGGAGAATATGTGACCTACACCCTCAGCAAGCAAACGGCAGGGTTTGGTCTTTCCCTGGGAGAGACCCTTTATCTGATGGCCCCGGATTTCTCCCTCAGCGCCCCGGTGGACTGCACCGAAGTGCCGGAGGGCTACAGCATCAGCCTGGTCAGCACTGAAAATGGCCATTCCTACGATTTCCTGCCCGTTACCATGGGCTATGCCAACACAGAAAAGGGCAACGAATCCTTTGTATCCGATTCTCTTACAGACGATCTGCGGATCAGCGAGCTGATGAGCTCCAACAGCTCCTACTTAAGCGGCCCCTACGGCAACACCACCGACTGGGTGGAGCTTTACAACGCAGGCAAGGAAACCATCAATCTTTCCGATTACTGCCTGACCGACTCCTCCAACCTGCAAAAGTATCCCCTGCCCGATAAGACCTTGGCACCGGGAAAACATGTGGCAATTCTGCTTTCGGAGACCGGCAAGCGGATCAAGCAGGGCTATTCCTGGCTGCCTTTTAATCTCTCCTCCACCGGTGACCGGCTGTACCTGACAAAGGGCGATACGGTTGTGGACTTTGTGATCATTCCGGAGCTTTCCAGCAACGAGGCCTGGGGCCGTCCCTCCGGCAAAGCAGTGTTCGATCTGCTCGCCTCCCCCACCCCCGGCGCCTCCAATTCCGGTGCCGCTTCCATTTCTGCCACACCCATCGCCAGTGTGCCCCAGGGTGCTTATGATGATGTGAATTCTCTCACCATTTCCTTCGATGCCCCCGGTGATATCTACTATACAACCGACTGCACCACCCCTTCCCGGAGCTCCAGGCGTTACACCGGCCCTATTACCATCAGCAAGACCACCGTTTTTCGGGTGGTTGCCTATGAAGAAGGGGCTTCCCGGTCTGAAATTGTAAACTACACCTATTTGCTGAACGAAGGCGGCACCTTAAGCTATGTGTCCGTTGTGACCGATCCCTATAACCTGTGGGACTATAACTACGGCATATATGCCACCGGCCCTAACGCCAGTGATGTATCTCCCTATCAGGGTGCCAACTACTGGAAAAACTGGGAACGAAGCGCTACGGTTGCTCTTTTTGAAGAAGACGGCTCGCTGGGGTTTTACGAGCCCTGCGGTCTTAAGATCTTCGGTGGCTATTCCCGGGCCAACGGCAAAAAATCCCTGGCCTGTATGTTTCGGGGCAAGTACGGTGCCTCCAACCTCCAATATCCCCTCTATGGTGACAAAGGCATCAATGTCTACCAAAGCTTTGTCCTTCGGGCTGGCGGTCAGGAGGCCTATGTGACCAAGTGCAAAGATGAAGTGCTCACTTCTCTTGCAGGCGATTATTTAGGGCTTCCTGTTCAGCAGTACCGGCCTGTTACTCTGTACCTCAACGGTGAGTTTTGGGGCATTTACTTTATCCGCGAAAAGGTCACCGACCAGTATGTGGCTGCCAACTTCGGCGTTTACGCTGAGGATGTGACGCTGTCCAACTGGTCCGGCGGCGACTGTCCCCAGTATGTGGCCCTGCAAAATTACGCCCGAAACAATGATCTTTCCCAGCAAAAGCACTATGATTACATCCTTTCCCAAATCAATGAGGACAACTACATCGATTATGTCATTACCCAAATGTGGATCCAAAATGAAGACCTGGGCAATGTAAAGTTCTTCCGTACCCCGGATATGAAATGGCACTGGGTCCTGTTTGATACCGACCTTTCCTTCCTGTGGGTATCCAAGGATTCTGTACAGAGCAATCTGGTAAAGACAAACATCTACAGCCTGGATTACACCTCCAAAGTCTTGGTGGTAAAGCTGCTGAAGAATTCGGAATTCCGGGATAAGTTCATTCGCCGGATCGCCTATCAGGTAAATACAGTTTGGAATGAAGAAGTGGTTGTGGAACGGATCGATTACTTCTACGAGCTGCTCAAGCCCAATATGGAAAAAGAGCTGAAGCGCTGGGGCGGTTCAATGGCGCGCTGGGAAAGCAATATGGAAAATATGCGCAACTTCGCCCGGAAGCGGAACAGCTATTTCATCCCTGATGTGCAAAACTTCTTTGACCTTTCCGATCAGCAGATGCGCGATTACGGATTCGAGGTGACCTGATGCTTTCCCGACACGAAGAAAAATACATTCTTACCTATGCCCAATATCTCCTTTTGCGGCAGCGGGCGACTATGGCACTTCTGCCCGATACCCACGGTGACCGGGGCAGCTACACCATCACTTCCCTTTACTATGACGACCCCCAGGACACAGGCCTTTACGAAAAGCTGGACGGTTTAGCCCTTCACAGCAAATTCCGTGTCCGCACCTACGACCTCAGCGACGGCTTTATCAAGCTGGAACACAAGGACAAGCAGGGCATCCTCACCCAAAAGATCTCTGCCCCCATTGAAAAGGAGCAGCTGGACATTTTGACCCAGCCCGGCGCCTGGGAGCAGTTTTCCGGGACTGCCCAGGAGCTTGTGCAGCAGCTTCAGGAAAAAAGCCTGCGGCCTGTGATCGGCGTCCGCTATGTGCGGGATGCCTTCTACCACCCAGGCAGCGACTTCCGGCTCACCTTTGACCGGGATATCGAAGCGATCCCTCCGGATGCAGCTGCGCTGACCGACGGCTCTGTACAGGGCCTTACGGCGCTGCCCCCCGGCAGTGTGGTTATGGAGATCAAATACGGCTCCCGCATTCCTGCCTTTGCCCGGAAGCTGACCCGCATCCAGGCACCCCAGCTTTCCCTTTCCAAATACGCGCTCTGCCGCGAACAGTTAAGATAGAGTAATATAGGAGGACCTATACATGAATTTCTTGGATTTGATCAAAAACAGTGTGCTGGAACGGTTTGACGGCAGTCTTTCCCTGCTGCAGATCCTGCTGGGACTTATCTTCTCCCTTGCCGCCGGCCTTTTCATCCTGTTCATCTACAAAAAGACAATGCGCAAGGTAGCCGTGGGTCGCAGCTTTATGATAAGCCTTTTGCTGATCTGTGCCATCACCGCCACCATGGTGCTGACCATCACCTCCAACCTGGCACTGTCCCTCGGCATGGTGGGTGCGCTTTCTATCGTCCGCTTCCGTACCGCTGTGAAGGACCCCGCTGACACCGCCTTCCTCTTTTGGGCAGTTGCCGCCGGTATTACTGCCGGTGCAGGCTTCTACCTGCTTACGGTCATCGGCTCCGCTGTAGCCGGTCTTGTTTGCCTGCTCTCCACCCGGTATATGGACAAAGCAGACAAGCCCTTCCTGCTGATCATCCGCTCGGAAACCAACGAGGCTCTGGATGAAGCCGAAAAGGTTTTGGACCATGAGGGTCTCTCCTATGCCCTTTCTTCCTGCGTAGACACCGGCAGATACACAGAGGCCATCTACGAGATGGGCGTAAATACCCGTGGCAGAGCCACCATTTCCCTGATCAAAACCCTCCCCGGCATCCTCACCGTTTCTATGGTAGATTGCCGCAAGGACGGATAATTGAAAAGAAGGAACACCACCCGACTGGGTGGTGTTCCTTTTCTGTAAGAACCCAAATTTCGAAATACTGCGACCCCCGGGGGTCGTGTTTTATAAGGGAGTCGGAAGCTATGGTGAGGAGTCACTTTTTGCCCTAGTAGATCGCAAGCGTTCCTTTTGCGCTATGTAGGGGCTTACCGCTGATAACCCTATACTATATTGCAAACAGATCGTTTTCTTCATGCGCCAAAACGATATTTGCATTTTTTACATTCGGTACATCTATAACATAGGACTTGTTAGTTATAAAAAATGCAGTTTGCTTTTTGGGATTTTGTGCCATCTCAAGTGGCAGTATTACGCTGGGGAACTTTCCTTGGAGTTCTTGGCTGATCGGCAACATTTTAAGGGTTTTTGGATTGGTTCCCATCGTTATCTTTATGTTTTCGTCTTCAAACGCTTCAAAGGTAAAATTATCTACATCGTATGGGTAAGCAGGATTCATTACATACTGCTTCAGTACATCCACAAAATTGGACAGTGCTTCAGGTATAGGTTTTTGAACATAACATCTTTTGCAGCTATCGTCAATCATTTGCAAAAATTCAGAAAAATGTGTGCCGTCTTTTCCTAACATTTTTGTGATGATGCCCCGCATTACCCACTGGGCATCCTCAAGATTGTCAAATTTTTTCGAATTGAATCCATCCCAGCTAAAATCAATTATCATTTCCCACATAATCATTCCTCCGCTCCTAAGATATTCATTTATCCTCTATCGCCATATTTGGCCTCAACCCTCATCAGGTTCATACGCGCTGTTTCCATTTCGGCTCTACTATCTGCAGCATAACGCGTATTTTTGTTCTTTTCGTACCGTTCTACAGCATTTCTGAATCGTGCGCGTGCCATATTCAGCTCAATTCGCTCCGTAAGAGTCAGGGGTTTACGCACAGGTCGAGAGTTAATAGGTGCCGTGCGTACTGTCTGCTTTGGGGGTGAATAGGGCGGTCTTCTATAACCAAAATCGTCTTCATCTTCTTCGTCATCATCATCGTCGTAATCGTCATCATCTTCTTCATCCTCATCAGGCTCCAAGCAGATGTTGACGGTCTCAGTGCCAGGGATTGGTGCAAAAAGCATAGGATTATTTGTAATTAAAAGTGAAACAAAGCCATCTAATTCAACAGGAATACTCATAACAGGGATTTTCCCAACAATGTCACTGCCTTTTTTACCCCTCAGCTCCACACTTTTGTTTTTTTCATTATAGTAAATTTCTATGTTGTCATCTTCATAGTGTGCAATTGTAAAGTTCTTGGTATCGACCGGGTAAGTAGGATCTGTAACATATTTGGTCAGAAACTCTTTAAATTGCACAACTTCCTTAGGCAGAGGATTATTGCCGTGAAATTCTGCAAAATATTTGTCAATCAGATCCATAAAAAAGCAAAAGTATGTCTTATCCTTCCCAAGTATCTTTGTCACTGCACCACGAAAAGCCCATTGCGCATCTTCATAATCATCAAATGTTTTAGGCTTAACATCACGCCAACTAAGGTCTACATTTAATTTCCACATTTCTCTACCTCCAAATAAAACAAAAAGTGCGGCTACCGAAGCAGCCGCACAAAAAACGCAAACTCCGATAGTCGCCAAACTAATTATACAAAAATGGTTTTCCCGAATTCTGTTATAATGGAATTTCCATTTTTATCAAATTCAAACAGCCTTCAGAAAAAGGTATAATATCCCTATGGATAAATGCACCACTTTTGCAGTATATAATTAGTTTG
>JAZQLG010000105.1:0-3837 GCA_045542575.1 Faecousia sp.
CCTTGATCTCCTCAGTCTCGGTGTTGCGCAGACGCACCCGCACCTTGATAGGCTTTGCATAGGTGGCGTCCCGCTCCTTGCACTCCTCGATGGTGTACTTGGGAGGCTCGTTCATGGAAAAATCCAGGAAGCTCAGCTCCACCTTGCCGGAGAAATCGGTAATGGTACCGACATCCTTGAATACCTCCCGCAGTCCCTCATCCAGGAACCACTGGTAGGAATCCTTCTGGATCTTCAGCATGTTGGGGATTTCCAGGATCTCCTCATACTTTGCGTAGGACTTACGCATGGTCTTGCCGTACATTACGTCCTTGACCATTTCCATATGGATCATCACGCCTTTCTTTCGGCCGAAGCCGGAATCTTGTGTTATGCACATTTTGATACGCCCGGACCTGTTTAGAGTTTTTGCGGTATTTCCTCTTGACAGCGACCGTATCCTGTGGTATTATGTCCATGTTGGAGAGAATGCGCAAATGGGCATACTAACACAGTATGGAGATTCATTGTAGCATACTCTTCTTTTTTTGTCAACCCGGAATCCAGTTTCTTCCGGGTATTTTTTTATTCTTTTTTGCGTTTTCCCTCCCCTTTTTATTGGATACCAAAAGCCGACCTTCCCAAACGGGAAAGTCGGCTTCCATTATGTTTCAGCGGGTTGAGGCTGGTGTTTCCTTATATGCTTTCGCAGCACAACCAAAAACGCCAGCAGCTGGCAGCTTAATGTCAGTATCCAGGATATGGGATAGGAGATGAGGAGGCCCTGGGGCGTATGGAGCTGCGGAATTTGGAACACAGTATAGATCCAAACCACCCGCAGCACGCAGGCGCCCATAACGGAAATAATCATAGGCAGTACTGATGATCCCAGCCCCCGCAGAGAACCGGTAGTAGCATCCATCATACCACACAGAAAATACGGCAGGCACACAAAGGTCATCCGCAGGATGCCATCGGCAATTGCCTGTGCAGAATCGGTAATGTAAATTCTGAGAAGCCAAGGCGCAAACAGATAGGCTGCACCCCCAAGAACAATGCCCGTTATGCCCGCGCAAACTACACAGATCCAGAGAATCTTTCTTACCCGGTCATACTGCCGGGCGCCCACATTCTGGCCTGTGTAGTTCAGAGAGGTTTGGGAAAAGGCATTCATAGAAGTATATACAAAACCCTCAATATTGCTTGCCGCCGCATTGCCGGACATAAAAACAGGGCCAAAGGAATTGATGGAGGACTGAATCAGCACATTAGAGATAGAAAACACAGAGCTCTGCAGACCGGCAGGAATACCGAAGGTCAAAATCTTGATAAGCGCCTTCTTATAGATGCGGATCTTCTTCAGCTCCAACCGGCAGCCATCGGTTCGACGGCACAACGCCCGCACCACCAAAAAAGCAGAAAGGGCCTGGGAGACGATCGTTGCCAGGGCAACGCCTTCCACATTCATTCCGAAGCATACCACGAACAGTAAATTCAAAAGCACATTCAGTACGCCTGCAATGGCTAAGTAAATAAGAGGGCTTTTGGTATCTCCCGCTGCGCGTAAAATAGCAGAGCTGAAATTATAGAGCATCGTGAAGGTCATACCCGAAAAATACACCCGCATATAAACAGTGGACAGGGGCAAGATGTCATCCGGTGTACCCATCAGCACCAGGAAATCCCCGGCAAAGCATATGCCTATCACGCTCAACACGAGGCCACCTGCAAAAGCAACCAGCAGTGAGGTATGGACCATACGGTGCTGCATTTTCTCGTCCCGGCTGCCGATGGCGTGGGCCACATTTACACCCGCGCCTGTGGAAAGGCCGATAAACAAGCTGATAATCAAAGTGGTCAAAGATCCGGTAGCACCCACTGCGCCTACGGAAAGGCTGCCTCTGAAGCGGCCCACCACCACAAGATCCGCCGCATTGAACAGCAGCTGCAAAATGCTTGCAAGAATGATCGGGATCGTATAAGAAATGATGCTTCCCAGCAACGGACCGTGAAGCATATCTTTGCTGAATCTTTTCACGATGCCCACCTCCAAAAGCGGTTTATTCCTATGAAGTATAAGCCTTTCCTTGTTTCTTGTCAATGGAAGCCGGGCATTTTACACCGTTTTTTTCGCTTATTATAATGTATATTGTAGCGTGCTTCATTAATTGTTGCTTTTTATGTCGGTCTATGCTATACTGACCCCAATCACCCCTAAAACAAACAGGAGGTTTTTTATGGAAAGTAAATTGCAACGCAAATACGGATTGTTTACCGCCATTTGTATGGTGGTAGGCATCGTTATTGGCTCCGGTGTCTTCTTCAAGGCCCAAAACATTCTGCAAAAGCCCGGTATCGACCTTACCCAGGGTATTATCGCCTGGCTCATCGGCGGTGTCATTATGCTGGTATGCCTGCTGGCCTTTTCCTTTATGGGGCAAAAGTACGAAAAGGTGAACGGTCTTGTAGACTATGCTGAAGCCACTGTAGGTCCCAAGTACGGCTACTATATGGGCTGGTTCTCTTCTACGATTTACTACCCCGCCATGACTTCCGTTTTGGCCTGGCTTTCCGCCCGGTACACCCTGGAATTCGTTACCAGCGCATTCCCCGGCTTCAAACTGATCATCCCCGCTTCTCAGGGCGGCTGTATCATCGGCCCGGAGTGTTTGGCATTGACCCTGTTTTACCTCTGCGCCTGCTATGCGGTAAATGTCCTCTCCCCCAAGATGGCCGGCAAGCTGCAGGTCAGCACCACACTCATCAAGATGATCCCTCTGGGACTTATGTCCATTGTGGGCGTAATTGCAGGTCTTTCCTCCGGGCTTCTCACTGAGAACTTCTCCGCTCCCGCCCAGGTTCCTGCGGTTGACGGTACCAGCCCCCTATTCGGTGCTGTGTGTGCCACCGCCTTTGCCTACGAGGGCTGGATCATTGCCACTGCCATGAATGCGGAAATCAAGGACTCCAAGCGCAATTTGCCCAAGGCCCTGATTTTGGGCGGCATTGTGATCGTGGCTACTTACGTGCTGTACTTCGTCGGCGTCGCCGGTGGTGCTACCACTGCCGACCTGACAGTCACCGGCACTACTGTTGCCTTCAGCAATGTCTTTGGCCCTGTTATCGGCAACATTTTGAAGTTGTTTGTGGCCATCTCCTGCATTGGCACCACCAATGGTCTGATGATGGCCAGCTCCCGAAGCCTGTATGCCCTGGCTGCACGTCGGCAGGGTCCCTCTCCCGATGTTTACGGCCAGATCGACGATCGGACCAATATGCCTAACAACGCATCCGTTCTGTCCCTGGTGATTATTGCCGCCTGGTTTGTGTACTTCTATCTGTCCAATCTTGCAGGCACCTGGACCGGCGCTTTTGTGTTCGATTCCTCCGAGCTGCCGATCATCACCATCTATCTGATGTACCTGCCTATGTTCATTCAGTGGATGCGCAAAGAAAAAGAGCAGAGTGTGCTGCGCCGGTTTGTAATGCCCATCCTGGCTTTCTGCGGCAGTGTGTTTATGGTCGTTGCCTGCATCATCGGTCACAAAATGGGCTGTGTGTGGTATTTGATCGTATTTGCCGTCATTATGGCAATCGGTGCCCTGTTCCGTAAGCATAAATAATTTGCACAACAAAAATCGGTCACCCGAATTGGATGACCAATTTTTCAGTCTGTCAAAAAACTTGTTTTTGACAGACTGGCAGAGGTCACTAAAGCCGCCAAGACAAGCAACTCGCACTCGTCGGCGTACAGGTGGTACGGTAGAGGGCGAGTTGCGCAGTAAGTCAAAAAGCCTTGCGTAGCAAGCTTTTTTAACCCCTCATCCGTCAAAAATCAGAGATTTTTGCCACCTTCCC
>JAZQLG010000106.1:0-6510 GCA_045542575.1 Faecousia sp.
GGCCTTCCTTTCCAATGATGTGCCTAAGAATGTTTTGAAGGCAGAGTACTTCCTGCCCCGGACGGTGGGCGAGCTGCTGGCAGAAAAGAAGGCAACCGTAAAGGTGCTTCGCTCCCGGGACCGCTGGTTTGGCGTGACCTACGCCGCCGATAAGCCTATGGTGGTGGCAGCCCTGAAGGAAATGCAGGAAAAGGGACTCTACCCCGACGGACTTTGGAAATAATTAAAAAGGAGGGCGTTGCCCTCCTTTTTTACGAGGAGATAGTATGTTATTTGATACCCACGCACACTTAAATGACCCGGCCTTTGATGCAGACCGGGAAGAGATCCTTAAAAACCTTCCCGGTGAGGGCATCGGCTATGTGATGAATGCAGGCTGCTCCCTGGCCTCTTCCAGGGATATTATCGCAATGGCGGAAAAATATCCCTATCTGTATGCCTCCGTAGGCTCCCACCCGGATTCCTGCGATGAGGTGAACGAGGAGGTTTTGGAAGCCTTCCGGGGGCTCTGCCGCCACGAAAAGGTAAAGGCCATCGGCGAGATCGGCCTGGATTATCACTATGAGGATATCCCCCGGGAAATTCAGAAAAAAGCTTTTCGCGCCCAAATGGAGCTGGCCCGGGAGGTAGACCTGCCGGTGATCGTCCATGAGCGGGATGCCCACGAGGACGGAATGAAGATCGTTACGGAGTTTCCCCAGGTGAAGGGCGTGTTCCATTGCTTCTCCGGGGCAAAGGAAATGGCCAAGTGGCTGGTAAAGCGGGACTGGATGATCGGCTTTACCGGGGTGCTGACCTTCAAAAATGCCCGGAAGGCCATCGAAGCGGCCCAGGCCATTCCCATTGAAAACATCGTGATCGAAACAGACTGCCCCTTTATGGCACCGGAGCCCTACCGCGGAAAGCGGAATTATCCCGGCTATTTGGGCCGGATGGCAGACAAGCTGGCAGAAATCAAGGGCCTTACCAGAGAAGAAGTGGAGCATATCACCACACAAAATGCCAAACGGCTTTACCGTATTGACTAAAAGAAGGGCTTTTTTCTGAAAAAAGTGGGACATAGCACCAAAAACCGGGAAAAGCCATTGACACAGGGGAAAGAAAGTGGTATTCTTTATTTCAGTACAGAAATACCGAAAAGGAGACTATACTTATGGATATGACTTTGGAATCTTGCCGCAAGTTTGTGGAAGTGCTGGCTTCCGACGCACCCGCCCCCGGTGGCGGCGGTGCTGCAGCTCTGGTTGGTGCCATTGGTACTGCACTGGGCAATATGGTGGGCAGCCTGACCGTCGGCAAGAAGAAATACGCAGAGGTGGAAGCAGAGATCATTGCTTTGAAGGCAAAGTGCGATGCCCTGCAGACCGAGCTTGTGAACCAGGTGGAGGCTGACGATATCGGCTTGGTGCCTCTGGCAAAGGCCTACGGCATTCCCAAGAACGATCCCAACCGGGATGCTATTTTGGAAGAAGCCACCATCACTGCCTGTGCTGTGCCTATGCACATTATGGAGCTGTGCTGTGAAGCTATCGGCTACATCAAGGTGTTTGCCGACAAGGGCAGCCGCCTGGCTGTTTCCGATGCAGGCTGCGGCGCTGTTTGCTGCAAGGCTGCACTGCAGGCTGCTTCTTTGAATGTGTTTATCAACACCAAGACCCTGAAAAACCGGGAAGTTGCCGAAGAGATGAACGCCAAGGCAAACGGCATGCTGAATACCTACTGCGCTCTGGCAGATGAGATCTTCAACACTGTGAAGGCCGGCTTCGGTCAGTAATTACATAAGGAGAGAGTTACTATGGCAAAACTGTTATTGGGTAAAGAAGTTACCGATGCACTGAATGCAAACCTGCAGGAGCGGACCGCTGCTCTGCGTGCCAAGGGTGTAGAGCCTACCCTGGCCATCGTCCGTTGCGGTGAGGATCCCAGCGACCTGTCCTATGAGCGGGGCGCAACCAAGCGCGCTGAGCTGGTAGGCGTAAAGGTCGTAAACTTCCTGCTGCCCGGCGATGTGGATAAGGATACCCTGATCGCCACCATCGAAAAGATCAACGCCGATGATTCCATTCACGGCGTACTGATGTTCCGGCCCCTGCCCAAGCACCTGAAGGCTGACCAGAACGAGATCTGCAACAAGCTGGATCCCAAGAAGGATATGGACTGTATGACCCATATGTCCAACGCCGGTGTGTTTGAAGGCTTGGATCTGGGCTATGCTCCCTGTACCCCCGCTGCCTGTATGGAGATCCTGGATTTCTACGGCATCGACTGCAAGGGCAAGAACGCTGTTGTGATCGGCCGCAGCCTGGTGGTCGGCAAGCCCGCCGCTATGATGCTGATGGGCAAGAATGCCACCGTCACCGTCTGCCACACCAAGACCGTGAACACTGCTGAGATCTGCCGGAATGCGGATATCATCATTTCCGCTGCCGGTGTGCTGAATTCCCTGACTGCCGATTTTGTCCGTCCCGGCCAGACCGTTATTGACGTGTCCATCAACTGGGATGCCAACAAGCCCAATGCAAAGGGCGGCCTGGGCGCCATCGCCGGCGATGCCTGCTTCAACGAAGTGGAAGCCATCGTAGATGCCATTACCCCCGTTCCCGGCGGTGTTGGCTCTGTTACCACCTCTGTGCTGATGAAGCACGTTGTTGAGGCTGCGGAGAAAGTTTAATAGCACCCTGCATAACTGACGGAATCGGGGATCTACCCCAGGGGAGTGCAGGCGTTAGAAAGCCGACCGTCTGGGCAACCCGATCATTACCGGGTTGCCCTTTTCGCTCCCCAAATATTGGAAGATGAGGTATAAATGATGAAAAAGATTAAGAATTTGCCGGAAAGCAGCTTCCTGCGTGTGTTTTTCGCTTATGTGAGCCTTGCCTTTGTGGTGGCGGCCTTTATCCTGCCGGACAGAGCCAATGCCTTTACCGGGCTGTGGAATTTGCTGACCAATCCCTGCAAGATCTCCACCAATTATTTCGCCCTGGGCGGCTATAGCGCCACCTTCCTGAATATGGGTCTGGTGGGCCTTTTCTGCCTGGGCCTTACTTACCTGCCCGGCTGCAAGCCCAACAATGTAACGACTCTGGCCTTTTTGCTGACCGTAGGCTTTGCTTCCTGGGGTATGAATCTCTTTAATATGCTCCCCACCATTTTGGGCGTGTGCCTGTATGCCCTGGTGAAGAAGGAAAAGTTAGGCAGCCTTACCAACGCTATGATGTTCTCCACCGGTATTGCCCCCCTGATCTCTGACCTGCTGTTCCGCTATCCCGGTGTGGAGGTGGTCGGCTTTAACTGGCTGGGCCTGGGCTTTGCCCTGGCGGTTGGCCTGATCATCGGCTTTTTCCTGCCTGCAGGTCTTGCCCACGCTCCTGTCTGCCACAAGGGCTACGACCATTATTCCGCGGCCCTGCCTGTTGGCCTGACCGCCTTCTTCCTGCGTACCCTGCTTTACAATGTGCTGCTGGGCTGGAAGATCGGGGATATGGGCAAGCTTTCCACCCTGGCTCCCAAGGGCTATGATTTCTTCTATGCCTGCAATATTTTCAGCATCGTGCTGTTTGCCAGCTTTATCGTCTTTGCCCTTCTGATGGGCGCCACCTGGAAGGGCTACTGGGGCCTTATGAAGGATTCCGGTCACGGTGTCAGCTTCTCCAATAAGTACGGCACACCTACCTTCCTGATGAATGCAGGCATCTTCGGCCTGATGATCGTGGCTTACTTCAACTTCGCCGCGCTGATCGATCCTAAGGTAGAGATGAACACTATTTGGACCGGTATGACCTTCGGCATCGTGTTCTGTATGCTCTCTACCTGTAATTCCGGTTCCCATCCCAGAAATGTGCTGCCTATTATGGCAGGCTATGTGGCCACCGCCTTCCTGTTCGGCTGGCTGGCAGGCCTGATGGGCACGGAAAACTACGCCCTCACCATTGGCTCTCAGTCCATCCTCATTGGCCTGTGCTATGCCAACGGCCTTTCTCCCATTGCCGGCAAGTACGGCTTTGGCTGGGGCGCTCTGGCAGGTGGTCTGCACTATCTGCTGGTCAGCGCAGTGCCGGATCTTCACGGCGGCTTCCTGCTGTATAACGGCGGCTTCACCGCGGCGCTGATCTGCGTGCTGTTTGTTCCCCAGCTGGAAAAGTTCGTAAAGACCAAAGAAGAACGGAAGGCATTAAAGACAAAAGAAACTGCAGAAGTGGAAAAATAAGTATTTTTTCGTTGCGTTCCTGAAAATCCCGTTGTATAATGAAAGCGGCAAGGCTCTTTTGGCTTTGCCGCTTTTGAAACAAAAAGAAAGAGGGTATTCCTATGAGAAGAAAAGAAGATATTATCTCCGCGATCTTTTCTATGCTGATCGGTGTGATGCTGATCGTTATGAAGGGCCAGGTCGTGAGCATCGCCATCACCGTGTTTGCGGTCATCGTGCTGATCTCTGCCATTATTGACCTGGTGCATAAGCTGATCAACAGTGCCATTGTAAAGGCGGTCCTGGGCGTGTGCCTACTTATCTTTGGTTGGGTGTTCGTCAGTGTTGCCCTGTATCTGCTGGCAGCCGCTATTGTGATTATGGGACTGCTGCGGATCGTCAATATGCATAAGGTGCTGCCGGAGGATATGACCCACCAGGAAAAGCTCTTTGCCTATATCCGCCCCGCCATTACGGTCCTTGCAGGTATCTGCCTGCTGTTTAACCAGGGCGGCGCAGTGAATTGGGTGTTTATCCTCACCGGTGTCCTTCTGGTAGCCGAAGGCGTGCTGGATGTGGCCGACGCCCTGAAAAAGCAATAAATGAAAAAGGTCCGGTAGGGGAGCACCCCTGCCGGGCTTTTTTGCTCGCACGCAGGGAAATCTACACTGCAGGGGAGGATTCCATAGCCTCCCGGACAGGTGGCGGGCGGATGTGGGCGTCTGCCACTACGAGGCATTTTGCCCATTGCACAGAGGGAGCTTATGGCTTATAATGAAAAAAGCAAATAGATGAATGGGGCTTTGCGTGGATGCTAAATGAAAGCCTTGCTGACACACGATCCCGCACGGTATCTTCTTGATAATAAAATGACCAATGCGCTTCTGTGTTGGGCCGAGAATTGATTTGGAGGGAAAGTAAATGGGAATATGGGGCCCTGAATTATACCAAAACGACACATCGCTGGATGTGAAAGACGAGTTTAATGAATTGTATAATAAGGGAGAATCTGCCCAGCAGATCACGGACAAGCTAATAGAAGAGTACAGGGATATTATGGGCGATATGGAAGAAGAACCGCTGTTTTGGCTTGCCCTTGCAGACACACAATGGGAGCTGGGCGTGCTGCTGCCTTCCGTCAAAGAAAAAGCACTTTATTGGATCAATAACTGCAGAGGAACACGGAGCGATCAAACAATAGATACGCAAGCAAATGGAAACATACTGGATACATTGCAGGCAAAGCTTTTATCTCCTCTACCTCCGGTAAAGAGACCCAAGAAAAAGAGAACATACAAATGTCAATGGAAATTGGGAGATGTATTTGCTTGCGAATTGGAAAGTGCGCTTGCAAAAGAGAGAGGGCTCTGCGGTCAGTATTTCTTGATCCAAAAAATTGATGAGGATGTATGGTATCCCGGACACATCGTGCCGATCGTGTATGTAAAGATAACGAAAGACGGAAAGCTCCCTTCTAATGTGGAAGAGTATGACCTGCTGGAGTATGTTCAGATGAACTTTTCAAAGTATGAAGATCGCTTCTATCCAATTGATATGAGCCGCCCACAGGAAGATATTGCGGAAAAAGCCAAAATCAATTACCGGACAGATGAATATGGATTCCTGCCGGAGTACAGAACAACGCTGCTTAACACCTCCAAAAAGGTCATTCCCACAAATTTGATCTATGTAGGTAACTTTTTAAATGCTGCGCCCCCGCAAAACGAGTTTATTCCCCACACAAAGGTGAACCTTGCAACAGTGGCTTGGAAACAATTTGAGGAAACCTTCGAGACAATAGTACTTAAGCGCTACTGCGGACACAATCTAAGAGAACTCAGGATTTATAATAGGGGACAAGGGGACGGTTCTGTTGTCCCCTGACGGAAGCCCATCTAACGACCCATAGAATAGCATAACCCTCACAGGGGACGGTTTTTACCGTCCCCTTTTTCTGTTGGGCAGGCAGCACCCAACAGCTTTCCTCTGACGAGGAAGGTGGATTTTGCGAAGCAAAAGACGGAAGGAGAGAACTACCCCTCCGGGTTCGCTGTCGTTCACCCTTGCCCTGCCGGGGGCCTTCCTTTCTTGTTCCGTCAAGAAAGGAAGCAAAGAGACGGCCGAGGACCTTTCGTATGGTCCCCGGACTCCCCAGACGACCAAAGGGCCTAACCGTCCCTTTGGAAACCCCGAAAGTGCAACAAAATAATGGGAACAAGGGGACGGTTCTGTTGTCCCCTGACGGAAGCCGCATGGAGTCTCCCATAGAATAGCATAACCCTCACAGGGGACGGTTTTTACCGTCCCCTTTTTCTGTTATTGAT
>JAZQLG010000107.1:0-7818 GCA_045542575.1 Faecousia sp.
TGCCCAAAGAAAAGGTGGCATTCCCTCTGAAAATGAATGTAGATCCCCGGGGCAGCTTTACGGAACTCTTAAAAACCGCCAATTGCGGCCAGTTCTCTGTGAATATCAGTAAGCCCGGCATTACCAAGGGAGAGCATTGGCATCATACCAAGTGGGAATTTTTTATTGTGGTGGCGGGCAAAGCGCTGATCCAAATGCGGAAGATCGGCACAGAAGAAGCGTGGAATTTTGAAGTCAGCGGTGAAAAAATCGAAGCGGTCCATATGCTTCCCGGCTACACCCACAATATTATCAATTTGAGCGAAACGGAGGACTTGGTGACCCTGATGTGGGCCAACGAAGCCTTCGACGCCAATAAACCGGATACATTTTTTGAGAAAGTGGAGGGCTAAGTATGGCATCCTTCAAGAATAACGGAAAGCTGAAACTTTTGATCATCGTGGGCACTCGCCCGGAGATCATCCGTTTGTCTGCGGTCATCAACAAGTGCCGTCAGTACTTTGACTGCCTGCTGGCCCATACCGGTCAGAACTACGATTATAATCTGAACGGCGTGTTCTTTAAGGACTTAGAGCTTGCCGACCCGGATGTATACCTGGATGCGGTAGGCAAGGACTTGGGCGAAACCATGGGCAATATCATTGCCAAGTCCTATCAGCTGATGGTGGAAACGAACCCCGATGCAGTGCTGGTGCTGGGTGATACCAACTCCTGCCTGTCTGTGATCGGTGCAAAGCGGCTGCATATTCCCATTTTCCACATGGAAGCCGGCAATCGCTGCAAGGATGAGTGCTTGCCGGAGGAAACCAATCGCCGGATCGTGGACATTATTTCCGATGTGAACCTGTGCTATTCCGAGCACGCCCGCCGGTATTTGGCAGATTGCGGCCTGCCCAAGGAGCGGACCTATGTGACCGGCTCTCCCATGGCAGAAGTGCTCCACAACAACCTTTCAAAGATCGAAGCCAGCGATATTCACACCCGGCTGGGTCTGCAGAAGGGTAAGTACATTCTGCTGTCTGCCCACAGAGAAGAAAACATTGATACGGAAAAGAACTTTACTTCCCTGTTTTCTGCTATCAATAAGCTGGCAGAAACCTATGATATGCCCATTTTGTACTCCTGCCACCCCAGAAGCCGGAATCGGCTGGCAGCCTCCGGCTTTAAGCTGGATAAGCGGGTCATCCAGCACGAGCCCTTGGGCTTCCACGATTATAACTGCCTGCAAATGAATGCTTTTGCGGTGGTATCTGACAGCGGCACCTTGCCGGAGGAAAGCTCCTTCTTTACTTCTGTGGGAAAGCCCTTCCCGGCAATTTGCATCCGCACCTCCACAGAGCGCCCGGAGGCGCTGGACAAGGGCTGCTTTGTCCTGGCAGGCATTGATGAAAAGAGCCTTCTGCAGGCGGTCCACACCGCGGTGGAAATGAATCTGCAGGAAGATAACGGCATTCCTGTTCCCGATTATGTGGAAGAGAATGTTTCCACCAAGGTCGTTAAATTGATCCAGTCCTATACCGGCGTGGTCAATAAGATGGTTTGGCGAAAGTTTTGAGTAACCCAAAGGAGAACGCCCTATGACAGAGGAAAGAAAACTGCTGATTGCCGCCTTGGGCTGGGCAGTTGCCAATAAAACAGAAAAGCTTTCCTTGTCCGTAGATTGGGAGGTTCTTCTGCAGCTTGCCAAAAATCATATGCTGTTGCCCCTTTTGTGGGACGGCCTGCAAAAAGCAGGCGTTTGGGCAGATGTGCCTCAGGAAGCAGCAAAAGCCCTGGAAAAGGCTTCTATGCAGGCTGTTTACCGGGATGTTCAGGCAGAAAATATCCGCGAAAAGCTGGAGAAAGGGCTTAAGGAAGCAGAGGTTCCCTATGTATTTCTCAAGGGCTCTGTTCTCAAATATAACTACCCGGACCCGGCACTGCGGACTATGTGTGATATGGACATTCTGGTCCATACGGAAAGCTATCCTGCGATCGAGAAGATCGCACAGGAGCTGCAGGGGACACCGGGCCACAGCGATGGTAACCACAGGAATTTTATGTTTCCCGGTGGGGTAGAGGTGGAGTTCCACCCGAACCTGATCCACCAGGACACGCCTGTGGGCACAGATATTAACCCCGGTTGGCAGTATACGGAAGAAACCGCCGAGGGCACCCAAATGACGGAGGAGGGCATTTACCTGAATACCCTCTGCCACCTTGCCAACCACTTTGTTTCAGGTGGCGTAGGTGTGCGCTTTGTGCTGGATGTGTGGGTGAACCGCCATCTGCGGAAAAAGCCCATTGACCGGAAGGAAGTGGAAGCAGAGCTAACCCGCTTTGGCCTTTTGGAATTTGCCGGGAATATCGAAGCCTTAGCAGAGTACTGGTTTGGATCGGGGCAAAGTACGCCTTTGCTGGAAGAGCTGGGGGAGTATATTTTCACCAGCGGCTCCCACGGCCGGGGTGACCGGGCGGTGCTGAACAGCGTCACTCTTTCCAAGGGTGGCAGCCGGAGCTCTGCTTTGTGGGGCAAGATCTTCTACTCCCGCAAAGAAATGGAAGACCGTTTTCCTTGGTGTAAGGGAAAGCCCCTTCTTTTACCTGCAGCTTGGTGTGTTCGCGCCTTCCGGGCAATCACGAAGCGGGGTAAGCTGATCTTCCATTGGAGCAAGGAAACCTCCAAGGTAACAAAAGAGCAGGCAGATGCTCAAAAAGAAATGCTCTCCCGCTTCGGCATTGAGCGAAAGCTATAAAAGTAGCAGGCTGTACGAAAAGTACAGCCTGCTTTTTACTGTTAACTGTTGCGCACCTTCATAAACATAGCTTCCACCATCCGGGAGGTTTCCGGGGAGAGGAAGATGAAGCTGACACCGTTTTCCAGTGTTTCCTCACTGGGATAAATGATGGGGTTATTCTGGGTCTCCTCGTCCAAAAGGGCCTTAGCTTCGGAGATGGGAGATGCATAGCAAACCCATTCCATATTGGCAGCGGAGATCTCCGGCTCACAGAAGAAGTTGATAAAGGTCTCTGCGGCCTCCTTCTGCTGACTGCCCTTGGGGATGCACATAGAGTCAATAAACAGGTTAAAACCCTGGTGGGCGGGCAGATAGAAGCCCAGGTCCGGGTTTTCGTCGATCATAGACACTGCATCACCGGCATAGTAGGGGGCAATGCTGGCCTCGCCGCCAATCATAGCATCGTAGATCTGGTCCATAACATACTGCTGCACAAGGGGCTGCTGCTGAGCCAGCTTGTCGGCACAGATCTGCAAGATCTCAGGGTCGGTAGTGTTCACATCGTAGCCATACATAGCCTGAACGATGGCAAAGGCGTCCCGGGAATTGTCAAACATCAGAATTTCCTTCTTATATTTTTCATTCCACAGAAGCTCCCAACCGGTCAGGTCCGCTTCATCCACAACATTCTTGTTGTAAATAATGCCCACAGTGCCCCAGGTGTAGGGAACGGAGTATTTGTTCTCCGGGTCGAAGGGCTGGTCCTTGAACTGCTCGTCGATATACTTGTAATTGGGAATGTTATCGAAGTTCAGCTCCTCCAACATATCCTCCTCGATCAGCCGGGCGATCATATAGTCAGAAGGAATAATGACATCGATCTGATCACCGCCGCCAGCCAGCTTGGAGTACATAACCTCGTTGGAGTCGTAGGTCACATAGTTGACCCGGATGTGGGGATATTTGGCTTCAAATTCCTTGATAAGATCACGGCTTCCGTCATCGCCCCGGGCCATATACTGGCCCCAGTTGTACACATTCAGGGTGATGGTGTTTCGGTTGCGGATGATCATATTCACAATGCCGTAGCAGCTGCCGCCCAGTAGCGCCAGCACCAATACGGCGGCGCAGACACTGCGGATCATCTTCCAGGTTTTGCTGATGGGCTTTACCTGCTTGGTCTTTTTCTTTTCGCCCCGGACCTGGATCACATTCATAGCGATCATCAGCACCAGGATCAGCAGGAACAGCAGCGTAAACATGGCATACAGCTTGGGCTGCAGAGGCTTTTTCACATAGGAGTAGATCTCCACAGGCAGAGGGATGAAATCGCTGCCGGTTACAAAGTAACTGATCACAAAGTCATCCAAACTCATAGTGAAGGCCATAATGGCACCGGCTACGATGCCGGGGGAGATCTGGGGAAGGGTGACCTTGTAGAAGGCCTGCCAGGGGGTGCAGCCCAGATCCATAGCCGCATCTGTCAGAGAGGTATCCATTTGCCGCAGCTTGGGCATAACATTCAGGATCACATAGGGCAGGTTGAAGGTCAGGTGGGCAAGAAGCAGTGTCCAGAAGTTCAGAGCGTTCCGCTTGCCCAGCAAGGTCACGCCCACAAAGACAAACAAAAGGGATAGGGACACGCCGGTCACAATATCCGGGTTTGTCATAGGGATGTTGGTAAGGCTCATAACGGCCTTGCGCATCCGGGGGCGCAGCTTGTTGATGCCAACTGCTGCTAATGTGCCGAACACGGTGGCGGCAAAGCTGGAAACAACGGAGATGATCAGGGAGTTACCCAGCAGCTGCAGCAGGGCTTCGTCCTGGAAAAGCTCCCGATACCGGTTAAAGGTAAAGCCGTCAAAGCGGACCATACTTTTGCCTGTATTAAAGGAGGCTACTACCAGCACCAGCATGGGAAGATACAGGAAGAGGAAGATCAGCACAGTGATCCATTTGGTCGTCTTTTTCATGCCACAACGCCTCCTTCTTCATCGGAGCCGAAGCGGTTGATGATGCCGGTGCAAACAAGCACCAGAAGCATCAGCACCAGGCTGAGGGCAGAACCCAAATTGGGGTTTTGGCCCTGCTTGAACTGGCGCGCGATAATATCACCGATCAATATCGTTTCCGCATTGCCCAGCTTTTGGGAAATGTAGAAGGTGGAGACCGCAGGCACAAAGACCATAGTGAAGCCGGAAAGAATACCGGGCACACTCAGAGGCAGGATCACCCGACCGAAAACCTGGGGACCGTTGCAGCCCAGATCCTCTGCCGCCTCGATAAGGCGGTGATCCATTTTGGAAAGAACAGTATACAGGGGCAGGATCATATAGGGCAGGTAGTTATACACCATACCCAAAATAACCGCACCGGGGGTCCGGATCAGCTGCACCCGGGCAAGGCCGATGGCTTCCAGGAAATTATTGATAATACCGGTGTCCTGAAGCAGACCCACCCAAGCCATGGTGCGGAGCAAAAAGCTCATACACATAGGCAGCATGATCAGCATATAGAGGATCTTTTGAGTCAGCGGCTTCCGCTTGGAAACATAGTAGGCAACAGGATAGCCCATCACCAGGCAAATCACCGCGGCAGATAAGGCATAGCCCACACTGCGAAGAAGGGCAGGCAGGTAGTCTTTGATCTGGAGGATATTATCCCAGGTAAAAGCCCCGGTTGCCGGGTCGGTGAAGGCATAGTAGGCCACCACACCCAGAGGGATCAGGGTGAAAACCACCATAAACAGGATGTAGGGACCGCTTAAGAACCAGGCGTTATTCTTCTTCATCGTCTGCATCCTCCGTCAGTTCATCGTACTCTGCAGAGTAGGAACTGTAGTCACCATACATGCCGGAGTATTCACTCTTATGCATAATATGAATGTCCTCGGGGTTCAAACGAATACCCACGGTGGTGCCCACTGCCTGGAAATCGGTGGTTTGGATCAGCCACTTGAAGCCACGGAAATCCACGATAATATCGTAGTTCAGGCCCTTGAAGGTGACGGAAGTAACGGTGCCGGTGAGATGACCCTGCTCCACAGGAACAAAGTCAATATCTTCAGGACGGATTACCACGTCCACCGGCTCATTGGGGGCAAAGCCCGCATCCAAACACTGGAAGGTGCGGCCAAAGAAGCGGACCTTATAGTCAGCAAGCATTACGCCGTCCAAAATATTACTTTCGCCGATGAAGTCAGCCACAAAGGCGTTTTTAGGCTCATTATATATATCCTCAGGTTTGCCGATCTGCTGAATACGGCCCTTATCCATAACCACAACGGTATCGGACATAGAAAGGGCTTCTTCCTGGTCGTGGGTAACATAGATAAAGGTGATACCCATGGCCTGTTGAATTCGTTTCAGCTCGTTCTGCATATCCTTGCGCAGGCGCAGGTCCAGTGCCGCCAAAGGTTCGTCCAAAAGCAAGACCTTGGGCCGGTTCACCAGCGCCCGGGCGATGGCAACACGCTGCTGCTGACCGCCGGAAAGGGAGTCTACATGCCGGTGCTCGTAGCCCTTAAGACCTACTACCTCCAGAATTTCCTGGACCCGCTCCTGGATCTCTGCCTTGGGGAGCTTTGCAACCTTCAGGCCAAATGCGATGTTGTCATAAACATCCAGGTGAGGGAACAGGGCGTACCGCTGAAAAACGGTGTTGATCTGCCGCTCATAGGGGGGCACATCGTTGATGCGCTGACCGTCGAACAAAACGTCGCCGGAGGTGGGCGTCAGAAAACCGCCGATAATACGCAGAGTGGTAGTTTTGCCGCAACCGGAGGGTCCCAGCAAAGTGAGGAATTCCTTGTCATTAAAATAGAGATTGATACCGTCAAGTATCTTTTCACCGCCGAACTCCATGGATAGATCCTGGAGTCTGATGAGTTCCTTGGACATTATCCTCCCCCGTTTCTTTATAATTTTTCCGTCATAATTTGACAAGTATATTTTTACCTTAAAATGCCCCTCTTGTCAAGGAAGTTTGCCCTTGGTAGCTAATAATTTTTCACCTACGATGTATATTCTTTCCAAAAGTGGCAATACTTCACATCGGAGGTGCATAAAATGCGCAATAAAAAATTTTTTGACAGTCTTCGTGGCAAGGGCTACTACATAGCCCTGGTGCTGTGTGCTGTCGCAATCGGTGTTTCTGCCTATCTTTACTATCGGGGAGACGAAATGCCAGATTCTCCCAATGTGCCTGCGGGCGTGCAGGACATCAACAATACTCTGCCGGGGACCAACCCGGGGGATACCGGACCCGGTACAAATCCTTCTCAGCCCGATCCTACCAACCCACAGGGCGGCGAAAACAAAAAGCCTAAGAAGGTCGTTCGCCCGGTAGCCGGAGAAACGGTGCTGGAGTATGCTATGGACTGCCTCTGCTATAATCCCACAACCCGGGATTGGCGGGTCCACAACGGCATTGATATTGCAGCCCAGGAGGGCACAGAGGTCCTCGCAGCGGCAGATGGGGAAGTGTATGCCGTGTTTGAGGATGAGCTGCTGGGCACAACCGTGGTGATTCGCCACGAAAATGATTACACTACCCGCTATTCCAGCCTGCACGCTGAAACAAAAGTTACCCCTGGCCAGAGTGTCACATCCGGCCAGGTGATCGGCACTGTGGGCAAAACCGCCATAATGGAATATGCCATCGGCGAGCATGTTCACTTCAGTGTTTCCCTGAATGGGGAAGCGGTGGATCCCGAAATGTTCCTGGCGCAAAACTGATTTCATTTTCTTTCCTCTTTGACCGGGCATAGTGTCCGGAGGCGGGGCTGTTTACACAGCCCCGTCATAGCGTCAAAAAAGCCGCCAACCGTCAAAATGCAAGATAATAAAAAGACGGCACTTCACAGCCTTTTCCCTGGGGAGAAGGTGTCAACTCGTAAGAGTTGACGGATGTGGGGCAACACGCTTGCTACGCAAGGCATTTTGACTTACTGCGCAACTCGCCCCTCTCGAGTATCCACGATTCTGTTGCGGTGCCCGGTGCTCTCCTTGGCGTGTGCGCCTGCGTCGCTCACCGACCGCTGCCACTCGCTCAGGTCGCTCCTCCCGCCCCCGGCGGCGCTCCCATCGCTCCCACTTCGGGG
>JAZQLG010000108.1:0-5751 GCA_045542575.1 Faecousia sp.
CTCTCCTTGGCGTGTGCGCCTGCGTCGCTCACCGACCGCTGCCACTCGCTCAGGTCGCTCCTCCCGCCCCCGGCGGCGCTCCCATCGCTCCCACTTCGGGGTCGAGTTGCTTGTCTTGGCGGCTTTGGTGACCTCTGCCAGGAACTTGCCGTTGCCATCGGCAATGTGGCAATGATCGGCCTTCCCTGTGAGCCCTTTACCGCGCTGGGCCTGGCTCTGAAGCAGGCTCCCGGCTGGGATCTGGTGCTGCCCTGCTGCCTGACCAACGGCCACTGGGGCTATGTGGGTATGGAGCAAAACTACATTGAAGCCTCCTATGAAACAAGAGGCTCCCGTCTGAAGTCCGGCTGCGGCGAAATGATGATTGAAAACGGCCTTCGTCTGCTGGAAAAGATCCGCTAACTTTTGAAGGAAGATGTGCAAAGAATGAATTTAAAGCAAAAAAAGCTGAACTGGCCCGGCATATTGGTGGTTGCCGCCTGCTTCTGTATGGGCTTTGTCTGCCTGGGCTTTTGCAGCAGCAATAAAAGCCTTTATTTAGGCGCCATCACCGAGGCCCTGAACATCAAGCGGAGTCTTTTCTCCATTAACGACAGCTTCCGCTATGTGGCAACCTCTGTTGTCAACCTGTTCTTCGGCACCCTGATCGTGAAATTCGGTCCCCGGAAGCTGGTTGGCGCAGGTTTTCTGTGCCTGATCGCCTCCACCCTTATTTATGCAACGGCAACCAATGTGGCCGTTTTCTACCTGGGCGGCACTTTCTTAGGCATCGGCCTTTCCTGGTGTACTACCACCATGGTCAGCTACCTGGTGGGCCGGTGGTATCCGGAAAAGCGGGGCACCGTTACAGGCTTTGCCCTCTGCGCCAACGGTTTGGGCGGTGCTTTGGCAGCCCAGATCGTCACCCCGATTATTTATGAACAGGGTAACCCCTTCGGCTATCGCAATGCTTATTACCTGGTGGCCATTTTGCTGGCTGTTACCGGTGTGATCGCAACCTGCCTTGTCCGGGAGCCTAAGGGTCCGAAGGCCGCCGTCGGCAAAAAGAAGACCCGGGGCAAAGCCTGGGCCGGCATCACCCTGGCTGATGCCCTCCGGAAGCCCTGGTTCTACGGTGCTGCCATTTGTGTGTTTGTCACCGGCATGGGTCTGCAGGGTATCACCGGCATTGCAGGCACCCACCTGAAGGATGTGGGGATCGACAAGGGAATGGTCGCCTCTGTTCTTTCTGCCCACTCCGTGGTGCTGTGCTTCTCCAAATTCCTGGCCGGCTTCAGCTACGATAAGATCGGTCTGCGGAAAACCCTTTTGATCTGTGAGTTTTGCGGTGTTTGCTCCTTTGTTGCTCTGGCTCTGGCCGGCGGCAGCGGTACTGGCGTGATCTTCGCCTTTGCCTGGGGCGCACTGGCTGCGCTGGCCCTTCCTTTGGAGACCGTTATGGTGCCCCTGATCGCCGCCGACCTGTTCGGCGAGAAGGACAACGCCCGGATCATGGGCATTTTCGTGTCCGTGAACACCGCCGGCTTTGCCTTCGGCACCCCTGTGGCC
This sequence comes from Faecousia sp., assembly GCA_045542575.1. Lineage (GTDB taxonomy): Bacteria > Bacillota > Clostridia > Oscillospirales > Oscillospiraceae > Faecousia. The sequence continues at coordinate 1,549 of JAZQLG010000108.1, forward strand.
AATGCCATTTTCGATCTGTTCGGCACCTATAATCCGGCCCTTTATATCATTGCCGGTGCTATGCTGGCCATTATGGTCGGCTTCTGGTTTATCATCAATGCCGCAGAAAAGGAAAAGCAGCGGGTAGCCGCTTTGGCAGAAGAAAACGAGGTATAACTATGTATATGTTTATGCGCTTCCCCGGCGGCAAGTACAAGGCCGTTACCTTCAGCTACGATGACGGCTTCCGTACCGACATCCGCCTGGCGCAAACCCTGGACAAATACGGCCTGAAGGGTACATTTAATATTAATAACGGCTATATAAGCACCGACCCGGAAGGAAAATGGATGACCGCCCAGGACATTCAGACCCATATTTTAGATAAGGGCCACGAGGTGGCGAACCACGGCTACGAGCATTGGTCCGTCTGCTCCCACCGTCCCATTGAGGCTATTCGGGATATGCTCCGCTGCCGGCTGGAACTGGAAGAAAAATTCGGCGGCTTTATCCGGGGTATGGCTACGCCGGACAACGGTTTAGGTCACTTTGACAACGGTTCCGATATGGAGTCCTTCAAGGCGCTTCTTCGGGGACTGGATATGGCCTACTGCCGCACCTCCGCTTTTGAAAATCCGGAATTCAAAGTGCCTCAGGATTGGTACTTCTGGGCTCCTACCGCCCGCCACGCCGACCCTCAAATTATGGACTATATTGCCCGGTTTAAGGCACTGAAAGAGGAAAAACAGTACATTTCCGACACCTATCCCCGACTTTTCTACCTCTACGGACATAGCTGGGAATTCAAAAAGTACAACAACTGGGAGCTTTTGGAGGACATCTGCAAGGAGCTGTCCGGCATGGAGGATACCTGGTACGCCACCAATATGGAAATTTACGAGTACACCCAGGCCTACAACAGCTTAGTGTACAGTGCGGACAGCCTGCGGATCTACAATCCCACCCGGACCGATGTTTGGTTCTTCCGGGACAGAGTGATCTACTGCGTAAAGGCAGGCGAAACCATCGCCGTGCCCCCTCCCGCACCCGTATGTAAATAAAAAGCGGTGCTTGGGCAACACGCCACAAGCACCGCTTTTTTACGGACAATTGACAATGGATAATGATTTATATAAAATAACCGGGGGGTGTGCGAATGGAAAACCGAGAAAAGGCGATTTTGCAGAAGGTAGAAGGGTTTGTTTTGAATGCAATGGGTGCAAATGATCCGGCCCATGACCCTTCCCACATTCTAAGGGTAGTGGCCCTGTCCCAAAAATTACTAAAAAGCTACCCGCAGGCAGATCCTTTCCGCACAGAGCTTTTGGCCTTGCTGCACGATATGCAGGATGATAAATTGGCAGCCCGGGCGGAAACCCCTTCCCTTGCGGCTTTTTTGCAGACAGCAGGTGTGGGAAAAGACGATATTGGCTTTGTTCTTTCCGCTATTTCTTATATTTCTTTCCGAAAGCATCCCAGGCTGCCGGAGGGAACGCCTGTGGAAATTTGTATCGTGCAGGATGCAGACCGGCTGGATGCTATGGGTGCAATTGGGATCGCCCGTACCTTTGCCTATGGGGGCGCAAAGGGAAGACCCCTTTCTGAAAGCCTTGCCCACTTTGAAGAAAAGCTCCTTTTGCTTTACGATCTTTTATCCACCCCGGAAGCCAAAGCGTTGGCAAACCCCCGCCTTGCCCTCCTGCAAAGGTTTTACAAACAGTACAAAGAAGAAACGAAATAAAAATTGGCCACCGAATGGTGGCCAATTTTGTTCTGTAATTACTTCTTGGTAAATACCATGGGGAACATACCGGGCATCAGCTCAGACAGCTTCTCCCCATCCTGCTCCATATCGGTAAACTGCATGGTGTTGCCTTCCAGGGTGATATGGGTACATTCCATGTCTTCCAGGTCGCCCTCCAGCTCTTCCTTTTCGTCCACTGTGTAGAGCTTGCCGTTCTCATACTTATAGTAGCCGGATGCCTCTGTTTCGCCGATGGCATCTTCCAGGCTGACTTCTCCCATAACGGTCTCAATGAAATCCTCCATGGTCATGCCTTCTTTTGCCAGCTCAGCCTCCAGGTCGACACCCTGCTGTTCATAGACATCAACAAGCATATCGATGACAAAGTCCATAACCTTTTCCATTGCAGCTTCTACGTTGTCCTTGTCCATCTGCATGGAGTAGGTGCCATCTTCCTTGAAGGTAAAGGTCATCTTGCAGCTGATCTTTTCATCGATGTCCACCTGCATAACAGCACCCAACATAGCGCCCAGATCCATAGTGCCTTCCCAGGTGCCTACAAGGGGGTCCTTTTTGTCGCCGCCGGGGGTGCAGGCAGCCAGGCTGAAGAGCATAACCAGGGACAAAAGGATCGCAAACAGTTTTTTCATAATGATCTTCCTTTCTTTTCCATACACGCTTTTACACCAGCGCGGCGGTGATGATTGCCATCTTGTATACTTCGTCGGCGTTGCAGCCACGGCTCAGGTCATTAATGGGAGCAGCCAGACCCTGCAGAATGGGGCCGTAGGCTTCGTAGCCGCCCAGACGCTGGGCGATCTTGTAGCCGATGTTGCCTGCCTCGATGCAGGGGAAGATGAAGGTGTTGGCATAGCCTGCAACAGGGGAGCCGGGGAACTTCAGCTGGCCCACCTCGGGAGCAACGGCGGCGTCAAACTGCATTTCGCCGTCGATCGCCAGCTCGGGGTCCATCTCCTTGGCAACTGCAGTAGCATCGTGGCTGAGCTTTACAGTGCCGCCCTTGCCGGAGCCGTTGGTAGAGAAGCTCAGCATAGCAACCTTGGGGTCAATGCCGAAGACCTTGGCGGTCTTGGCGGTCTCGATGGCTACCTCTGCCAGCTTGCGGGCAGCAGAAACAGTCACATTGCCTTCCTTGTCTACGCTGTCCTCATAGCTGAGGTTGATAGCACAGTCGCCCATGGCGATCTTCTCGTCGCCGCGGACCAGGATGAAGCAGGAAGACACCAGGTTGGCACCCTTCTTGGTCTTCACCAGCTGCAGAGCGGGACGGACCGTATCGGCAGTGGAGTAGGTAGCGCCACCCAGCAGGGAGTCCGCATAGCCCATCTTCACCAGCATAGTGCCGAAGTAGTTGCCCTTACTTAGAGCAGCGCGGCACTCATCGGCACTCATCTTGCCCTTACGCAGAGCAACCATGGTCTCCACCATTTCGTCCATACCGGCGTATGTAGCGGGGTCTAAAATTTCCACGCCCTCAATGTTAAAGCCGCCCTTTGCGGCGTTGGCCTTTACCTCGTCCACATTGCCCACCAGGATGGGGGTCAGGAAGCCGCCTTCCTTCAGCCGTGCGGTGGCTTCCAGGATTCTGGCATCGTGGCCCTCGGTGAAAACGATCTTCCGGGGGTTGGCCTTCAAAACATCAATCATTGCCTGAAACATTGTGATCTCCTCCTAAATATATATGAGCCTTTGCCCAAAATTTTACATTCTAATTATACATCACTCTTTCCCGGAGTGCAACCGTTTGAAGAAAAATATTAAATAATCCGTAAACAAATTCCCCCTTTGGTTGCAATTCGCAGAAAAAAGGCTATAATAAAAACAACTCACAAAAAGCAGGTGATACCATGGGTCGTATCAAAATGGCGTTTGTCCGGTTTATGTCCGGCCGGTACGGAACAGACAAGCTGAATATGGTGCTGCTGACAGCAGGTCTGATCCTTTCGTTGGTCGGTCTTTTCGTCCGGCTGCCCCTCTTGAATCTTTGCTGTATGCTGCTTAGCTACAGTCTTTTAGGCTACAGCCTGTTTCGCACCTTCTCCCGGAACACCTATAAGCGCTACCAGGAAAACCGGCGCTTTTTGCTTTGGAAGCAAAAATGGACCGACCGGCAGCACCGCTATTATAGCTGCCCCCGGTGCCGCCAGCAGGTGAGAGTCCCCCGAGGCAAAGGCAAGATCAGCATTTCCTGCCCCAAATGCAAGGAAAAATTCGTAAAAAAGACGTGACCGGGCGAACGCAGTTCGCCCCTACCAATATTATTAAAAACAGCGTGTTGCAAAATTGAACAGCTCCAGTAAAAACGGACAATAGACAAAACGCCCCCTTATGTAGGATAATAACTACATGAGGGGGCGTTATTATGTCTAAGCGAAAATACACACACTTTACTACAATAGAACCAGTCATCATAGCAATGCGAGAATCCGGGCATACGAACCGAGAAATAGCAGACCATC
>JAZQLG010000109.1:0-4658 GCA_045542575.1 Faecousia sp.
ACCAAGGGCGCCTGGGCTCTGCCTGACTGCCTCAACCTGGAAGCTATCCGTCTGATCGGCAAGAGCCTGCGTGGCGCTGTTGAGAATGATCCTGAAGGCCGTGAAGGCATGGCGCTGGGTCAGTTCGTCACCGGCATGGCATTCTCCAATGTCGGTCTGGGTATTGCCCACTCCGTGGCCCACACCCTGGGCGCTGTGTATGACACCCCCCACGGCGTAGCTTGCGCTATGATGCTGCCCATCGTTATGGAATTTAACGCCGATGTGACCGGCGAAAAGTATAAGGCCATCGCCGAAGCCATGGGCGTGGATACCACCGGTATGGACCAGGCTGCTTACCGCAAGGCTGCTGTGGATGCTGTCCGTCAGCTCAGCGTGGATGTGGGCATCCCCACCAAGCTGCCCGCCATCAAGGAAGAGGATCTGGAATTTTTGGCCCAGTCCGCTTATGCCGATGCCTGCGCACCCGGCAACCCCAAGGAAGCCTCCGTTGAAGATATGAAGGCACTGATTCGCCAGCTTATGTAAACCAAATACTTACGCAAAAGCGCCACCGGTCCCCCGGTGGCGTTTTTGTATCTCTCGGTAAGGGGAAGAAGAGGTCAGACGCCAGGGCGGAGGCTGTTTTCCGGCAATCAGTTGTAATCGCCGTGAGATTGCTGTATAATGCGTGTGAAATTTCAGTTTTTTTGTTTTACACGCAATACAGTTGTCGTTTGCGTGTGCTATGATAGGTATGAGGTGAGGACAGTGAACAAAGCACAATCGCAACAAAAAAGCACTGTGGCAGTGTTTGGTTTTTCCGGGGAGCAAAACGAGATCATCAATGGGGCGTTGACCAAAAATGCGATGGAGCTGTTTTGCGCAGCCTACGCAACAGACCTGTTTGCAATTGATCATCTGATGATCATTGTAAATGTGGACAACATGCCGGAGGATGAGCTGCGGCAGCTGTGGGCCTATTACAGGCAGGTTCCCGCGTTTTCTGAGTCTGTGGTTTTGGTTGGTGACTGCGGAAAGCTGGATGTAAGCAGCCGTATGGTCGTTTATGGAGGATTTGATGAGCTGGAGGAAAACCTGAAGTACTTGCTGCTGGCTGCCAAAAAGCAACGGAAAAATGCGGAGAGCTTTAGCAGGTCCATATCGTATGCGCTGATCATCCTAAGAATGATCACGGAAAACCCCGGCATTTCCTCGAAAGAAATTGCAGACAGACTGGAGCTTTCTCCCCGTTCTGTGACCCGATATATCGAAACGCTGAATATGTCCGGCGAGAGCATCGTGTATAGTCGCAAGCAAAATGTGTGGAGCCTGGAACACAATGAGTCCTTGCTAAAATTATAACTGAGGGAAGAGGCATAAAAAATGAGCAAAAAAACAGAAAACTGTATTGTGATCATTCTTATGATAGCTATTGTCATCGGACTGCTTTGCTTTGTGGGTTACAACAACATCAAAGACTGGCTTTCCACTCCGTTCGTTTGGAAAGAGCCGGATTTTCTGAGTATAGAATATGTGAGCACGTGGGAAGAAGGAAACGAAAAATATGTGCTTTTGGAGGTTTACAACAGCTCCGAGCATGAAATAGACAGCTATACGTTTCAGGTTGTTACAGACAACGAGGTCGTCAAGCTTAATTCGCTGAATGGTTCAACCTTTTCGGCAAGCGGAAATCTCATGTATTCGGGGAACATTAAAGCCAACGGCTTCACAACCCTTGCATTTAGATGCAGTGAATACAACCTGCTGGGAGAAGAAACCTACGATCTTTTTAAAAACATGAACAGCAGCGACATAAAAGATTTAGAGTACAGAGTGGTAGAACTGGGTTCGCTATCAGATACATTGTTTAGCAATAACGGCAGAATAAAGATTATAACAATTTTAGTTGCCGCCTTGGTGTTGGGGCTGTTAGGCCTTATAAGAAAGTTTCCTGTTTGGGTGCGCATTGCCCTGAAGGTATGCAGCCTGCCGCTGGCATTGTGCTTTGTAGTCCTGCTGCTGTTTACTTGGGGAAAGAGCCAGCCGAGCGAGAGCCAAAGTGATAAAGATGATAGCCAGTACAGAAGCGCAAAACAACGATATGACAGGGCCGCAACGTTGAAGGCCGGCGCTGTCAGCACAGGCAATAGACACAGTGCAGCAAAAGCACAGGAGCAAATGGACAAAGCAATGGCAGATATGATTATGGCCAAGGGGTCCGGCAGCAGCTCAGCAAGAGAGGCCGCTGCCAGATACCGGCGGGAGGCGAATCTGAAGGCAGGTGCCACAATCACCGGAAATGCCGCCAATGCAGCCCGGGCACAGGCCAATATGGATAAAGCTATGGCTGATATGATTAAAAACAAGTAAGATTCTATTGTATCTAATATAGTAAAATGGGGGGGAACACTATGCGTTGGGAAGTTTCGTACAATACAAATGAGCGGCCTTTGCAAAAAATGGTTGTTGAAGCACGGAGTTCGGAAGAAGCAAAACAAAAAGTTGCAGCTATTGCAAAAGCACAATGTAAAGCAACATCATTTAAGATTAGCTTTAACGGCGTTCGTGGTGTATAACTGATTGCGTGACGATACGACAAAACTCCTCTGTTTTACGCAGAGGAGTTTTTCTTTTCTTGCGGTATAATCTTCTGCCTTTTACAGATACTAACAGCGTAATTTGTAGAATTGTAGGCGGCCTTGCCTCCCTCTTTGAGGGAGGTGGCTGAGCGCAGCGAAGACGGAGGGAGTGTCGCATGTCGATAGGATACTCCCCCAGTCAGAAATCAAAGATTTCTGCCAGCCCCCTCAGCGAGGGGGCCAAGGGATGCCGCAGAAAAGGAGAAAGATATATGAAAGCAACTGGAATTGTCAGAAGAGTGGACGATTTGGGAAGAATTGTTATCCCTAAAGAAATCAGAAGAACTCTCAAGATTAGAGAAGGCGACCCGTTGGAGATCTACACAGAGAAGGATGGGGGTGTGATCTTCCGGAAATATTCCCCTATGGGAGATCTTTTGGAGATGTCCTCCCAGCTTTGCCAGTCTATGGCGGAGCAGGCCGGGGTGGCGGTGGCGGTTGCTGACCGGGACAGCATCATTGCCCTCTCCGGCGTACCCAAAAAGGAGCTTTTGGAAAAGCCCTGCTCTGCGGCCCTTTCCCGGCTTTTGGATCAGCGGAAGGTATACTGCTACGCCCCGGCGGAGCCGCTGGTGCCGGTCAGCGAGGAAAACGGTAAGCACCACCTGCGTGTGGCGGCGCCTATTTTGTGCCAGGGAGATCTTTTGGGCGGCGTTCTTCTGCTTGCGGAGCAGCCTGCCGTTCCCACAGAAGCAGAGCGGAAGCTGGCCCAGACCGCAGCCGCCTTTCTTGGAAAGCAGATGGAGAGCTAAAAAACAGCGTGTTGCGATTTTAGTCAGCCCCAGTTTGTGCGGACAGCACAAAAACGCGTACCTTAGTAGAATAATTTAAGTTCAAGCGGAGTGGCGAAGCGTTAGCGGCGCCACTCCGGTTTTTATCTGGATTCTTTCGTGGTTGTAAAAATGAATGTATCTATCAATCAATTCGTTTGCTTCACTGAATGTCCTTGGTTTGTGTCTGTAAATGCACTCTGTCTTTAGAATAGAGAAGAAATTTTCAGCCATAGCATTGTCATAGGGATTTCCTCTGCTTGACATTGACGGCGTAATACCATAAGATTGAGTTAGGTTGAAATACCCCTGTGAAGTGTATTGAAACCCTTGGTCGCTGTGGAGCTGCAACTCCGCAGCGACTCTCTTTTTCTCTTTCTTCAACGCTAGGCGAATTGTATCCAGGACGAGGCTGACTGTTTGCTGTGTAGCTGTCTTATAAGCAACAATACTGTTGTCATATAGATCACGGATCATAGACAAATACAGAACTCCTTCCTTGGTGTGGATGTAAGAAATATCTGTGACCCATTTTGCGTTCGGCCTATCTGCTCTGAATTGCCGTTTCAGCAGGTTATCATATTTGTGCATCTGTTGACCAAGATTCACCCACTTTCTGCGTCGACGAATCTCTGATAATAACCCGTATTTTCTCATTACTCGCAGTACGGTTTTGGGATTTCTGTGTATATTTTTGCGTTCTAGCCATAGCCAAACCCGACGGTAGCCGTAGGTCTTATCGGTGGTGCGCTGACATATCCGGATCTGCTCAGCCAGATCTGCATCTAGCTCAGGCCTTCCTAACCGCTTCACGAAATCATAGTAACCACTTCGTGATACCTCGAAGAACTTGCACATAACAGACACGGGATATTCCTCACGGTGACGGTAAATGATAGCATACTTTACTATTGGCCTCACATCCTTTCGGTTGATTGCAGAAAATCCCGCAGTAACTTGTTCTCCATTTTTAACTTTGCTATTTCGTGTTCGTATTCCTCTGTGGTAGTTAACGGCCGTACCCTAGGCCGACCTTTTGGCTTAGGTGGAATACCGGCTTCTATTTTCTTTTGCTTGCGATTACGGCGATTTACCCAGCATTCAATTTGCCGTTTCTCTACACCAAGATGGTCTGCTATTTCTCGGTTCGTATGCCCGGATTCTCGCATTGCTATGATGACTGGTTCTATTGTAGTAAAGTGTGTGTATTTTCGCTTAGACATAATAACGCCCCCTCATGTAGTTATTATCCTACATAAGGGGGCGT
>JAZQLG010000110.1:0-2466 GCA_045542575.1 Faecousia sp.
TATGACTTAGTAAAGGCAATGCGGACAATGGACAAAGAATAAATTGCACACAAAGCCCTCCTTGTGTAAAGGAGGGTGGCAGCCGCAGGCTGACGGGAGGATTGTACTACGTTTACAATCCCTCAGTCTCGCTTTCAGCGAGCCAGCTCCCTTTGCACAAGGGAGCCTCCTTTCATGTAAAAACCGCCCGGGAGTTTCCCGGGCGGTTTGCTATGTAATTTAGAATGCGCCCTGCTCCATCATGGCAGTGGCAACCTTCTTAAAGCCTGCCAAGTTGGCACCGGCCACCAGGTCGTAACCCAGGCCGTATTCTTCGGCGGCTTCCACGCTCATGGCGTGAATGACCTTCATAATGCCCTTCAGCTTTTCGTCCACTTCCTCAGCAGTCCAAACAAGGCGCTCGGAGTTCTGGCTCATTTCCAGACCGGAAACAGCCACACCGCCGGCATTAACAGCCTTGGAGGGCGCAACGATCATATGGGGCTGCTTGCGCAGGAAGTCCAGTGCATCGTTGGTGGTGGGCATATTGGCAACTTCGATGTAGTACTTCACACCGGAAGCGGCGATCTTTTCCGCAGATTCCATACGGACATCGTTCTGGGTGGCGGCGGGCATATAAATGTCCACATCCTTCACGCCCCAGCACTTTTCGCCGGGAACGAACTCCACGCCGTACTTATCCGCATAGGGCTTGCAGTGCATAGGATCCTTGGCCCGCATTTCCAGAATGAAGTCCAGCTTTTCACCGGTAACACCGTCGGGATCGTGGATGTAGCCGTCAGGACCTGCAAAGTAGGTGACCTTTGCGCCCAGCTCAGCAGCCTTCTTCATAATGCCCCAGCCCACGTTGCCGTAGCCGGAGATGGCAATACGCTTGCCTTCGATGGAGTCGTTTTCGTGCTTCAGCACTTCCTGCAGGTAGTAAACCGCGCCGTAGCCGGTGGCTTCGGGACGGATCAGGCTGCCGCCGTAGGAGAAGCCCTTACCGGTGAGCACGCCGTTTTCCCAAACGCCCTTCAGGCGGCGGTACTGGCCAAACAGGTAGCCGATCTCTCTGCCGCCCACGCCCATATCACCGGCAGGAACGTCGATATCGGGTCCGATATAACGGTACAGAGCGGTCATAAAGCTCTGGCAGAAGCGCATCACTTCTGCATCGGACTTGCCGGCAGGATCAAAGTCAGAGCCGCCCTTGCCGCCGCCCATAGGCAGGCCGGTAAGGCTGTTCTTAAAGGTCTGTTCAAAGCCCAGGAACTTGATAACGCTGGGGTTCACATTGGACTGGAACCGCAGGCCGCCCTTGTAGGGGCCGATAGCGCCGTTAAACTGGCAGCGGTAGCCAATGTTGGTATGGGTCTGGCCGTTGTCATCAGTCCAAACAACACGGAAGGTGAACATACGCTCAGGCTCTACCATTCTGGTCAGCAGGTCAGCCTTTTCGTATTCGGGGTGCTTGTCGATCATAGGCGCAATGGAAGTAAACACTTCTTCCACGGTCTGTACAAACTCCGGTTCGTCACCGTGCTTTTTTCTGACATAGTCAATTACGCGCTCTACATAAGCATTCATTTTCTTTTCCTCCGTTTTCTTCATGTTCGGTCATTTTTCCTCTCTTTACAAGAGGAAAAATATAGATATAATTGTAGCATAGCGGATTTTTCTTGTCAATGTTTGGCACTTTATCATGTTTGCCATATTTTCTATCTATGGAGGCCCTCTATATGGTAATTTTGGAAACAAAACGGCTCGTTTTGCGGGAATACACCCCCCAGGACTTTGCCTCTCTTTTGGAAATTCTTTCCAGCCCCATCACCATGGCCCATTACCCCAAGCCTTACGATGAAAAAGGTACCCGCCAATGGATCGATTGGAGTATGGAAAACTACGAAAAGCTGGGCTTTGGCTGGTGGGCGCTGGTCAGTAAGGAGACCGGGGCCCTTTTGGGTGATTGCGGCGTTACCTTGCAGAATATTGATGGCAAGCTTTTGCCGGAGCTCGGCTATCACATCCACCACCCCTACTGGCGTCAGGGCTACGGCAAGGAGGCCGCTACCGCCGTAAGAGATTGGGCCTTCACCCATTTAGACTATGACTCCCTCTACAGTTATATGACAGAAGATAACACCGCCTCCTGGCGTCTTGCCGCCGCCATCGGTATGGAAATGACCGGCACTTATGAAGACGGTGCCTACGGTCTGACCCGAATTTATGCTATTACAAAGGAAAAATGGGCATCATTGTGATGCCCACTTTTTATAGTTTTGGTCCGTCAAGAACGAGGACCCTACATGTTGCACATAAATGGTTTGCGGGCCTGGCTTTCGCCAGGTCCGCATTGTTTTGTTGGTTCTAAACTGCGCGTTTCAGTTTAGGCTGCAGGGGTAATGGTGATGTCCTTCATGTAGATGGTTGCATGGACCTTGGCCTCGCCGGTGAATGTCCAGATATTGTAGGTTCCTGCACCGG
>JAZQLG010000111.1:0-5199 GCA_045542575.1 Faecousia sp.
ACATTTACGGGTGAGCTGAAAGCTTCTAACGAGGGGGATATTTTTTGGTATCCTCTTTCAGAGCTTGCAAAGTCAGATAAGCTCATTGACGGCTTTGGTGAAATGTTACCTGTGTTTCTGGATAGTAATATCAGCGAAGTCTATTACCAGCGAACGGAAGAAGAACTAAAAACCGTTTTTTGCTAAATCTATTTGAGACAGGAGTATGAATATGAACTTTTATGAAATCGCCTGCAATCGGCAGTCCTGCCGCAAGTACGATGCCCAAAAGCCTGTGGAACAGGAAAAACTGAATGCTATTTTGGAGAGTGCAAGGCTTGCGCCCTCTGCCTGCAACGGGCAGCCCTATCACATTACGGTTTGCCGGGGCGAAACTGCCAAGCAGGTTGCAAAGGCCACCATGGGTATGGGAATGAACAAGTTTGCCGCCGATGCACCGGTGCTTCTGGTGATCTCCGAAAAGCCCTATGTGAAGTCTGCGGCCCTGGGCGCAAAGGTAAAGGGCAACGATTACCGCTCCATCGACATTGGCATCGTAGCCGCCTACATTACCGCAGAAGCAGCTGCCCAAGGTCTGGGCAGCTGTATCTTGGGCTGGTTTGACAATGATGATATCTGCAAGCTTTGCCATTTGGATGGCACAGTGCGGCTTGTGATCACCTTGGGCTATGCCAAGGATGAGCCCCTCCGCAACAAAAAGCGGAAAGCTATGGATGAATTGGTGACGGAACTCTAAAATGGTAACACTACTACTTGCGTTTATTTATCTGGCTTTTATCAGCCTTGGCCTGCCGGACTCCTTGCTTGGCGCGGCCTGGCCCATTTTACACGGTGAGCTTTCTGTGCCCATCTCCTATATGGGTATGGTGACGATGACCGTTTCTTTGAGCACCATCTGTGCAAGCGTCTTTTCTGAACGGCTGACCAAGACCTTTGGCACCTGGAAGGTGACTACTGTCAGCATTTTTCTCACAGCAGCGGCACTGGTGGGCTTTTCCTTCAGTAGCCGCTTCTGGATGCTGATCCTGTGGGCCATTCCCTATGGCTTAGGGGGCGGCGCCATTGATGCGGCCTTGAATAACTATGTGGCGATCCATTATAATTCCCGGCATATGAGCTGGCTTCACTGCTTTTGGGGTGTGGGCACCATCATAAGCCCCTACATAATGGGCTACTGCCTGACAAATGCCACCTACCATACAGGCTACCAGTCGGTAGCCGCCCTGCAGGCAGTGATCGGCGTTTTGCTTTTGTGCAGCTTCTCTCTTTGGCGGACAACCGAAAAACAGGCGCAAAAGAAAAAAGAAGAGAAGATCTTGGGAATTCGCGGCGTTCTGCGGATAAAGGGGGCAAAATTGTGGCTCTTTGGGTTCCTTTTCTATTGCGCCGCAGAGTCTACGGTTATGCACTGGGCAAGCTCCTACCTGGTAAAAGCCCGCCTTTTCCCGGAAGGGCAGGCCGCATCCTTAGCGGCAATGTTCTTTATGGGTATGACCGCAGGAAGGTTTTTATCCGGTTTTGTTGCAGACCGGGTAGGGGACAGAGGAATGATCCGTTTAGGCACAGGAATTGCTGCCCTGGGCACTGCATGTCTGCTTTTGCCCCTGGAAATTTCCGCGCTGCCCATTATGGGGCTTATTCTGATGGGGCTTGGCTGCGCCCCCATTTATCCCTGCATTATGCACGCCACCCCCAATGTATTTGGGGAGGATAAGACCCAGGCTATTATCGGTATTCAAATGGGCTTTGCCTATATGGGCTCAATGCTCCTTTCTCCCTTCTTCGGACTGATCGGTCAGCTTGTGGGGATGTGGCTTCTGCCCATCTATTTTGGCGGCGCTTTTGTGCTGATGTCACTTCTTTTGGAAAGAACCTATAAAGTATGCAAATAAAAGTTGCGGTTGGAACTATCCAACCGCAACTTTTACTTTTTGTTCTTAAACAGCAGCAGCGCCACAGCAAGGCCGGTAAAGCCGGACACCAGCTTGCCTGCGATCATAGGGCCGACCATCTGAGGGCACAGGGCAAAGGTGAAGGCCAAATGTCCGGCAAGGGTGAAGCCTGCAGAAATGGCAAAGGCACCGTTCAGCATAACGCCCCGGCTATCCATATCGTTCATCATTTCAAAGGTGACGGTGCTGGTGGCAATGGTGGAAACAAAGCCCATAGCAGAGGTTTCGTTCACCGATAGCCTGGCGCCAACCTTCTTAAGGGGCTTTTGCAGCGCCTTGGAAAGACAGAAGATCAAAGGAAATGCGCCGGTCATCATAGCCGTAGCGTTGACGCAGACCATGGCGGCATTTTCGTAGGAATCCAGGTTGGGCAGAGTCCTGATACCTGTCAGGAGGGTGAATAGGCCCAGCGCAAGACCCACAATAATGACGATGCGGATAAATTGCCCGAAGATTCGGAAAATAGCCAGGGTGACTTTCTGGAAAAACAGCAGTCCCAAAGCGATCACTGCGGAGATGACAAGCAGAGGCAAAAGGGAAAGAAGCAGGCAACCCAAAGGGATGCCGCACATCAGACCGGCAACAAAGCAGCCGATCGGCACGGTGAGCACGCCGCAAAGGAAGCCTAAGAACAGATCGTTATACTTTTCCGGCTTAACAACCGTCATTGCAAAGGGCAGGGAATAGGAGAAGGTAACACCCATCATGGAGCTGACGATGAAGGCGTTGAAATTGCCTAAAGCGGGGTCCTTTGCCACGATCAAGGCGGTGGCGGCACCGCCCATATCGTTTGCCAGCAGCGATGCGGGGATCACCGAAGGATCGATCCGGAAAACACCGTAAAACCAGTTGCAAAGGGGTGCTAAAAGGTCCCCGATGGTTGGGGCAAGGACCAGCATACCGGCCATAGAAAGAATGGTCGTGCCGGTAAGCATCAGACCCCGCTCAAATTCCTTGCCCAGACCAAGCCGGTTGCCGAAGATCCGGTCAATGGAGGCAAGCAGGGCGAAAGCCACCATTATGTATTTGATAATATCCATTGAATACCTCAGAATTCCACAGGCACAAAGCCGTTGTCCGTCAAAATGTAATACTCCCTGAAGCCTGCCTTTTTCAGCATTTCCTCTGCTATATCATAGCCGATCGCCAGCTTGCGGATATCGTGGCAGTCAGAAGAGATAACAGCCCCAAAGCCCAGCCGCTTTAGCTCCGGCAGGAAAAAGTCCATAGGGTAGGGGGCAGTGCGGTAACCCCGCCCGATGGCCCCGGTGTTTACTTCAAAATAGGGGATCTTGCCTGCAAGAGCCTCGATCGCTTCCATACCTGCATTCCGGTAATCCTTACTGCGGGTATCGAAGAAGGCATTTTTTTCGATGTGCTTGGTCAGAATATCCAAATGCCCCAAGATGTCAAAGTCTGCCTTTTCCGGGAGCTTTTGCAGGGTGCGGTAATAGGCCTGGGCAAAGGCAAGGCCGTCTGCGTCAAAATGATTGGCGATCAGCTCCCAAACCGTTTGGGCATCCCGGTCAAAGGGTAGGATCTCTCCTTCCCGACCGGTTAGGCAGTGAACAGACCCAATGAGATAGTCAAAACCGGAAAAATCCCCGGGGGAATAGAATTCCACTTCCACGCCGCAGAAAATGTCCAACTTTCCTTTGTACTTTTCTTTTAGTGCCTTGAGCGCTGCCCGGTAGGCCGTGGGATCCTTCATTTTTACAGAATACGCCGGATTCCAGGGCATATAAGAATGGCTGGAAAAGCCAATGGAATCAAACCCCTGTGCGATGGCGCCCAGCACCACTTCCTCCGGCGTGTTTTTACCGTCGCAAAAAGTACTGTGCTGATGTAGGTTTTGCAAGTATTTCATAGAAAAACCTCGAAAGAATGATAGAAATACTATAGCACAACAGGAAGCAAAAGTAAAGGAAGACCCATACATATAAAAGATTTGCGCGTCTGGCCCTTCCTTGACAAGGCAGGCGGCCTATGGTATCATTATCTCATTCATTGTACACGGAGGAACAAATAATGAGCCTTTTTTCTTACGCTCTGGCAGGTAACCTGGGAAAGTTCTACAAGGACCTGAAGCCTCTTTCCAAAAAGGAAAACAGAAGCCGTATTTCCCTGTTTTGCAATTTTCTTTCCTGTTTTGCAAAAACCGGCTGCGGCTATAGCGACTATCTGAACTATAAGTTCTACAATAAAACGAAAAAAGAGATCGCAGAGTATGCCACCATAAAGCATCAGGATCGGTTTTATGAGATCGTCAGCCCTTCCGCCTATAAAACTTTCTTTACGATCAAGCCCAACTTCCTTAAGAATTTCAGCAAGTATATCGACCGGGATTATTTCACCGACGGCACAGTGGAAGAGCTGGAAGCCTTTTTGGAAAAGAATCCGGAGTTTATGATCAAGCCCTATGACGGCCTGGGGGGAAAGGGCGTTGCGAAGATGACCCGGGAAGAGGCAGGCTCCGCTCAGGCACTCCACGAAAAAATGCAGAAAGAGCATTTGTTTGTGGAAGGCTATGTGAAGCAAAATTCCGAATTGAACCGGCTGTGCGCCGCCAGTGTAAACACTGTGCGTATTATGACCTTTGGCTACAACGGCAAATCCCGTATCCTTTATGCGGCGATGCGGATCGGCAACGGTGTGAACCATTGCGATAATTTCCACCAGGGCGGTATGGTTTGCGCACTGGATATTGAAACCGGCAAGCTTATCGGCAATGCAATGGATAAGGATATGAACGAGTTTGAAGTCCATCCCACCTCCGGCATAAAGTTCGATGGGTATCAAATTCCCAATTGGGAGGAAGCAAAGCGGATCGCACTGGAAGCGGCCTTGGTCAGCGACAAGATCCATCTGGTTGGCTGGGATGTAGCCATCACGGAAGAGGGCGCTACCTTCATTGAAGGCAATCGCCGCCCCGGCTTTGACATTGTGCAGGTGCCTTCCAACAGAGGCAGAAAGGACATTATGCGTTCTTGCCTGGAGGAGATCAACGCTGCCGAAGGCACAAATTACAAAATTTAACAGGAAAATCAAGACGCGGAATCAAAAGATTCCGGCTCTTCAGTCTGTCAAAAAACTTGTTTTTGACAGACTGGCAGAGGTCACCAAAGCCGCCAAGACAAGCAACTCGACCCCGAAGTGGGAGCGATGGGAGCGCCGCCGGGGGCGGGAGGAGCGACCTGAGCGAGTGGCAGCGGTCGGTGAGCGACGCAGGCGCACACGCCAAGGAGAG
>JAZQLG010000112.1:0-6880 GCA_045542575.1 Faecousia sp.
AGGCATTGACCTGGCTAACGATAAGGTTGCTATGCAGCGCCTGAAGGAAGCTGCTGAAAAGGCGAAGATCGAGCTGTCCGGTATGACCACCACCGCCATCAACCTGCCCTATATCACCGCTGACGCCACCGGCCCCAAGCACCTGGATGTGACCCTCAGCCGTGCAAAGTTCAATGAAATGACTGCCGATCTGGTAGAGCGGACCCTGAAGCCTGTCCGTCAGGCTATGTCCGATGCCGGTCTGAAGGCATCCGACCTGCACAAGGTCCTGCTGGTTGGCGGCTCCACCAGAATTCCCGCTGTTCAGGAAGCTGTTAAGAACCTGACCGGCAAGGAAGGCTTTAAGGGCATCAACCCCGACGAATGTGTTGCCGTAGGCGCTGCTATTCAGGGCGGCGTTCTCACCGGCGATGTGAAGGATGTTGTTCTTTTGGACGTTACCCCCCTGTCCCTGGGCATTGAGACCATGGGCGGCGTGTTCACCCGTCTGATCGACCGCAACACCACCATCCCCACCCGCAAGAGCCAGATCTTCTCCACCGCTGCTGACGGCCAGACTTCCGTAGAAGTCCATGTTCTGCAGGGCGAGCGGGAAATGGCTGCCTACAATAAGACCCTGGGTCGCTTCCAGCTGGGCGGTATTGCCCCCGCACCCCGGGGCGTTCCTCAGATCGAGGTTACCTTCGATATCGATGCCAACGGCATCGTAAAGGTCTCCGCCAAGGACCTGGGCACCGGCAAGGAGCAGCAGATCTCCATCACCGCATCCACCAACCTGAGCCAGGAAGACATCGACAAGGCTGTTCGGGAAGCTGAGCAGTTTGCCGCGGAAGACAAGGCCCGCAAGGAAGAGGTGGACACCCACAACACCGCTGACCAGGTGATCTATCAGACCGAAAAGACCCTGGGCGAGCTGGGTGACAAGATCACCGAGGATGAGAAGGCTTCCATCCAGGGCGCTGTTGACAACCTGAAGGAAGTCAACAAGGGCAACGATGTGCAGGCCATCAAGGATGCCACCGATGCTGTACAAAAGGCTTTCTATGCTGTTTCTGAGAAGCTGTACAAGAACGCAGCTCCCCAGGATGGCCAGGATGCCCCCGGCGGCGACAATGTGGTGGACGCAGACTACGAAACCGTAGACTAATTTTGGTAACCAATAAGGGGCGGTTTTCACCGCCCCTCAGAGTGTCTCTAAAGCTGCCAAACGTCAAAATGCAAAATGGTGGTTTAGAAACAGCCCAAAGCCTTCTCCCTGGGGAGAAGGTGGCAAAAATCTCTGATTTTTGACGGATGTGGGGCAAGCTTGCTGCGCAAGGCATTTTGACTTACTGCACAACTCTCCCCTCTCGAGTATCCACATACACTTCGGGGTCGAGTTGCTTGTCTTGACAGCTTTAGCGACCTCTGTCCTACCTCTGCTTTATCAAGGAGTAACTATGGCAGAAAATAAGCGTGATTATTATGAGGTGCTGGGCGTTGAAAAGGGCGCCAGTGCCGAGGAAATAAAAAAGGCCTACCGCAAAAGCGCTATGAAGTACCACCCGGACCGGAACCCCGGCGACAAGACCGCCGAGGAAAAGTTTAAGGAGCTGGGGGAAGCCTATGAGGTGCTGTCTGACGAGGAAAAGCGGGCCAGGTACGATCAGTACGGTCACGCCGGCGTAGATCCCAATTTTGGGGCAGGCGGCTTTAATGGCGGCGGCTTTGGGGGCTTCGGCGGCTTTGATTTTGGGGACATATTCGGAGAATTCTTTGGCGGCGGACGCCGGGGCTCTACCCAAAATGTACCTATGCGGGGCGAGAATGTGGGCGTCCGGGTGGAAGTCACCTTTGAGGAGGCAGCCTTCGGCACGGAAAAGCAGGTATCTGCCCAGCGCATTGAAAACTGCAGTGCCTGCAGCGGCACCGGCTCTTCTGACGGCTCTGTGGAAACCTGTTCCTACTGCCGTGGCGCAGGCCAGGTAAGAACGACCCGGAATGTAATGGGTATGACGATGCAGACTACCTCTGAGTGTCCCCAGTGTGGCGGCCGTGGCAAGGTGATCAAGAATCCCTGTACTACCTGCCGGGGCAAGGGTAAGGTCCGTCGCACCCAGAAGATCAATGTAAAGATCCCTGCAGGCGTGGATCACGGTCAAAGTGTCCGGGTCCGGGGAGAGGGCTGTGTTGGCAGCAACGGAGGGCCCAGCGGCGACCTGCTGGTGGAGATCTCTATCCGCCGCCATTCCGTGTTCCAGCGGTATGGGCAGGATGTGCTTTGTGAAGTGCCCATCACCTTTACCCAGGCGGCCCTTGGCGGTGAGATCGAAGTGCCCACCCTGGACGGCAAGACCAAATTTGACCTGCCGGAGGGCACCCAGACCGGTCGTGAGTTCGTTTTAAACGGCATCGGTATTCCCTATGTAAACAATCCCCGCCGCCGGGGCAATCAGCGGTTTACCGTGGTGGTGGAGACCCCAACCAAGTTAAACAAGGAACAAAAAGAGCTGCTCCAAAAGCTGGAGGACAGCATCGACGGCAAATCCAGCCCCAAACGGAAAAAGTTTTTCGACACCCTGAAAGAAATTTTTGATTGAGGAGTGCACTTATGAAAAGAAACGATTATATCAGTTGGGACGAGTATTTTATGGGCATCGCCATGCTGGCAGCCCGCCGCAGCAAGGACCCCAGCACCCAGGTTGGCGCCTGCATCGTCTCCCAGGATAACATCATCATCTCCACCGGCTACAACGGTATGCCCAAGGGCTGTTCCGATGACGAATTCCCCTGGGACCGCACCGGTGAGGAAACCAAGTATCCTTATGTGGTCCACGCAGAGCTGAATGCTATCCTGAACGCCAATGGCCGGGACCTGCGGGGCAGCCGGCTGTATGTGGCCCTGTTCCCCTGTAACGAGTGCGCCAAGGCTATCATCCAGGCAGGTGTGAAGGAAGTGTTCTACTTATCCGATAAGTATGCCACCACCCCTGCGACCTTAGCTTCCAAGCGGATGCTGGATGCAGCCGGTGTCAAGTACACCCAATTGAAGCCCACCGTGGAATCCATCACCCTGGACTTCATCCCGGAAGAAAACAAGTAACAAAAAGAGATGCACCACAGGGTGCATCTCTTTTTGTTAGGGGGGTATTCAAACACCGTGTCTATTCGGCCTCCCAGGTTTTACCAAAGGCCTCAAGCAATCCGCGGTAGAAGTTTTCATCCTCCACCACATAGCTCCCGCCGCCATAAAAGGTAATGATCCCTGTAGACACAAGGGCGTTTTTTTGCTCTCCGCTGTCATATTCCAAAACAAGATGCAGCGGGCCGCCGTTCAGCACCTCGCCATTTTCCCTGGTATTTGTAAGGCGCGTTTCCGTTGGCGTTAGTGTTAAACTCTTCAAATGCGCGATCACCGGCTCCATTTGCTCTCCGGTAACAGGCCCGGCCATAACCAAAAGAGTTATTTGATTTACGCCTTCAAAGAATTCATCGGTGAAAATATCGTTTTTGGGCGCTTCTTTTTTGGGGATGCCGCAGCTGCAAAGAATACATAGAACCAAGAGAAGGAGGACAGCGGTCAACAACTTCTTCATAGGCTTCTCCTTTCGGGGTTAAGGGTTATTTACAATGCCGGTGAACAGGGGCATATTGTCGCTTTCCACCACAAAGAGGAAAGGACGGTCCAGCACAAAGTCGATCTCCTCCTGCACAGGAGGGGGGGCGGTTGCACCGTAAGATACGATCAGCGTATAGGCGGCGGCAGTAACGCCGTCTTCGTTTATGCTCACCCGGGCGGCGTGCTCAATGCTTTCCACATAGGGATTTGCCAAATCGTCCGCTTGGGGGATCAAGGCGGAGAAATCAGCCATGGGGCTGAACACATCGGTGATGCCCAGCTTCTGCAAAGTGGGCACCAGGGACAGCTTGGAAGAAATGTCAAACTTAGGAAGGGAAAGGTTTACGATCATACTTTTTACACGCTCTGTGCCATCCATAAGCTCCCGGATGGCTACGCCCTCAGACAGCAGGTCTGTAGGGGTCTTCCCCTCGTCGGGCAAAATCAGCCACATAGTGTCTCCGTTTTTCAGTGTTTCGGCGGTGGCGCTATATCCATCGCCCCAATAGTATCCTCCCCGGCTGCTGTGGTGCATAAAGGTAACGGTCTTATCGCCTTCGGGTGTGTGAAATGTTTTTTCCAGGGGTGCGCCAAAACCGTGATCCCATTCCACCTGATAGTAAATGGTGGTTGCCAGGGACATGACGGCATCGGCAGTTAATTTTACATCCTTTACATAGTCGGAGAGCAGATCGCCGGTATTTTTATTCAGCCATTCCTGTAAAGCACTGTTCAGCGCAGGGCTTCCCATTTGTCCCCTGAAAACAGAGGCATAATAGCTTTCAGAAAGGGTATTTACAACGGACTCGTTGTAGGAAAGGCGCTCATCCAGCCACAAGGAGCTGGCAAGCACAGAGGTAGAAAGTCCGTCGTTCCAGTAGTTGGCCCGCCAGACCTGATCTGCCTGCTTGCGCAGTGCTTCAATGCTGTCCAAGCCCATCAGGTCCAAAATTTGCTGCCGGCTGTTGCCCTCCGCAGTCTCTGCCAGCATAGCAAGGGCTAAATAGATGTTAACTGGGGAGAGTGCCACATTTCCCTCTTGGGAAACAAGCCCCTCCTTGACGAGACTGTCAAAAAATGTCTTCAAGGAATCGGCATATCCCCGGTCGGTGGCGTGGATCTCGCGCACAGAGGCGGGATGGTCTATAGCGCCGTAGCCTACCATTTGGGGATAAACCGGGGCACTTAACAGGTAGGGGGAGGCGATGGGGTTAAAAGTGGCGGGGACCTTTTCGCCCCGAAATTCGTCAGGGAGCGTGTAGGGCGGTGTAGTGTCCGGAACGGACAAGGAGGGGGCAGGGGTGCGATTTGCCATCAGGGGCGCAACACCGAAGCCCCACAACAGGGCGATCGCCAAAACAGCGGCAACCGCACCCAGCCAGTAGGGTGCTTTTCTTTTTTGCCCCCGGGCGGCTTCTTCTAAATATTTATCGCTCACTTCGTTCAGCGCATCGTTTAACTTCTTATGCTTCATCAAAAAAGCCCTCCTTTATAAGATGGTCTTTGCATTTTTGCCGCAGGCGGCTCAGCCGGACGGAAAGCGCATTTTCCGTTGTGAGCCGGTCTCGGGCCAGGTCCTTCACCCGGTCGCCAAACCAGTAGCGGCGCAGAAATAAAATCCGGTCAGATTTGGAAAGGGTGGCTAAAAACCGGTCGATGGCCTGTCCCAACGCCCGGGCATCCAAAACATCCTCGATGCTTTTTCCGGGAAGGATGTCTGACAGCTCATCCAATGACAGGTCATACGCGCTGCTTCGCTTTTGCGCGCTTTGGAAGCGAAGCTTTTTCAGAGCCACATTCCGACCGGTCCTGTAAACATAGCCTTCCAGGGGGTCTGGCCGTTCCGGCGGAATAGCATTCCAAAGGGCTAAATAGGTGTCATTGACCGCTTCTTCCGCATCTTCCTTGTTGCCCAAGATGTTCATGGCGGTGCGCTGCAGCCGATCGCCAAATTGCCGGGCAAGGGCGGGGATCGCATCCTGGGAGCGCTCCCATAGTAGGTCCACAAGCCGTTTGTCTTCCATAGCCAAACCTCCTTTCACTTATGTACTACCTTTCGGCAGGGAAAATCTTACATACATTATAATATATGTAGGTATATTTTCCAAGAGGACAGGCAATACTTTCCGGGAAGGAGGGGTTTTATGCAGGTGAAATCGATCATGAATACCAATGTGATCCCCATTAACCGGGAAGAGAGCGTGGAGGTGGCGGCAAGACTGCTGTCTGCATACAATGTGGGTGTGCTGCCGGTTTGCAACCGGGACGGCACCCTTTGCGGCGTGGTTACCGACCGGGATCTGGTCGTTCGCTGTATGGCGGCAGGCCGGTCGCCGGGGAAGACGACGGTAGGCCAGGTGATGACCGGGCGGGTGGTTACAGTCAAGCCGGATATGGATGCGGCGGTGGCGGCCCACCTGATGGGAAGAGAGCAGGTAAGAAGATTGCCGGTGACGGAAAACGGTCGCCTTTGCGGGATGATCGGCCTGTCAGACCTGGCTGCCAGAGAGGAAAATATTATGGATGCGGCAGACGCACTGGCAGATATCACAACCAATATTTCGTCCTCATTTTAGGGCCAAAACACAAGATATAGAGCCACTTTTTGGCCTAGGGTAGAGCGATAAATCCGAACCCGTTTTACAAAGGATGGTTTATTGCTCTATCTGCGTTAAAATACTCGCAAATACACAAAGTATTTGCTGCGTTTTGTGCCTTGATAGCCCAAAAACCCTCTCTTTGTAAAATCTTCGACCTTAAAGCGAGAAGATTTTGGATGATTGTCGTTCTATTGGGGCGAAGGAAGGCTTTGTGCCTTTCGAGGCACAATAGGGCGAAAAGCGCCGAAATCAGCCGCTTTAAGGCGGGTTCGGATTTGTCGCTCTACCCTAAGAAAAAAACTTAAAAAAACTTAAAAAAAGCCCTTGACAAAAGCACTTTCAGGTGATATTATAGGCAAGCTGTCCGATGAACGGGTAACCGGGAGGGTGGCAAATGTACCTTGTAAATTGAATAACGCAAAGACGAAATGAACACCTTGGACAATTAATGGATTGTTTAAGCGTAAGCGAAAAAACAGCCAACGAAAATTCTTGAGTAAATTTGCTAGTACAAATTATTCAAAAAAGATTTTAGAGTCGCAAGACTTTGAGATACCATTTTTTGAGAGTTTGATCCTGGCTCAGGACGAACGCTGGCGGCGTGCCTAACACATGCAAGTCGAACGGAACTCGGAGCTTCGGTTTTGAGTTTAGTGGCGAACGGGTGAGTAACGCGTGAGGA
>JAZQLG010000113.1:0-6305 GCA_045542575.1 Faecousia sp.
GTCCTGAGTCGAGACCAAAAAGAAAAACCACACCCAAAGGTGTGGTTTTTCTTTTTGGTGGAGACAACAGGACTCGAACCTGTGACCTCATGCGTGTGAAGCATGCGCTCTAACCAGCTGAGCTATGCCTCCATTCGGAACAGCTAAAATTATATCATAGTTAGGAAAAAAGTCAATACCCTTTTTCCTTAAATGTTCCGAAGAGGAACTGTCTCCAGCAAGGTAAGATTATACCGCTGCACCATATCCAGCGCCTTTTGAATTCCGGCCTTATCCAGAAAATCCTCCGGGGCATGGGCATCGCAGCCCAACAGCACCTTGCAGCCTGCCTCTCCTGCCAATTTCCAAAAGCGGGCATCGGGATAATTTCTCCCTGCCCGGAAGCCCAGCAGATTGATCTCCAGCGGCATATCCAGCTCCTTTGCCGCCTTGCACAGCCTTGCCATATGGCGCTCATAGCTGGCATCATCTCCCACATAGTGCAGCAGATCCGGATGGGCAAGATAGGTAAACAGGCCGGTCTTCATTCCCTCGATGGTCTGATCCACAAACCGCCGCAGCACAGTTTCGCTGTCGGTAGCGTTTCCGCAATAGGGTTCGTTCTCCTCGTCGCCGATCCAGTGCTGACCCTGGATCATATAGTCAATGCCGGCTTCCTGCAAGTGACGCACCGTTTCCGCAAAGTAGCTGGGATAATACTCACATTCCACACCCAACAAGATCTGGATCTGGTCGGCATACTTTTCCCGCAGATCCTTTACGATTTGCACATATTCTCCAAGCTCGTGGCGGAACATACGCATACGGCTATAGTATTCTCCGGAGAACCAATAAGGGGTATGGTCGGAAAAGCCCAGTATCTTTAAACCGCTTTGGATTGCGCACTTGACATATTCCTCCTCGGTACCCCTGGCGTGGTGACACCGGGCTGTATGGGTATGATAATTTGCGATCATAAAAAATACTCCTCTTTTTCTGTCTTGGCAAATGGGGGATCTTCTGCTATGCTAAAACCAAGAAAGGCTGTGATAAAATGGAATACGCGAATATGCGGCAAGGCAAATTCCTGGCCCGTCCCAACCGGTTTATTGCCCACGTGGAGATGGACGGCAATGCCCAGATCTGCCACGTGAAAAACACCGGCCGGTGCAAAGAGCTATTGATCCCCGGCTGCACCGTATGGTGTCAGGAATCGGACAAGCCGGAACGAAAGACCAAATTCGATTTGATCACCGTGCAAAAGGGTGAACGGCTGATCAATATGGATTCCCAAGCGCCTAACATTGCCGCCAAGGAGTGGCTTCTTTCCGGCGGTCTGGGTAAGATCGAAGATCTCCGGGCCGAAGTATTCCAAGGGGATTCCCGTTTTGATTTTTCGTTCCGGAAAGACGGTGTGACGTGCTTTCTGGAAGTGAAAGGCGTGACCTTGGAAAATGCCGGTATCTGCGCCTTCCCCGATGCACCCACGACCCGTGGCGTAAAGCATTTGGAAGGATTAGCCCAGCTGCAGCAGGAAGGCTTTGGGGCATATGTTCTGTTTGTGATCCAAATGAAGGATGTTTTGTACCTCCATCCCAATCACATCACCGACCCGGCCTTTGCCAAGGCTCTCAAGGAAGCAGCAGATGCAGGGGTCCACATCCTGGCAATGGATTGCGCGGTGACACCGGAATCTATGGTCATCCGCGATCCGGTGGAAGTGCGGTTATAGGGTTTCCAGCAGTTTTTCCAGTTGGTGGATTCCCTCGATCTCATAGTCCGCGGGAATATCCTCCCGCTTGGGCAGGTGACCGGGATTGACCCAGCAGGTAGCAATGCCCGCGTTGATGCCGCCCAAAATATCGGAGGTCAGACTATCGCCTACGATCAGCGCCTTTTTCGGGTCAAAGCCGGGTATTTGGGAAAAAACCACATCAAAATACTCCCGGGCAGGCTTGTTGTGACCCACATCCTGGGAAACAAATACCTTCTCAAAGAACGGGTACAAATTGGCGCTGTTTAAGCGGCCCTTTTGCACAGATGCCGTGCCGTTGCTCACCAAAAACAGGCGGTATTTCTTGGATAAAGCCGCCACCGCTTCCTGGGCTCCGGGCAGGAAATAATGTCCCACAGACAAATTCCTCTCATAAGCTCTGGCGCAGGCGGTAGGGTCTGCAACCACGCCCACTTCGTCAAACAGCAGATAAAACCGATTGACCAGCACCTGCTCACGGGTCCATTCTCTTCTTTCCAGCCGTTCCCAGCAGGCCTTGTTGATCAGATGGTAGCGGTGCAGCACCTCTTCTGTAGGTGTTACGCCAAACTCTTCAAAGGTTTGGGAAATGGCGATGCGTTCGGCTTTATGAAAATCCAAAATGGTATCATCCAAATCCAGCAGCAAAAATTCGATCATAGGGTAGTTCCTCATTTATCTTTTTTCATTTTGCAAATCTCATTGGCGATCCGGGCAAAGCCAGGGATGTCCAAAGTCTCGCCCCGCACATTGGCATCCATACCGCAGTTTGCGATCACCTGGGCTGCTCCGTCCTTGCCCAGCTCCGGAAAACCGGAAGCAAGGCCGTTGCTGAGCTTTTTCCGGCGCATCGCAAAGCTGGAACGCACCACCCGGAAGAATACCTCCTGATTTTCAATATTCCAGGGCCGTTCTTTCCGGACGCGCAGGGAGATAACCGCAGAGGTCACCTTGGGCTGGGGCAGGAAGCAGCCTGCCGGCACATCAAATAAGATCTCCGGTTGGGCATAGTACTGGCAAAACACCGTAAAGGCGCTGTAGTCTGCAGTGCCGGGTTTGGCGGCGATCCGTTGGGCCACCTCTTTTTGCACCATTACCGTTACAGACTCAAAGCATTCCGCCTCCAAAAGCGCTGTCAAAATGGGAGAAGTGATGTAATATGGCAGGTTGGCGCAGGCCATAGGCCGCAGGCCGGCAAACTTTTCTTTCACCAATGCTGCCACATCTCGGTTCAGCACATCGTCCCAAAGGATCTCCAAATTGGAAAATTCACCCACGGTCATAGCCAGAATCGGCTTCAATCGGGTGTCCAGCTCCACCGCGCACACCTTGCCTGCCCGCAGGCACAGCTGTTGGGTCAGCGGGCCAATGCCAGGTCCGATCTCCAGCACACCGGCTGTCTTATCCACGCCGGCGTCTTCCGCGATCCGTTCCGGCACCCACCGGGAGATTAAGAAGTTTTGTCCCTTGGCTTTAGAAAAATGAAAACCGTGCTCTGCAAGCAGTGGTTTCATAATATGAATATCGCAAACATCGATCATACAAGAAAACCGCCTTTCTTCGGTAAGTATACCAAAAGAAAGGCGGTTTTGCAATGCTAATTAAGCCAAGAGTTGCCGATCTGCGACAGCCTCTCAGCAGATTTTTTGTAATCTTTTTGCCTTGTTGTCCTTGCCTTGCGTCAGCAAGGCCGCGTCCGCCGCACCAAAAATCTCAACAAAACTTCTTGCTGAGAGGTGCTTCGCAGTTTTCATAGAGTAGTTTAGGGGCAAGACAAGTACACTCCCCCAGAGAATACCCGTTGGTATTTTCAAGGGTGTTTGCGTAGTATTGGCGGTAAAATACCTATGAAAACCTATCGCAGATCGGCGACTCTTGGCTTATCCCAGGAAGTAAATGGTGCAGTCGCGCACACCAAACTCCAGGCATTCGCCACGGGTGGGGAAATACAGGTCGACGCGGTCGTTCTTGATGGAGCTGCCGCAGTCCTCTGCAGTGGAAACGCCGTAGATGTATTCGCCATCGTTGGATACGATGAACATTCTGGTGCCGTAGGGGATCACCCGGGGATCCACGGCAACCGTGCCGATATGCACATAAGTTTGAGTTGCGGTGTAAAAGTCACAGCCGGGGTCGGTGTGTGTATAGGCAGTGCCCGTTGCCTGCATGGTTCCCTTGTAGGTCAGCACCTCGCCGGTGGGCAAAACGATCTGATCTTCCGTGATCACCAGGCCACGGTCGGAGAACTTGGATACAGGAATGTCTGTACCGGTTCCCACTGCCACAATCTTGTTTACCGGCTGACGGACCACAGTCTGCTCCAGTACGGTGCGGCTGCTTTCCTGGCCGTCCACATATACCACAGTTGCAGTACACAGGAGCAAGCCGTCTGCGCCCTCGGTCACAACAGACTCTTGGCCGGCAGGCAGGTTGGTGTCGTAGCAATAAACTGTTTCATAGGGAATTGCCGCGGTGTAGGTTTCGGTATTCTGTACCGAACGGGTGACCGTGATCTTCATACCTTCCGTAACGGTTACCTCCAAGGGTGCAGACACGGTAGTACCGCCGTCCACCTGGATGCCCAGCCGCTTCAGCAAGGATGCCACAGTCTCGTCCTTGGAGTTCACCTTTAGAGTCTGACCGCAGTTATCTACGGTGACCATTACGCTCCGCTGGACCTTAATTTCAGAGATGCCAATTCCTGTTTGCGTAGTATAGGTATCATCCGCGCCAAGTGCCAAGCCGGCCTCATCCAGAACTGCAGCAGGATCAGTAGCAGAGGATGTATACACCACCACACGGTCACCATCAGTGATCACGTAAGTGTTCTGCGCAAAAGCCGTTTGGGACAACAATAGCAGCAATGCCAGGGGAATTGCAAGCACTGCCATACGGATGATGGACTTCTTTCTCTTTACCACATTGTGTTTGCGTTCTTGCATGGAAGTTACCTCCTTTCGCAATCGTTGAGCATTTCACATAATATGATACAAGTGTAACAAATTATTACAGCCCGCATTCTTTTCCGAGAATACGGGTTCATTATAACAAATAATCATAAAAAGTCAAGCTTTTTTATCCTAACTCCAAAAAACCACAACTTTTTCCGTTTTTCGTCAAAATTAATTATGTCAACTTTGTTTCAAAATATATGGTGTTTCTCCACTTTTCCCCACCATATATTGTAGAAATTGTTACATTTGTTTACATAATTCGTCGAATTATGTAACCCTCCTTATAGGCGTTTTCCCAAGAATTATGGCAACCTTTCTTTTTCCATATTTAGTGAATTTCCTCCACAGGGATTGACATTTTGGTGGAATTATGCTAAATTCACTCCATACAAAGGCATTGAAGAAGACACGCGCGCTACGCTCGCTGCCCAGAGAGGAGCCGGTTGGTGAAAGGCTCTGCAAAAAGCTTGTGCGATACCACTTCTGAGCCATCGGTCGGAAATGGCCGGTCGGGTGCGCCCGTTAACGCGTCAATGAGTGGCAGCGCAAGCTGCAACCAGGGTGGAACCGTGGAATATGAGATCGACTTATATCCCACCCCTGATTTTTATCAGGGGTGGGATTCTTTGTTTTCCTGCCCCAAAAGAACAGGAGGTAACCATTATGAGCGAAGAAAATCTGTACACCTTTGAAAATCCGGAATTCCGCAAGACCTTTTGGCACACCAGCTCCCACGTGATGGCGCAGGCTGTCAAGCGGCTGTGGCCTGAGGTGCAGCTGGCCATCGGCCCTGCTATCGAGGAAGGCTGGTACTACGACTTTGACGCGCCTTTCACCTTCACGCCCGAGCATCTGACCCAGATCGAGGGCGAAATGAAGAAGATCGTCAAGGAGCGCATCCGTTTGGAGCGCAGCGAGCTGCCCCGGGCTGAAGCCATTGCCTGGGCAGAAAACAACAATGAACCTTATAAGAAGGAGCTGATTGAGGATCTACCTGAAGATGCAATCATCTCTTTCTACACCCAGGGTGAATTTACCGACCTGTGCGCCGGTCCTCACCTGGACCACACCGGCAGACTCCGCCATAACGGCTTCAAGCTGACCAAGAGCTGCGGTGCCTACTGGCGTGGCGACAGTAACCGCAAGATGCTGCAGCGCATCTACGGCATCGGTTTCCCCACCAAGGACGAGTTGGATGCCTATCTGGAAGCCCAGGCAGAAGCGCTGAAGCGCGACCACAACAAGCTGGGCCGCGAGCTGGAATTCTTCACCACCGTGGAAGAGATCGGCCAGGGCCTGCCCATCCTGCTGCCCAAGGGCGCAAGAGTGATCCAAACTCTGCAGCGCTGGGTGGAGGATGAAGAGCAAAAGCGGGGCTACCTGCTGACCAAGACCCCCCTTATGGCCAAGCGGGATCTTTACCGGATCTCCGGCCACTGGGATCACTATCTGGACGGTATGTTCATTTTGGGTGACCGCTACGACGAAGAAAAGGAATGCTTTGCCCTGCGCCCCATGACCTGCCCCTTCCAGTATCAGGTCTACCTGAATCGCGCCCGTTCCTACCGTGACCTGCCCATGCGCCTTGGCGAGACCTCCACTCTGTTCCGTAACGAGGA
>JAZQLG010000114.1:0-6126 GCA_045542575.1 Faecousia sp.
CCGCTTTGGCGGCGACCCGGTTAATATAGAGATTTGCCCGGTCGCTTCCCCGGAAGGCCATAACCAGCAGTACCACCACTGCCGCTACGCAGCTGACAGCCGCCAACAGCTGGCTGACCCGGAAGGGGCCCCACCAAAGGCTATCCGTCCGCAGGCCCTCAATAATGGTCCGGCCCAGGCCGTACCAGGCTACATAGCCCAGGGCGATCTGCCCGTCATACTGCCGCTTTTTGGAAAGGAAGTGAAGGGCCGCAAAGCCCACGGCATTCCAAAGGGATTCATAGAGGAAGGTGGGGTGGAAATACTGATACTCGCCCAAATAGCGGTTGAACAGGCCCATTGCAAAGAAGTAGTTTTCAGAAACAGGGGCGCCGAAGGCTTCCCGGTTCATAAAATTGCCCCAACGGCCAATGGCTTGTCCAATAAGGAAGCCCAAAGCCACCAGATCCAATGTGGCACCCAAGCTGATTTTCTTCACCCTGCAATAAACCACAATGCCCAATGCCGCGCCGATCACACCGCCGTAAATGGCCAGGCCGCCGTTCCAAATATACAAAACAGAAATGGGATCATCCTTAAAGCTATCCCAGGAGAAGGCGCAGTAATAGGCCCGGGCACAAAGAATGGCAAAGGGTACGATCAAAAGCGCACCGTCTAAAATATCGTCCTCCGTCAGACCGAAGACTCTTTTTCTGCGCAGACCGTAGACAACTGCCAAAGCAAGGCCCAGAGCAATGATCAGGCCATAGTAGTGGATGGAAAAGGGACCGATCTGCAGGACCCTGCCCGGGTTCATTTCCAGTCCCAGTCCGGGAAAGGATATCCCATTATAGTTACTGGGGTCGTAGCTTTCGAAAAACATTTTATACCTCCTGGGTATTGGGATAAATAAGGCTTATGCTGCACCGCTGGGGCACAACGACCTTTTGGATAAATTCCGTCACCTCGGCAGGCTTTATATCCGCATAAAGCCCGGGGAAGGCAAAGTAATCATAGCCGGAAAAATAGTAAGCGCAAATGCGGAAGCATAGAGAATCGAAGCTGTCAAGATCCCGCATCCGGCGACCCAGAGTGCTTCGCTTGATCCGGGCAAAGGCTTTTTCATCCAGCCCTTCCGTCAAAATCTTTTGGGCTTCTGCCAGGATCCTGTCCCGCACCGCAAAAGCATCAAGGCTGTCGCCGGAAGCAGTCAGCACCCCCATCCCCTTGATGGTTTCAAACCCGCCGCCGAAGGAGCTGTCAATAAGCCCCTCCTGGTACATTTGCAGGTAAAGGGCCGAGGACTCGCCGAAAAGCATTTCTGCCGCCAGGTCCGCCACCATTTCCCGGCGTACCCCTTTTTCCCCGAACTCGGGGGTCTCACACTTGAAGCCAAGCTGAAAGGTGGGCATCGCCACATCCATTTTACACTCCGAAAGTGCCTTTTGGCAAGACATTTCTTCCAAAAAGATATTATTTCGCTCCACCTGCACAGGTTCTTTTTCAGGCAGGTTTTCTTCCGCGATCCGGCAAACCTTTTCCGGGTCCACATCACCAACCACGCAAAGAAGCATATTCTCCGGACGGTAGAAGGCTTTGTGGGCGTTATGCAGCACCTGAGGCGTGATCTTTGCGATAGACTCCACCGTTCCCAAAATAGGATTGCGGATGGGATGGCTTTCATACATTGCCTGCATAAGATTTTCAAAAATCCGGGTATCAGGACTGTCAATGTTCATCCCGATCTCCTGACCAATGATCCCCTGCTCCTTTTGCACACTTTCCTCCGTAAAATAAGGGGTGCTGACAAAGTTTATTAGCAGAGCCAGGTTTTCCTCAAAATGCTCGGTGCAGAGAAAATAATAGGCGGTCATATCGTAGCTTGTAAAAGCATTGACCGATGCGCCCAGGGCCGCAAACCGGGCAGATACATCGAAATCGGGCATATCAAAAAGCTTATGCTCCAAATAATGGGCTGTGCCCTGGGGCAGCTCCATCTTTTCCCCATTCAGGGTGAAGGAAAGGTCGATCGCGCCGAAATCCGTAACGAAATAAGCGAGCTTCTTGGTAAAGCCGGGCCGGGGCACTACCATTATCTGCAAACCGTTGGGCAGCGTCTTTCTGAACACCTTTTCTGCCAGGGTTTCGTAGTTCGTCCAGCTCATTCGCGCACCCCCTTCAGGAAATACACCGTGTGCAGCTTAACCGTTTTAGCAAGTGCCGCCACTTCTTCGGCACTTACCTGCTCCACCGCCCGGACATATGTCTCCGGATCCATCCCCAGCCCGCTTAACGCAGTAGTGGAATAGTAGCTTTCGATACTGCCGGTGCTGTCATGGGTTGTCTGCAGACTGGTGCAAACGGCCTGCTTTGCAGCGTGCAATTCTTCTTCGGTAAATTCCCCATCGCAAACAAGCTGCAGCTGGTGGAGGATCTCCTCCTTCGCCACATTTACCTTTTGGCAGTCAATACCCGCGGCAACGGTCAAAACGCCCTTACTGCCGTGGTAGGAAGAACCAATATCATAGCAAAGGGAAAGCTTTTCCCGCACCTGCATAAACAGCTTGCTGGTCATTCCCCCACCAAAAAGGGTGTTTACCACCTGCATCGCCGCAAACTGGGGCGTCCGCAGGGTAACCGGGGTCACAAAGCCCATACAAAGCTTTCCCTGGGCCACATCCAGGGTCTCCTCATATTCCCCGCTGCCGGCATCCTGAAAATCTCCCTGGGGCGGCAAGGGCTTATAGTCCCGGGCCAGATCGCAAAGCATTTTTTTCAAAAGCTCTGCCACTTCCCCGGGGTCTGCGTTGCCCACATAGAAGATCTCCAGCTGGCTTTCCCGCAGGACCTTTTCATAGTGGGCATAAAGGCTTTCCGGGGTAATGGCCTGCACATCCTCCACCGTGCCCAGTCGGGGCACACCCAGGGAATCTCCACGGCACATATGCCGGGTCAGCTGAGTGGCGGCGTAAAGCCGCTTATCGTTGCGCTGGGCTTCGATGGCAGCGATCAAATTCCGCTTTTCATTTTCCAGATGCTCTGCCACAAACACGCTATTTTCTGTGGATGGAGAAAAGAGGAGCTCCCGGGTCATTTCCACCATTGGGGCTAAAATCGGCTCTTCATCCATGGAAAAGCGGTCATCCAAAAAGGCCATATAAAGACCCGTTGTCTGATAATCTCCCACCCGGCGGGCCACCGTACCCACACTGGCACCGTAAAGCTCATCCAGGCGGATGGTGACCGCCCGGGCATCGGGATATTTTTTCGTTCCCTGTAATAAAAGTGCGGGCAAAATGGCATTCATCGCCGCTTCTTCCCGGCACATTTTTCTAACAAACTGCACGCTGAGCCTTGCCTGCTTAAACCGGTCATCGGGATAGCACCGCAAAGTTACACCGGGCAAAATTTCCGTTTTTACAACCATAGTAACTCCTTTGTAAAGGAAAAGTCTTGGTTTATTATATATCTTTCCACGGCAAATAGCAATCTTTTATTCCAAAGCTTTTCGCAGCTTCTCCAGCGCCCGCTTTTCGATCCGGGACACATAGCTGCGACTGATGTTTAAGACCTTTGCCACCTCCCGCTGCCGTTGTGGCTTCCCTCCCCCTAATCCGTATCGCAGCAGGATCACCTGTTTTTCCTGCTCTGACAGCTCCGTATCCACTGCTTTGCAGACCTTTTTTCTGTCTTCCTTGTGGCAAATGTTTTCCAGCAGATCTTCCCGGTCGCTGACCACATCCATCAGCTGCAGGGCTGCTCCATCGTTGCCTGTTTCTATGTAGTCAGAAAGTGACACATCCTGGGCACTCTTTTTCTGAGAACGAAAATACATCAGTATTTCATTTTCTACACAGCGGGCGGCATAGGTGGCGAGCCGGGCGCCCTTGGTATGGTCGAAGGTGGTAATACCTTTGATCAGGCCAATGGTGCCAATGGAGATCAGATCCTCCTGGTCTGCAGTTTGGGCATAGTATTTTTTCATAATGTGGGCCACCAGCCGCAAATTCCGTTCGATCAGTATATTTCGGGCCTCCAGGTCGCCCTGGGCAGCCAATGCAAGGTATTTTTCCTCCTCCTGCCGGGTAAGGGGTTTGGGGAAGCTCCCGGTGGAAAGCTGCAGGCTGTATATTAGGCCGCTGAGCATCAACCAGACGGCGGCGATCATACGCCTCACCTCCACCATACCCTATGCAAGACCGCTCGTCCTTTTTCCTTCTTTTTCTCCAGTGACCTACCTCACCCAAAATTCTTTTGCCAATTTTTTGACAAATGTTTTTTAATATTTTTCAAACATTTCCCTAAAAAATCAAAAACAACCGAGGGGTATGATGTGGCCATCAACAATAAAACAAAACCGAAAAGGAGAACAGAATTATGGCAAAGATCGCAGATCAGGTAGAAAAGATGGCTCAGGGCGTGACCGGGGGCTACAAGAAAATCGAGAACGGTGTGGTCACCGGCTACAAGAAGATCGAAAACGCCTTCGTAAATACCTTCCTGGCAAAAGAGGGCGAAACCGCCGAGGAAGCCAAGGCCCGCATCACCGGCAAGGAGGAAAACTAATATGGAAAACAACTTCCACTACGCTTACAACGCAGAAGAAAACCAGGAGGTGCTGCGCATCCGGCAGAAGTACCTGCCCCGGGAGCAGACCGATCTGCAGAAGCTGAAGGCACTGGATGCCAAGGTCAAAAGAGCGCCCAGCACCTTTGCCTACATTTACGGCAGCATCAGCGCCATCATTATGGGGGCAGGCATGAGCCTTGTGATGACCGACATCGGCGCGGCCCTGAACATTGCCGACGGTATGATCCCCGGCATTGGCATTGGCCTTTTGGGCATGGCGCTGGCACTTACCACCTACCCCATCTACAAGGGTATGCTCAACGCCCGGAAGAAAAAGTACGGTCCTCAGATCCTGGAGCTGAGCGAAAAGATCGTTCACAACTAAGAAGAATGCGAAGCAAATGCTTCGCATTCTTTCTATTATAAACAAAACTTTAACATTTGTCCTTTATGCTATATACTGTACTTAGAAAATACCGGAGGTAGGGCTATGTTCCAGATTTTGGTAGTAGAAGACGATAGAGACTTAAACCGCACCGTGTGCGCATTTCTGAACCGGAGCGGCTACCAGGCTACCGGCTGCTTATGCGCAAACGATGCCTACGATGCCATGTACGAAACGGTGTTCGACCTGATCGTCTCGGACATTATGATGCCCGATATTGACGGCTTTGAATTTGCCAAAACCGTCCGCTCCCTCAACGAAAATATCCCCATTTTGTTTATGACTGCCCGGGATGATTTTGCCGCCAAGCAGCGGGGCTACCGGATCGGCGTGGACGATTATATGGTCAAGCCCATCGATTTGGACGAGCTGTTTCTGCGGATCGGTGCCCTTCTGCGCAGAGCCAAGATCGCTTCCTCCCGGAAGCTGGAGGTGGGCAGCTTCACGATGGATATGGACGAGCGGATCGCCATGCATGCAGGCGAGGAGATCAGCCTTACCAACCGGGAGTTCAATATCCTTTATAAGCTTCTTTCCTATCCCAAAAAGACCTTCACCCGGCAGCAGCTGATGGATGAATTCTGGGACGCGGACACGGAAACCGCCCCCCGGGCAGTGGATGTGTATATGACGAAGCTGCGCAGCAAGCTTTCCGATTGCGACGACTTTGAGATCAAAACTGACCACGGACTTGGCTATAAGGCGGTGATCAAATGAAGAAGACCCGTTTGACCCTGCAAAACTTTTTAGTATTCTTCCTATTGGCGGCCTTCGTCATCACCTGCAGCATTATGCTGTTCGTGTCCACTCTACAGTCTACCCTCCAGCACAACTTCACCGAGGAGGAGATCGCCGCTGCCGCCAAGCTCACCTTTATAAATGTGGTGCTGATCAGCGCCTTTATGGCAGCCATTGACTATCTGCGCCGGAAAATCACGGTGGAACGACCGGTGAAAAAGATCACCCAGGCAGCCAATAAAATGATCGCCGGGGATTTTTCTGTCCGCATCGAGCCTATGAGCAAGCTGTCTGCCTACGAAGGCTTTAACGAGATCACCGACTGTCTGAACAAGATGGCCCGGGAGCTGAGCAGTGTGGAGACCCTCCGCACAGATTTTATTGCCAATGTGTCC
>JAZQLG010000115.1:0-5926 GCA_045542575.1 Faecousia sp.
GTGGCTTCTGTGCCGGAGCGGTAGCCGCTTTCCTGTCCGCCGCCTAAGAGCAGAGCAGGGAAGGACTTGAGCCGGGGTGCGATATACAGCGCACCTGCGCCCTTGGGACCGTGGACCTTATGGGCAGAAACAGAAATCAGATCTGCGCCCAGCGTTTTGGCGGCAAAGGGGATTTTCAGAAATCCCTGAATGGCATCGGTATGGAAAACGGTGTCGGGGTTATTTTTATGGGTGAGCTTTGCCATTTGGGAAATAGGCAGAACTGCGCCTGTTTCGTTGTTCACCATCATCATAGAAACCAGGATGGTGTCCTTCCGTAGAGCCTTTTGCAGACTTTCTGCAGAAATGTTACCCAGGGCATCCGGCTGCAGATAGGTCACTTCAAAGCCCAGGGCCTCCAGTTCGTGCATACAGCTTAGCACCGCATGGTGTTCCATAGCAGTGGTGATAATGTGCTTCCCCCGCTTGCCGAATCGCTTGACCGTTCCCATAATGGCCCAGTTGTCCGCTTCCGTGCCGCCGGAGGTGAAGAACACCCGGTCCGGCTCTGCACCAAGGGCCAGCGCTACTTTTCGCCGTGCCATTTGCAAAGACCGGGCCGCATCCAGGCCGAAGCCGTA
Source organism: Faecousia sp. (assembly GCA_045542575.1). GTDB lineage: Bacteria > Bacillota > Clostridia > Oscillospirales > Oscillospiraceae > Faecousia. The sequence goes on from JAZQLG010000115.1 coordinate 621, forward strand.
TAATCCGCTGGGATTTCCCCAGCCCTCTGTAAGGGCCTGCTGTATTGCCGCCACTGCGCTTTTACAGGGCTTGGTGGTGGCGGAATTGTCTAAATAGATCATATTACTTTCCTACACAAAACCGTTCAAAAATTCTTGCCGTGATATCTTCCCGGACCGTTGCACCGGTGACTTCCCCCATGGCTTCCATTGCAAGCTCAATGTCCGTCAGCACCGCATCCGGGGTCTGCCCCAGCTGCATGGCCTGCATTGCCCGGAGCATACTTTCATAGCTGCGTCGAATGGCATCATATTGCCGGGCGTTTGTTAAAAGGCTGCCGTCGCAGGGGAGACTTCCCTTAAACAGCATATCCACGCCATCAGCAAACTGGTCAAGACCTTCGCCAGTGAGGGTAGAAACAGGGATCACCATATTAAAGGGCAGATCGGAAGGGGAGACTACTGTGCCCAAATCAGATTTATTGATAAGGGCGATAGCATTGGGGGCATCCAGGCAAAGATCGATGACCTGCCGGTCTTCCTCTGTTAAGGGCTTGGAGCCGTCGCATACAAAAATAGCCAGGTCCGCATCCAGCACAGCCTGCCGAGAGCGGTCCACACCCATGGCCTCGATCCGGTCATCCGTCTCGTGGATGCCGGCGGTGTCAATCAGCCGCAGGCGGGTCGCGCCTACCATCACCGATTCTTCCACCGTATCTCTGGTAGTGCCTGCAATTTCTGTTACGATGACCCGCTGATAACCAGCCAGAGCGTTCAGTAGACTTGACTTGCCCACATTGGGCTTGCCCACAATGGCGGCGGCAACACCCTGTCGTAAAATACGGCCTTGCCCATAGGTCTGTAAAAGCGCATAAAGGGCCTTGGCATTCTGGCGCAATGTGCCGGAGTAGTTCTCTAAACGAAAATCGTCGATGTCCTCGTCGGGGTAATCCAGTACTGCGTGGAAATGACTGCACAGATCGGTCAGAGCACTATAAACAGGATCGAGCTTTTTCTGCAATACACCGCCTACCTGGCCTGCTGCGTTGGCAGCAGCATCGGCAGTGTCCGCTTCGATCAGATCGATCACTGCTTCCGCCTGGGTCAGGTCCAGCTGACCGTTCAGAAAAGCCCGCTTGGTAAATTCGCCCCGCTTGGCAGGAAGTGCGCCCTTGCTATAGAGGGCATCCAGCCCGGCTGCCAGTACGGCCGGTGAGCCGTGGCAATGGAATTCCACCGTGTCCTCGCCGGTGTAGGTGTGGGGTGCCCGGGTGTAAACCGCCATACAGCGATCAATGGTCCTGCCCTGCTTGTCCGTTAAAGTGCCCAGGATCAGCTTTCGGTTGGGGGCTTCCCACAGAGGAAGGCCATTATCCGGCGTAAAAACCTGTCCGGCAATTTGGGCGCAGTTACTGCCTGTCAGCCGCAAAATGCCGATGGCGCTTATTTGATTGCCCGTAGAAACGGCGGCAATGGTGTGAGACATAACAAAGCTCCTTTATTTTACATAGCGGCGCTTGCTGTTGCAGCCCATATAGGCGGCGCAAAGCATAAATAAAATGGTAATTGCGTAAACAAAGTACACATTCTGCACGAAAAGGCTGAGCAGCAGACTCAGGGGCAGAACAGGCACCATATAGTATAAAAGCACATTTTGGAACCAGCCGAAGAGGAAGGGCTCTGTGGCGGCGGTATTCATACAAAAGATGGCAAACACCAAAAAACCGGGAATGTGCATGTATAAAACGGTCTTTTTCACATTTAACAAATGGAAGTTGGCAATTTTTGCCAGCCGGTTCCACATCAGCAGAAAAACGGCGGCCAATGCGGGACCTGCCAAAAAGGCTGCCTCCGCAGGAAGAGTATTCACACTGAAGGTTGCCAACGCACCATAAACAAAAGGAATAAAACCGAAAATCGGTGCAAGCCATTTTTTCATAAAAAACCCTCGCCTTAGCCTAAGTATTTGGGTATATCATAGCAGATTCTGCCTAAAAATCAAGCAGTCATATTTGAACATTAATTGGACACAATAGCCAGTAGGTGAGAATTATGGAAATAACCAATGAAAAGATCCTGGCGTTGTTCGATGGGGCTGCGGACTTTTTTAGCCGTAAGCTCCAATGCGGGAAGTTTGTGCTGTACGCATATAACATTGACGGACTCACATCCGGCAGCACGATTTCGGACTATGTGTTTAAGCCTGTTACGGAGCGCCTTTCCGGGGAAAATATGGAGCAGCTGTACCGGGCAGCACTGGAAGGAGCGATCTATAACTGCGTGGCAAGACCATGCAAGGATATGGATGCGGTGGCTCTTTTTTTGGTGAATGGATTTTGCGTGGTGCTGTTTCCTGGTATGGGTGCCATTGCCTTTGAAGCCAAAACAGGGGAGAAGCGTGGGATCTCTGCCCCGGAGGTGGAAAACACTGTCAAAGGATCAAAGGATGCTTTCGTGGAGACCCACCGCTCCAATACCAGCCTGATACGACGGCACCTGCGGACACCGAAGCTGCGTATTTTTGAAATGCAGGTGGGAAAACGGAGTATGACCAATGTGGCGGTACTGTCGATAGAGGGGATAACAAACCCGGAACTTGTGGACAGAATGAAGCAGCGGCTGGAAAAGATCGATATCGATGGCTTCTTATCCGCTTCTGCGGTGGAGGAGTATGTTTCCGGCAGCCGTCCCACAGCCTTCCCACTGGTCCAGTATACAGAACGAACTGACTGGTTTTGCCAGGGACTTCTGGATGGCAGAGTGGGCCTGCTGGTGGACGGCATCCCCCTTGGATATCTTGCACCGGTGAATTTGGGCTATTTTATGGAAAGCCCCGAGGACAGAAGCCGGGATTATATATCCGCTTCCTGTATTCGAATATTGCGCTATGGGGCTTTGCTTGTAAGCCTGCTGCTGCCTGCGGTGTATATTGCTATGGCCACCTTTCACCAGGAAATGATACCTTTACCTTTGCTGCGATCCTTGATTGAAAGCAAGCAGTCTGTGCCTTTTTCCACCGTATGGGAGGTGATCGGCCTGCTGATCGCCTTTGAGCTGCTCCAGGAATCCGGTGTTCACTTGCCTCAGGCAATCGGACAAAGCGTGTCAATCATCGGTGGCATCGTGGTGGGCAGCGCTGCGGTGGAAGCCAAAATCATCTCCCCGGCAGCGCTGATCGCGGTGAGTATTGCCGGAGTCTGCGGCTTTGTGCAGCCAAACCGGGACTTGGCGGAAGGCATCCGGGTGTGGCGGTTTGTGCTGGCGGGATTGGGTGCGATCGGCGGATTATTTGGGGTGACGGTGGGGCTGATTGGCCTGCTTATTCACCTGTCCGGTCTTACGAGCTTAGAGGTTGACTACCTTTCGCCTTTTTCGGGAGGCCGTAGGCCTTCTGTTTTGCGCCCCCTTTTGAAAAAGAGAAAATTCCGCAACCCGGAACTGAATCCCTTAGACAGGAGAAGTCAAAAATGAAATGGATAGTATCCCTTTTTGCTATATTGCTGATAACGGCTATGGGCTGGCTACCCTTCCGGGGGACGGATGTTGCCACTCTGGAACCTGCTGAGGCGCTCTATGTAGCTGTGGAAGGAAAACAGGTGCTGGTAGAAACAGATGGTGGCTGGTTCGGCAAGGGGGAATCGGTGGAAGCTGCGGTTGCTGATTTGAAAGAATCAGCTCCGGGCCAGGTGTTTTTGCAAACGGTGGATTATTTGCTCCTGGAAAGTAACAGCCGGAAGGTGCTTCCTGCTCTGTATACCCATCTTCGTTCCGGCTGCTGTGTGTGCCAGGTGGAGGAAAAGCCGGACCTTGAGAAGGCAGGCGCTTATTTGCGGGCCCATAGACCGCCTTTTACTTTGCAGGATTACCGGGCTGGCAATACGAAGATCCCAAAATTCAGACTGGAGGAGGAAAGAGGTTATCTTGATGAATGAAAAACTGTCTTCCCACCGCCTTGGTGCCTTCCTCGTGGTGGCAATGAGCGGCCCTTTTGTGTACCTGGCGGGCAGACAGAGCTGGGTGTCCCTTTTGACGGTGTCTGCTGTATGTCTGCTGTGTGCCTGGATAGCGCTTTCAAGGCCGACGCATAAAATAGTAACAAAACCCATATGGTGCGTGCTGGAATACGCTTCTTTGGTGGCGGCCTGCATTGCAGCATCCCAGTGGTCCGCAACCATTTGGCCTACCGGTCAGGCCTGGCCTGCCGTTCCGCTGACTCTTGTTGCCTTGGCAACGGTTTCCTCCTGGTTTGGCGCAAACCGGGCAGCTAAAGGGGTAGGGGTGCTCTTTTGGCTCATTACTATATTATATAGCAGCCTTTTGGCCTTCGGTCTTCGTAATGTGGAGACGGCCTACCTGATGCCAAAATGGGAAACACTGCTCCCGCTTTCCTGGTTTATCTTCCTGCTGCCCTGTGCAGCACAGTTTTTGCCAAGAGAGGAAGATAAGAAATCAGGCATCTATGCGCCGGTGCTGTTGGGCATGGCGCTCTTGCTGACACTGTGGGCAGAAGGCAATTTGTCTGCAGGAGCGGCAAAACAGACCGGCTGGCCCTTCTATGAAGCAGGGGAGAGCATACGCCTTTTTGGCGTTGCCAATCGGCTGGAATCCTTTATTAGCGTAGGTGCCACTGTTGGCTTCTATGGCCTTTACTGCCTGCTTCTCAGCGGAGCAGGTCATTTGGCGGAGCAAGCCAAAAAAGGGTGGGGGAAATACGGTGTCTTGCTGGGAGGTCTTCTTTGCGCTTCAGGAGTGCTCCTAAGCTGGCAGATCTCATATTTTGTCCTTGTGGCAGGAGCATTTGTTCTTTGGGTAGCGCTGCCTTTTCTTGCTGCAATTATTGATGAAAAAAACTGGAAAAAAACGAAAAAAAGTGCTTGACATTCCATTGCCATTTTGATAGTATACTTGAGGCCTTTGGAAAAGGGCCAAAATTCTGCCCGGAACAAAGAAAAATGTTGAGAAATGGTAAAATACTTCTTGACAACAAAGTCGTGCCGTGTTAGAATAATCAGGCTCACCGCTCAGGCGGGCAGAGCAAATGTACCTTGTAAATTGAATAACGCAAAGACGAAATGAACACCTTGGACAATTAATGGATTGTTTAAGCGTAAGCGAAAAAACAGCCAACGAAAATTCTTGAGTAAGTTTGCTAAGACGAATTATTCAAAAAAAGATTTTAGAGTCGTAAGACTTTGAGATACCATTTTTTGAGAGTTTGATCCTGGCTCAGGACGAACGCTGGCGGCGTGCCTAACACATGCAAGTCGAACGGAACTCGGAGCTTCGGTTTTGAGTTTAGTGGCGAACGGGTGAGTAACGCGTGAGGA
>JAZQLG010000116.1:0-2367 GCA_045542575.1 Faecousia sp.
TTCCCCGTCAGCGGGGAAAATGTCCACGAAGTGGACAAAAGGGGCGCGGCCTGCAAGGCGGTGGCAAAAATCTCTGATTTTTGACGGATGAGGGGTTAAAATGGCTTGCTACGCAAGGCTTTTTGACTTACTGCGCAACTCTCCCCTCTCGAGTATCCACATACACTTCGGGGTCGAGTTGCTTGTCTCGGCGGCTTTAGTGACCTCTGCCAGTCTGTCAAAAACAAGTTTTTTGACAGACTGTAAAACGGACATCCAGTGGATGTCCGTTTTTGTCTTATTTTCCCTTGCTGTTAAACCAACTGCTGGGATTGATGACCCGGGGGTCGATGCCGTGGAAGGCTTCGTGGAGCTTTTTCATCTGCTCCGCAGTCAGCTTCACCGTCCGGTCGAACAGGGCGCAGTTTGCTTCCACCTGGGAAATATTGTCGCAGCCCATCACTGCCTGGGTCACACCGGGCAGACTCAGCACAAAGGACAGAGCCAGTGCCGCAGGATCCAGCGCAAATTCCTTGCACAACCCAATAAACTTGCGCAAGTAAGGGAAGCAGAATTCCATCCGGGGATCTAAGTCCTCCGGGGTGTGGAACACCAGTCCCTGCAAAAAGACGCTCCGGGTGAAGATCATCATACCTGCATCTGCGATTTTCTGCAGGCCGCCGTTTTCGATCTGCCCCCAGTCAAACACATTCTGGGGAATTTGGGTGGCATCAAAGCCGGAATCGGCGATCATGCCGTAATCGTGGAAGGAATAGGCGGAAATGGCGCTGTATTCGTAGAGCTTTTGAGTCTTCAACTCTGCAAAAATTTTCTGCAGAGCATCCCGATCCTTCTCATAGTCCTCAAAATTATGAAGCATCAGGCAGTCGATGGCGTTAATGCCCAGGGTGTTCAGGCAGCCCTCCACCTGACGGTACACATCGTCCCGCAGGATATCATAAGAGCCGTGCTTCAGTGGGCCGATCTTATCTACCACCCAGGGCAAGCTCTTGCCTTCCGCTCTCCGCTTCTTCAGCCACCGTCCAATGACCGCCTCGGAGTCACCGTAGTTGTTGGCGGTGTCCAGGGTGTTGATGCCCAGCTCCATCGCCCGGTCCAGCATAGCAAAGGACTTTTCTTCAGAAGGCTTGGCGCTGTCCTCCCCCAGGCCGTACTGCATACCAAGCTGGACTGTTCCCAGGGCAAAAGCAGACAGGTTAAGTGCTTTTGCATTTACATATTTCATAGTTATCCCCTCTTTTCGTGTACACTAACATTTGGCGAAAGATCCGCCAAGATCACCAGATCGTCCAGCCGCCGTCCATTACCAGGGTCGCACCTGTGATATAGCCGGAAGCATCAGAAGCCAAAAACGCTACCGGCCCCTTGATATCATCCTCACTGGCCCAGCAGCCCAGGGGGCAGTTTTCAATATAGGTTTTTTGGAAGGCCTTTTTATCCGGGTCGTCTGCCAGGCCGGGGTTAAAGCCACCGGGGGCAATGCAGTTGACACGGATATTGTGCTTGCCGTAGCGGCCTGCCATATACTTGGTCATACCCACCATGGCCCACTTTTCCGTGGTGTAGTTGATGGGCTGATCTCCCCAGGTTTCCGGATAGAAGGGGAAATGGGGACAGTCAAGGCCCCGCATAGAGCTGATATTGATGATGCTGCCCTTTCCGGCAGGGATCATATACTCCAAAACCGCCTGGCTCAGGAGAATTTGACCCTGGAGGTTCGTATCCGCAGAATCCTGCAGCTTCTGCCGGGTGGCATCCTGCAAACTCACCATATTCCGGCGATCCACCGCGTTGTTCACAAGAATATCGATCTTGCCGTAGCGGTCAAATACCTCTTTTGCAAGGGTCTTGATGGATGCATCGTCACTTAAGTCCAAAGAAAGCCCGATAGCGCTGTAGCCCTGGCTGCGAAGCTGGGCGGCATACTCTTCGCAGGCCGCTCCATTCCGGGAGGCGATCACCACAGTAGCCCCCATTTCACACAGGCCTAAGCTGATGCTTGCGCCGTAAAGGCCACGGCCGCCGGTAACGATGGCAATTCTGTTCTCTAAGCTGAATAAGTCCTTTGTATGTCGCATAAAAAACCTCTTAAATGCGGACCTTGCCGATAATTTTCTTTACAGCTGCGGGAGCGTCCACGCAGCAGCCGGGACTGTGGGCATCCTGAGGAAATAATGCCACAAAGCTGCCCGCTTGTAAACGGATAGGCGTGGCATCTTCGTCCAAATTTCCCAAAAGAGCTTCAATGGCGGGGTCATATTCCTTTGTGATGTTCTGCAATTTGTCGGTGGGCTTCACATAGATGATCTCTTCTCCCTCCACCATATACATCACATCGATGTACTGCCGGTGAGCCTCCGCCAAAGC
>JAZQLG010000117.1:0-2257 GCA_045542575.1 Faecousia sp.
TGGAGGTGCTTACCATCAGCAAATTTGATCATCAGCTCAATGAGGAAATCCAGGATAAGGAAGTGCGACTGATCGGCGAAGACGGCGCTCAGCTCGGTATTGTTTCCGCCCAGGAGGCCAATGATATGGCCGAGGAGCGGGGCCTTGACCTGGTAAAGATTTCTCCCAATGCAGTGCCCCCTGTCTGCAAGATCATGGACTACTCCAAGTTCTGCTTCGATCAGAAGAAGCGGGATAAGGAAGCCAAGAAGAACCAGAAGGTGGTTGAAATCAAGGAGATCCGTATGAGCCCCAGCATTGACACCAACGACTTTAACACCAAGGCAAAAAATGCCCAGAAGTTCCTGAAGGAAGGCAACCGTGTAAAAGTCAGCGTCCGCTTCCGTGGCCGTGAAATGGCCCACACCAACATTGGTGAGAAGCTGCTTATGGACTTTGCTGAAGCCTGCGCTGAGGTTTCCACTATGGAGAAAAACCCCAAGCTGGATGGCCGTTTTATGGCGATGTTCTTAGCCCCCAAGAACAGCAAGTAAGTTATTTACGAAAGATACGGAAGGAGACTTAACTATGCCCAAGCTGAAAACCCATAGCGGTGCAAAGAAAAGATTTAACCTGACCAAGTCCGGAAAGGTCAAGAGAGCCCGCGCTTACAAGAGCCATATCCTCACCAAGAAGGACACCAAGCGTACCCGTCGTCTTCGCACCACTGCCTACGCTGATCAGACCAACGTAGCAGCCGTCAAGAAGATGATTCCCTACAAATAAGCCAGAAGGAGGATATTGAGAAATGGCAAGAGTCAAAGGCGCAATGATGACGCGCAAGAGAAGAAACGCTACCCTGAAGCTGGCTAAGGGCTACTGGGGTTCTAAATCCAAGCATTTTAAGATGGCCAAGCAGGCCGTTATGAAGTCCGGCAACTACGCTTTCGTTGGCCGCAAGCTGAAGAAGCGTGACTACCGCAGACTGTGGATCACCCGGCTGAGTGCCGCTGTTGCTCCCTACGGTCTGAACTACTCCACCTTTATGAACGGTGTGAAGAAGGCCGGTATCGAGATGAACCGGAAGAGCCTTTCTGAAATGGCTATCCACGACAACGCTGCTTTCGCTGCTGTTGTTGCTCAGGCTAAGGCTGCTCTGAAGTAAAAACGCCAAAAACTCCGCCTATAGGCGGAGTTTTTCCTTTTTCGCACGCAAAAATCTTCCTTTTCCCGCAGAGAGCGGATCTACCCGCTCCGCAGAATGCATTTTGTCGGTAACGCCGACTCCTTCATTGTCCATTGTCCATTAATCAGAAAGGAGCTGCCTATGGAACTGAAACACACCGCCACCCGGGAAGGCCGTCTTTCCTCCTTTTTGCGGGAAGAAATGGGCATCTCCGCCGGACTGATGAACCGGCTGAAATGGAAAGACCAGCTTTTTGTAAATGGGATCCCCCAACATACAGATTACCCGGTAAAACCCGGGGACATCATTACCGTCCCATTGGATGACCCCCAGGCAGAATATCCCGCCCAGCAGGGCGACCTCACCATTATTTACGAGGACGAACACCTTTTGGCAGTGGACAAGCCTGCCGGTATGCTGATCCACCCCTCCCGGAGCCGGCTGACAGATACCCTGGCAAACTTCGTGCTGGGCTACTATGGGAAAACGGGGCAAAGCTGTGCCTTCCACCCTATCACCCGCTTAGACCGGGACACCTTCGGCATTGTTTTGCTGGCTAAAAACGCCCACATCCACGCCCTTTGCAATGCCCTGCATAATGAGGGCAAGCTGCGCAAATTCTACCACGCGTTGGTCTATGGCGGCCCCACAGAAGACGAGGGCATCATCGATGCTCCTATTGAGCGGCTGCCCCTGCCCAGCCTTCTGCGGCAGGTTTCCCCGGAGGGTAAGCCTTCCCAAACTGCCTTCCGGGTGCTATCCCGGCAAGAGCACCATACCAAGCTGGAGCTGCAGGCCATCACAGGCCGCACCCATCAGCTCCGGGTCCATTGTGCTTATATGGGCTATCCCATTTTAGGCGACCCCCAGTACAACACCCCGGAAAGCCAAGCCTATTCCCAAAGCAAAAACTGCCACACCCAACTGCTTTGCGCCCACCGTTTGGTGCTCCCCCACCCCATCACCGGAGAGAATTTGGTGCTGACATCCGGGCTGGATGCCGATTTTGACTAAAAAGAAGAAAATATGGGTATTTTCCGTAAAAGTGTTTGCTTTTTCTATTTTTATATGGTATACTGTGTACGCCAAAAA
>JAZQLG010000118.1:0-40268 GCA_045542575.1 Faecousia sp.
GAGAACCGAACGCAAAGTCGTTCTCATCCAGCAGGTATGCCTGACCGACGCAGGCTGCTTCCTGACCGGTGGACAGGTGGGCAGGGCCGGGGTAGGTGTGGTCGATACCATTGTAAGAGCCCTGCGTCTTGATCAGGTTCAGCATGGTCTCAAACTCACGCAGGATGGTCATATCCCGGAAGATGCGAACCAGGTCTTCCTTGGTGTACTTGCCGGAGTCCAGTTCTTCCTTAACGGTCTTATTGTACTGGTTTACAGGAATATCATTGAAAGTCACCTTGCCGGGTGCGCGCACGGCAGAAGGATCTACAAATAAACTCTTAGGCATTTTCTATTCCTCCTTATTTCGCCAACAATGTGGTGAAGTTTTCCAGATTCTTGCACAGCTCCTGCAGGAACCGGGATGCCGGTGTGCCGTCCACAGCACGGTGGTCATAGGTCAGGCTCAGGCCCATAGCCGGGTACAGCTCGATATTGCCGTCAGCACCCTTGCGAACGCGGTCAGTGGTGCCGCAAACACCCAGAATACCGGTCTGGGGAGGATTGATAACAGGTGTAAAGGACTCGATACCAAAGTTGCCCAGGTTGGACACGGTGAAGCTGGCACCGGAGAGCTTGTCAGGGCTGATATTGCCTTCGCGGCACTGAGCAGCCAGTTCCTTAACAGCCTTGGAGATCTCCAGCAGGCTCATCTTGTCCGCGCCAAAGATAGTGGGAACCATCAGGCCGCGGGGGGTATCCACAGCAAAGCCCAAATTGCAGTGCTTGAAGCGGCGGATAGAGCTGTCATCCAGCATATTGGCATTCAGGTCGGGATGGTTGATAACAGTCCGGGAAACGGCATACAGCACGATATCACCGATGGTGATGCCTGCATACTCATCGCCTGCGGCCTTCAGAGCCTTGCGGTAAGCCAAAACAGCGGTGGCATCAAAGGATGTGTTTTCTGTCAGCTGTGCCATTGTGGACAGGCTGGTGGTCATAGACTTGGTGATCGCGCGTCGGATACCACTAAACTTCACATCTTCATATTCATTCACATCCACAGCAGGTGCGGCAGCAACGGCAGCAGGAGCCTTAACGCCCTCTGCGATCAGCTTCTGCACATCACGCTCGATGATACGGCCATTGGGGCCTGTGCCAACTGCCTTGGTAGCATCCACGCCATGGGCCTTTGCCAGCTTGGCGGCTCTGGGAGAAACAGGAGCACCGGAAACGGCAACCGCTTCCGCTTCAGCAGCAGGAGCAACTACAGCAGGTGCAGCCTCTACAGCGGCCACAGGCACTTCAGCGCCGGGACGCAGGCAGCTGCAATCCTCACCGTGGGGTCCGATTGCACAAACATTTTCCAGGCAGGTAACTTCTTCGCCATCTTCAAAGAAGATCTCCAGCAGTTCACCTTCTGCGGTGGACTCGCACTCAAAGCTTGCCTTATCGGTTTCGTAAGTAAACAAAATGTCACCGATCTTGATCTGATCGCCAACCTTCTTTTCCCAGCTGCCAATGATACAGCTTTCCACAGTGATACCGGCCTTGGGCATCACAACGGCCTTTGCCTTGGTATTCAGCACAGGAGCGGCAGCTGCGGGGGCAGCGGCAGCAGGTACTGCAGATGCTGCTGCAGGTGCGGCTTCCGCACTGCCACCACGAAGGGCGGAGCAGTCCTCGCCGGGATTACCGACAGCACAAACATTTACGAGGCAAGGCACTTCGTCCCCTTCCTCATAAAAAATCTCCAGCAAGGTACCCTCTGCTGTAGATTCACACTCAAAGCTGGCTTTGTCGGTTTCGTAGGTGAACAGAATGTCACCGATCTTAACCGCATCACCGATTTTCTTTTCCCATGTACCAATGATACAGCTTTCAACTGTAATGCCCGCCTTGGGCATAATGACTGCATTAGCCAATGGATGATCGCCTCCTTAAGTTATTGTTAAAGCCCGTTAATTATAACACCACATAACAAAATCGTCAAGGCTTTTACCTGAAAAACGGAAAAAATCGGCGCAAATTGCGCCGATTTTCATTACAGGACAATTACATTCGCTTCCTTTGCCGCATCTGCAATAGATTCAGGCAGTGTATCGTCAGAAATCAGATAATCCACATCAGAAAGCTCCGCAAAGGTATAGGGCATCAGACAGGTAAACTTATCGTTACCACACATTGCCACAGACTTTCTTGCTTTTTTGATCACCTGATGCTTCACCAGCATATCACTCTCTGTTCCACAGGTAAAGCCAGCGTCCAGAGAAAAGCCGGAAACGCCGATAAATGCGATGTCAATATTGATCTTGGACAGCATTTCCAGGGTGTTTTGCCCGGAAAGGGCCAAATTTTTCCGGTTGATCGTACCGCAGCACAGGGTCACAATAGGATTTGTGAGCCTGCACAGCTCAATGGCAATACTGGGGCCGGTGGTTACAATGTTCAAATTGATGTCCGGCAAGATCTTTGCAAGAGCCAGATTTGTTGTACTTGCATCCAGGAAAATAGCAGAATGGGGCTGAATCAGCTGCAGAGCCTTTTGCGCAATTACGGATTTCTCCAAATTGTTCTTACGCATACGCTCATTGAATTCGGGGTCACCTTTATGTCGCACAGAGCGGGCGCCACCCCGGAATTTTACCGCAGCACCGGTTGCCTCGAGAAGGTCAAGGTCCCGGTGGATGGTCATAAGAGAAACATCAGGAAAAAGCTGACGCAGCTGCTTAATGGTAACCACATCCTGTTTTTCTATAAAAGATTTCATCTGTTCCTGACGATAATTATACAATGCTATCACCTCAAATGTTATATTGGTAAGTATATAACAACAATATAACATCCAAAGGTATCCGTTGTCAATGTTTTTTTCCAAATCCGTTGACGAAAGAAAAAAACCACACTATAATGACAGCGAAAGAGGTGATCAGGTTGCGATTGCAATATTTGGATTGGGCTGGGCAGGACCCCTATATAAATCTGGCATTGGAACGGTATCTGCTGGAGCATACGGATAAGGACACCTGCACCCTGCTTTTGTGGCAGAATCATAATACCGTTGTGATCGGCTGCAACCAAAATCCCTGGAAGGAATGCAGGACCGGACTTTTGCAGGAGGAAGGTGTACGCCTTTCCCGGCGTTTTTCCGGCGGTGGTGCCGTATACCACGACCTGGGGAATCTGAATTTCTCTTTCATTTCTTCTGAAACCCATTACGACCAGGAAAAGCAATTCCTTGTCATACAGCAGGCCTGCCGTCTGGCAGGAATAGAAGCCACTCTTTCCGGCAGAAACGACCTGGTGGTTGGCGACAGGAAATTCTCCGGAAATGCTTTTTTCCACCAAAACGGTGTGGCTTGCCACCACGGAACACTGCTGATCTCCAGCGATTACGAAAAGCTGGGCCGATACCTGACCCCTTCCAAGGCAAAGCTGCAGGGAAAGGGTGTTGATTCTGTTCGCAGCCGTGTGGCCAATCTGGAGACCTTTGCACCGGGTCTAACTGTGGATGCTATGAAGGCTTATCTGCTTTATGCATTCCAAAATGTTTACGGTCACTCCCCCGCTCCGCTGACGATCCACCCTGAAGATATGAAGAAAATAGAAATAATTTCTGAAATTCTCAGAGATCCGGACTGGATCTACGGCAAGCACGCCCCCGCCTCCTGCACCCTGGAGGAACGCTATCCCTGGGGGGGAATCTGCATTGAGCTGGATGTGGAAAACGGAAAAATTGCCGCCTGCCGGGTCTATACAGACAGCTTGGACTGGCGGCTTGCGCAGGTAATCGAAGACGCTGCCATCGGGTGTGCCTTCAGCAAGGATGCTTTGCTTGCTTCCCTGCGCGGAAAGCTGGATGAGAAAATTCTTTCTGATTTGGAAAAACTATTTGAAATATGAAAAGTGCGTTGCCTGAGCAACGCACTTTTTATATTTAGATCTTAATTTCAGCGATAACGGACTTCAGCTTGTCAGCGCTGATATGCAACTTCTCAACTTCCTCGTCAGTCAGCTTGTTCAGGATCTTGCCCCGGATACCATTGCGGTCAACCAGATTCAGAGTGGACAGGCAGACATCCTCCACGCCGTACTCACCGTGCATCATAGCAGAAACGGTCAGGGCAGTATTGGAGTCACCAAGCACACACTTGCAGATGTAGCAAACGCTCATCGCAACTGCATAGAAGGTTGCGCCCTTGTTTTCGATGATCTGGCCGCCGGACTTCTTAACGAAGGTTTCCACTTCCTCATAGTCCTTGTTCCATTGGATGCGATCCTTATCAGGAGAGCACTCACGGTAGACATCGATGTGGTTGTTGGCAATGTGGGCCAGGGACCATGGCACAAAGGAGCTGTCACCGTGTTCGCCGTAAACATGGGCGTGGACATTCTTGGGGCTCAGACAGAACCGTCTTGCAAGCTCAGACTGCAGGCGGCTGGTATCCAGAATGGTGCCGGAACCGATGATACGGTTCTCGGGAATACCGGAGATCTTGGTAAAGACATAGGTGAGCACATCAACAGGATTGGAAACGATCACATAGATCGCATCAGGAGCGTGCTTCACCACATTGGCGGTAACATCCTTCAATATATTTACATTGATCTGTGCCAGGTCCAGGCGGCTCATACCGGGCTTTCTTGCAACGCCACAGGTGATGACAACAATGTCAGAATCCCTGGTTTCTGCATAGTCACCAGCGCGGACAACAGCAGGTGCATTGAAGGGAGCGCCCTGGTAAACATCAAGTGCCTCACCCAATGCCTTCTTGGTATTGATGTCAACAAGCACGATTTCGGATGCAATGCCCTGGATCATCAGGTCGTTTGCAATGGTTGCACCCACACTACCGGCCCCGATTACACTGATTTTACTCATAATAAACAAACTCCTTTGTTATAAAATCTATTTTCGGAATTCGGTATTATTATATCGGTATGAGTTTGCTTTGTCAACAAATTCCACCCGGTTTTCTGTTTTTTGTCGAATCAGTCAAAGAACACAAAATATTCAACTGTAATTTGTGAAATATAACATTATGTCAAATCCGTTAGCAAATTTATCAACATTTGGGTGCAGGCTTCCATATCCTCCACAGGGATATATTCAAATCTGCCGTGGTAGTTTTCACCGCCAGTACAGAGATTGGGACAGGGAAGGCCCTCATAAGAAAGCCTTGCGCCGTCTGTGCCGCCACGGATGGGAACGACTTTTGGAATAATGCCTGCTGTTTCCATCGCTCTTTTGGCCCGGTCCACAATATACATATGTGGCGCAATATGCTTTTTCATATTGAAGTAACTATCCTTGACCGTCAGCTCTACCCTACCCTGCCCGTACTTTTCGTTTAGGAACTTAGCCGCAGATGCCATCACCGCCTTCTTCTCCTGCAGCTTTTGAAGATCGTGGTCCCGAAGAATATATGAAAGTTTCGCTTCTTCGACTACGCCTTCCATATCCGTCAGCAGAATAAAGCCTTCATACCCTTCTGTGGTTTCCGGGCGCTGATTGGATGGCAACATCCCCTGGAATTCCATCGCAAGGAGTTGGGCGTTGACCATCTTGTTTTTCGCAGAGCCGGGATGGATGTTCAATCCGTGAAATTTTACCACAGCAGATGCCGCGTTAAAGTTCTCGTACTCCAATTCCCCCAAAGCGCCACCGTCAACTGTGTAGGCATAATCTGCTCCAAACTCCTTCACACGGAAGCGGTCTGCTCCCCTGCCGATTTCTTCATCCGGTGTAAACCCGATCTTCAGTGTGGCGTGGATGCTCTTAACTTTTAAAAGATGTTCTGCCGCTGTAAGGATCTCCGCAATGCCCGCCTTGTCATCAGCGCCCAAAAGGGTGGTGCCATCGGTAACGATCAGGTGTTTACCAATATGGTTGTGCAGGCTTTCATATGCAGAAGGGCGAAGGAAAATACCCTTTTCTTCATTCAGGCAAATATCTCCGCCCTCGTAGGAAACAACCTTTGCCTTGATATTCTCCCCGGATGCATCCGGGGAAGTATCCATATGAGCGATCAGGCCTACCGTGGGCAAACGGGGATCTCCCGGGACAGTGCCGTAAACATAGCCGTCTTCATCCATATAGGCATCCTCTATGCCCATTGCCAGCATTTCCTCCACCAGAGCTTTGCCCAGCTTTCGCTGTCCTTCCGTAGAAGGGCAGGTTTCACTTTCCTCGTCGGAGCGGGTATTAAAAGACACATATTTTAAGAATCTTTCTGCTACAGTCATACTATTCTCCTATAAAAAGTGGGGCGAAGTTTCCTTCGCCCCGAATTTATTTTACTTTGCTGCGTTAACCAGGTCAGCAGTATCCTTTGCGATCATCAGTTCTTCGTTGGTGGGAACGACCCATACCTGAACCTTGGAATCATCGGCAGAAATCAGTGCTTCCTTGCCGCGAACATTGTTGCGCTCGGGATCCAGCTTTACACCCATGAAGCCCAGGTAATTACAGATAGCCTGGCGGGTGGCAGGGCCGTTTTCGCCAACACCGGCGGTGAAGGTGATCACATCTACACCGTTCATAGCAGCAGCATAGGAGCCGATATACTTGGCTACCTCATAGTAGAACTTCTCCAGAGCCAGCACACACTTCTCATTGCCGTTTGCTTCACCGGCTTCCAGGTCACGGAAGTCAGAGGAAACCTCGGAAAGAGCCAGCACGCCGGACTTCTTGTTCAGCATATTCAGGCACTCGTCAACGCTCATACCGTACTTATTGCAGATGAACTGTACCACGCAAGCGTCAATATCGCCGGAGCGGGTGCCCATAGGCACGCCTGCCAAGGGAGAAAGACCCATAGAAGTATCCTGGCACTTGCCGTTGAGAACAGCGGACAAAGAGGAGCCGTTGCCCAGGTGGCAGTTGATCAGGCGGAAGTCCTTCTTGCCGATGAGTTCAGCAGTGCGGCGGGCAATATACTTATGGGAAGTACCGTGGAAGCCGTAACGGCGGATATCGTCGTTTTCATAGTACTCGGTGGGAATGGCATAACGGTAAGCCTTGGGAGGCATAGTCATGTGGAACGCGGTGTCAAACACGGCAACCTGGGGAGTAGTAGGCATAACAGCCTGGCAAGCACGGATACCCATCAGGTTAGCAGGGTTGTGCAAGGGGCCCAGGGGGATGCAGTCTTCAATTGCCTTGATGCAGGCATCGTCAATAATGCAGGAATCGCTGAACTTCATACCGCCGTGGAGCACACGGTGACCAACAGCATCGATTTCGCTGACATTCTTGATCACACCGTCCTCTGCGTCCTGCAGAATTTCCAAAACAGCAGCAATGGCCTCAGAGTGGCTGGGCATCGGGATGTCCTTAACCACCTTCTTGTCGCCAACCTTGTGGGTCAGCCTGCCGTCAATGTAAATACGCTCGCACAGACCCTTTGCGGCCACATCGCCGGTTTCAGGGTTCATAAGCTGATACTTCAGAGAAGAGCTGCCGGCATTGATAACCAAAACATTCATAGATTATTCCTCCAAAAAATAATGATTTTCTTTTTGCCCATAATGTGGTATTATCTCAACAAAGGCTATTGTATATTATTTTTCCCAATTTCTCAACCCCTATTGGAAAAAATTTCAGGAAAGGTGGGATTAATTTGAAAATAATCGGTATTATTTGTGAATATAACCCATTGCACCTGGGCCATAAAAAGCAGATCGACCGAATTCGTGCAGAAAATCCCGGCTGTGGCATCGTCTGCTTAATGAGCGGCAATTTTGTCCAGCGGGGTCAACCCGCCATTGTGGACAAAGCCCTTCGCGCCCAGGCTGCTATTCACGCAGGCGCTGACCTGGTACTGGAGCTGCCCATCACAGCCGCTCTTTCCTCTGCTGAGGGATTTGCGGAAAAAGGCGTTGCCATTCTTTCCGGCTTTTGCGACGGTCTTTCCTTTGGTATGGAAACAGCTGATCCTGTCCTTCTTAATATAACTGTGGATGCACTGCTGAGCGATCCATTCAAAATCCAGCTGCGCCAAATGCTGGATACCGGACTTTCCTTCCCTGCTGCCCGGCAAAAAGCCCTTGAAAATATGGGAATTGATGCCGCCTTATTGGAAAGCCCCAACAATATATTGGCTGTGGAGTACTGCAAAGCGATCCGCAGCCAGAGTAGACAAATGCAGCCAATGCCCATAAAGCGGGAGGGCGGTTATCACGACGAGAAGCCAGATTTGGAAAACCCATCCGCAACTGCAGTCAGAACACTGATGGCAGAAAGCGGCCTGTGGCTGGACTATGTGCCCGCCTGCACAAGAGATATCCTCTCCGGCGCAAGGATCCATACGACCGCTTTTGCAGAACAAGCCATTCTTTACCGGCTTCGCACAATGACAGAAGCAGAGTATGAAGCTCTCCCCTACGGTTCAGAGGGTCTTTGGCGAAAGCTGATGCATAATGCCCACGCCCATACCACGTTGGAAGAAATTTTGCAGGCCACAAAGTCTAAGCGATATACCCGCACAAGACTTGACAGAATGGTGCTCTGTGCATTTCTTGGAATTACGCAGGAGCTACTCGATGCACCTGTCCCCTACACCAGGGCATTGGCCTGCAACGAAACAGGCCGAAGAATATTAAAGCTTGCCCGGCAAACCGGCAGTTTCCCCAACATTGGAGAACCAATGAATTGCCCCTATGAAGCATTGGAGCACCGCTGTGATGATTTGTATGCGCTCTTTTCCCGGGAACCGGAAGCCCCTGGCTTTGGCAGGAAGCGAAGGATATATACCCTATAATAAAATGAGGCACAGATGTGCCTCATTTTATTATTTATTTTTGCGTTTTTTAACAACCACAACTGTTACGGCAGCGCCGGCACCCAAAAGAGCAGCAACCACACAAACAATAACAATCGTCCCGGTCAAATCCCGGCTATCGAAGACCACAAGTGCCCCTTCGCCAATCCCCAGATCAAGAGTCAGGCCATCACCGCTTTCTGTTCTGGAAACAGCATTCTGAATGACCTCGAAGTCATACTTACGGTCAAAGGACAAATTGATCTGACCTTCTTCGGTAATGCTGTTATTCACAACATACAGAGCAGTTTTGCCATTATAATCAAAGCAGCCCACCAAAGCGTTACCTGCAACTTCACTCAAGCCACGGAAGCTGGTAATAAGATCCTTACCGTAATGAACAGCAGGAGTCTCACCGGTAATGATCACGCCCTTGTAATCGCAGTTCATAAGCACATGATCTATGGCCTTTACATGCTCGTTGATCTCCTTTGCATAGTACCAAAGGGGTGTCTTTTCGCCATAAACATTAAGAAGAGAATGGCAGCTGATCTGTGCTTCTTCCGTATTTGCAAAGTAAGGAGGAGAAACGGCGATATAGTATGTAAGGCCCTTTGCGCCAAAGGCCAGCATAGTATTTACATCCCACTTCATCTCCCCTTCCGTAGTCACACGGGCTTCAATGGTGCCGTAGGAGGTACTGCCGCCGCCAACCTGGACACAACCCATCCAGGGCTTGCCTTCTTCTATGGCGATTCTGTTGATGTTGCCCAGGGCAGTAAACCAGGAGGGTGTTACCTTATTGCCAAACAGGCCCATAATGGGGTACATATCAAAGGAAAGATACTCTACGCCGGTATTGCTCAGACCGCGAATGTAATTCTCCCAGGTCATATCCTTGTCCGTATTGCCGGAGAGCTGGTTTGCTCCCACAGGCGGGAACAAATTGAGAAATACATTCAGGTCAGTATAGCCCAGTTCATTTTTTACACGGTTATAACTTTCCAGGCATTTTTGAATATGAGGGAACATACTGCTGTAGGGCTCATCACGGAAATACAGGCCGCCAAAGCTGTCGTACTGATACATTTCCTCCAGTTTGGCTTTGATTTCCGCGTCGCTTGCAAGGACTTCCCCATCCATCCGGATCACATCATAGGCAGGCATAAAATACATAATCCCTGCTTCTTCAGCAAGCTCCAGGGCCTTTTTAGCATATTCATAGGTGTTGCCGCTGAAGGTAAAGTCATTATCCTCAACATAATTCAGGCCGGCTTCCTTCAGATATTGAAATGCTGTTGCATCCTCCAAGCCCTCCCAAATCACTTCTCCATCACGGGAGTAAGACGGCCGGGGACCAATGTAGCCGCTGATGAACATCTCATCTGCAGCCAGTCCGCGGAACATAGAAGTTTTGTTGCTTTCCGTTTCTTTTTCGCAGCCGGAAAGCAGCATTACGGATGCCAGCATGCACAGGCAAAGAACGAAGCTCAGTGCTTTCTTCATACTCTTTTCCTCTTATCTTTTATTTTCCATTTGCAACACTTTTGCGGATCAATGCCCGCTTTAGCCGTGCCTGGGCAAGCCGGATGTCCGTATCCGTACTTTTGTTATCGGCAAGCACAGCTCTTGCCCGGTCTTCGGAACGGTCGGCACGACCCACATCGATCTGGTCAGCCCACTCAAAGGTAGTAGCAACCAATGTGGCTTTTCCATCCATCATGGTGACCATACCGCCAATACAGGCTCCATAGCGTTTTTGCCCGTCAAGCATCACGGTTGCTTTTCCCATTCCAAGGGGTGCAACACAGTTCATATGACCGGCCAAAATACCCAGATCTCCGCTGGTAGTACGAACGATCAATTCTTCTGCCTCACCGTCATACAGAAGGCCGTCAGGTGTAACGATTTTTAAAGGAAATCGATTCATTTCCCCTGCCCCTTCCATTTGGCCACCACATCGTCAATGGTGCCGGCGTACAGGAAGCAGGACTCAGGGATCTCGTCATGCTTGCCCTCAATAATTTCCTTAAAGCCACGGATGGTCTCCTTCAGAGGAACATACTTACCCTCATAGCCGGTAAACTGCTCTGCAACGCTGAAGGGCTGGGACAGGAAGCGCTGGACCTTACGGGCCCGGTTAACGGTGAGCTTATCATCCTCACTCAGTTCATCCATACCCATAATGGCAATGATGTCCTGCAGCTCCTTATATCTTTGCAGGATCCGCTGAACAGCTCTTGCCGTTTCGTAATGCTCCACTCCTACCACATCGGGAGAGAGGATCCGGGAGGAAGAGTTCAGGGGGTCAACTGCGGGGTAGATGCCTAAGGAAGCAATGCCACGGTCCAATGCGGTGGTAGCATCCAGGTGGGCAAAGGTGGTGGCAGGTGCCGGGTCGGTATAGTCGTCAGCAGGCACATAAACTGCCTGAACAGAAGTGATAGATCCGTTCTTGGTAGAGGTGATCCGCTCCTGCAGGGCGCCCATTTCTGTTGCCAGTGTGGGCTGATAACCAACCGCGGAAGGCATACGGCCCAAAAGTGCAGAAACCTCAGAGCCTGCCTGGGTAAAGCGGAAGATATTGTCAATAAAGAGAAGCACATCCTGATGCTTCACATCCCGGAAATATTCTGCCATCGTCAGGCCGGAAAGGCCAACGCGCATACGGGCTCCGGGGGGCTCATTCATCTGACCGAATACCATGGCTGTCTTATTGATAACGCCGGACTCGGTCATTTCATTGTAAAGGTCATTGCCCTCACGGGTACGCTCACCTACACCGGTAAAAACAGAATACCCATTGTGGGCAGTGGCGATATTGTAAATCAGTTCCTGGATCAGAACTGTCTTGCCAACGCCGGCGCCGCCGAACAGACCGATCTTACCGCCCTTTGCATAGGGGCAGATCAGGTCAACGACCTTAATGCCGGTTTCCAATATCTGGGTGGCAGGCTCCTGCTCATCATAACTGGGGGCTGGCCGGTGAATGGGCCACCGCTCCTGTGCTTCCGGCGCAGGCTTTTCATCAATGGGCTGTCCAAGCAGGTTAAACACTCTTCCCAGGCATTCTTCGCCTACAGGAACAGTGATCGCTTTGCCGGTATCGACAGCCTCCATACCACGCTGCAGACCATCTGTGGAACTCATAGCGATGCAGCGCACCACATTATCGCCAATGTGCTGGGCAACCTCCACCACGATCACCCGGTCCTCGTGGGTGATCTCAATTGCATTGAGCAGCTGGGGAAGGCTCTCCTGGGCAAAGCGAATATCCAGAACAGGGCCCATAATTTGAATGACAGTACCAATATTTTTGGCCATTATACTTTCTCCTTCATCACATTTAAGAACCTGCAACGATTTCCGTGATCTCCTGGGTTATAGCAGCCTGGCGGGCCTGGTTAAACTTCAGGCTCAGGTCTGCAATCATCTCGTCTGCATTTTGGGTCGCCGCATCCATAGCCGTACGGCGGGCAGCATGTTCAGAAGCCCGGCTTTCACACAGAGCGCCATAGAAAACACCACCAACAAATTCCGGTACGATGCTTTCAAAAACCGCTGTGCTGTCAGGTTCATACAAGATATCCTGATTCCCTTGGTCTCTGGGAGCAGAGTGACTCAGAGGCAAAAGCTGCAGTACAGACGGAGTTTGGGACAAAACAGACACAAAGTTGGTGTAAGCAATGAACACCTCGTCCACTTCCCCATTCAAATAGGCGCTGCACAGCATCTTTGCAACGGTAAAGCAGTCACCCATATTCAGATCAGAGGCATCTGCATACTGCTCAGTGAGCAGCTGGGCTTTCCGGTGGCGGAAGTATTCAACCGCCTTTTTGCCCACCGGCAAAATTGCCGCGTTTTTATCCTCCATATGGGAAGTGACCATTTTCAGCACATTGGCGTTATAGCCGCCGGCCAAGCCTCTGTCGCCCGCGATCACTATATAGGCAGAACGCTTTACAGGCCGCTTTTCCAGGAAGGCGGAATTTACACTGCCTTCCTTTCCTGCAATATCCATGATCGTTCCGTACAGGATCTCAAAATAAGGGCGGGATGTGAGCACCTTTGCCTGGGCGTGGCGCAGTTTGGAAGCTGCCACCATCTCCATCGCTTTCGTAATCTGTTTGGTGGATTCCATACTGCGTATTCTGTTTTTAATTTCCTTGGTGGATACGCCAGCCATGGCTTACCTCCTTATCAGATTTTCGCAACAAATTCCTTTTGCAGGGTCACAAGGGCGTCCTTCAGCTTCTGCTCCGTCTCCGGCTCCAGCTTACCGGCTTCCCGGATCGCCTGCAGAACATCAAAATGCTTTTCCTCCATAAAGGTATGGAGCGCTTTTTCAAATTCAGGAACCTGGGAAACTTCCAGGTCGTTGAGATAACCACCGATTACTGCGTACAGGATGCACACCTGGTGGGCAACCTCTACAGGGGCGTTGTTTTTCTGCTTCAGAACTGCCACGATCCGCTCACCCAGAGCAAGCCGTGCCTTGGTATCTGCATCCAGATCGGAGCCAAACTGAGCAAAGCTCTGCAGCTCCCGGTACTGGGAATACAGCAGTTTCAAAGAGCCAGCCACCTTTTTCATTGCCTTGATCTGGGCATCGCCACCCACGCGGGAGACAGAAATGCCCGGGTTCACTGCAGGCATAACGCCGGAATTAAACAATTCTGACTCCAGGAATATCTGACCGTCAGTGATGGAAATAACATTGGTCGGGATATAGGCAGAAACATCGCCTGCCTGGGTTTCAATGATGGGAAGTGCAGTCAGACTGCCGCCGCCCAGGCTGTCAGACAGCTGCGCAGCCCGCTCCAAAAGGCGGGAATGGAGATAGAACACATCGCCGGGGTAGGCTTCCCGTCCGGGAGGACGGCGGATCAGCAAGGAAATGGCACGGTAAGCTACGGCGTGCTTACTCAGGTCGTCATAGATCACCAGCACATCCTTGCCCTGGTGCATAAAGTGCTCGCCCATACTACAGCCGGTATAGGGGGCAATATACTGCATAGGTGCCAGCTCCGATGCGGTCGCACTGACCACGATGGTGTAATCCATAGCGCCACCGGCAGTCAGATTCTCTACTACCTGGGCAACTGTAGAACGCTTTTGACCGATTGCCACATAGATACAAATAACATTCTTGCCCTTTTGGTTCAGAATGGTATCGGTGGGGACGGGGGTCTTACCGGTCTGCCGGTCACCGATGATCAGCTCACGCTGACCCCGGCCAATGGGGATCATAGAGTCAATGGCCTTGATGCCGGTCTGCAAAGGCACACTGACATGCTTTCTTTCAATAATACCGGGGGCAGGCATTTCAATAGGCCGGTAGGTTTCCGCCTCAAAGGGCCCCTTGCCGTCAATAGGCTCACCCAATGCATTCACAACACGGCCAATCAGGTTTGCGCCCACAGACACAGATACCACCTTGCCGGTGCGCTTTACGGTATCGCCTTCCTTGATGCCCTGATCCGTACCCA
Organism: Faecousia sp.; assembly: GCA_045542575.1. GTDB lineage: Bacteria > Bacillota > Clostridia > Oscillospirales > Oscillospiraceae > Faecousia. Next base: position 14,234 of record JAZQLG010000118.1, read on the forward strand.
AAATAACGATGCTAACCACATCTTCTTCCAGGTTTTGGGCCATGCCGAAGGAACCGTTGGGGAATTCCACCAGTTCGCCGGACATACAGCGGTCCAGTCCGCTGACCTTGGCAATACCGTCACCCACCAGGATCACGGTGCCTGTCTGGCTGGTCTCCAGCTTGTTCTCATAATTTTTGATCTGATCACGAATTATTTTCGTGATCTCTTCAGGTCTTAATTCCATAGTCTTAATTCCTTAAAGTACGGTATTTTTCAGCAATTTGCGGATCTTTTCGATCCGGCTTGCCACACTGCCATCCACCTGTGTGCCGTCGTAGTCCAGAAGGACACCACCCAAGCACTGCTTATCCACCCGGTTTTCCACGCAAGCTTTCTTGCCGGTCAGCGTGCTGAGCTTCTCCTCCAGCCGGGTGATCTGCTCCGAGGTAAGGGCAACAGCACTGACAGCCTTTACAGGCAGAATATTATTATCCAAATTGTACTGGCAGATAAAAGCCTCCAGGCAGGAAGAAAAATGCTTTGCATACCCCTTCTCTGTGAGGATTTTCAGAAAATTCAGTATATAGGGATGGACTTTATTCCGAAAAGCCCCATCCAGGAGGGCGCACCTATCCTGCCGGGGGATATTGACCGCCGATAAAAGGCGCAAATAATCCGGCTCTTTTTCAAGGACCCCAGCCACCAGCCGAAGCTCACCGTGAATAATCTCCACGACATTCTCATCCCGGGCAAGGGTATAAAGGGCCTGTCCGTAGACGCTGCCTATCTGTGTCATTGCTCTTCACCCAATTCGTTGATGAATTGCTCCACAAGGCGCTGTTGGTCCGCCTCATCCAGGCTTCTGCCAACCACCTTTTCTGCAATTGCCATTGCCATTCCGGAAATCTCATCCTTGGCATCGTTCAGTGCCTTTTTCTTTTCCTGCGCAATATCTGCATAGGCCTTATCCATAATGGCTGATGCCTGGCTTCTTGCTTCCCGGAGGATCTCCTCTTCCCGGTTTTGCCCACGAATGACCGCTTCCTGCACGATGCGCTGGCTGGTCTCATTGGCAGCTTCCAGTTTTTGCGTGTAATCTTCCTTCATCGCATTGGCCTGCTCGCAAGTGGTCTGTGCATCCTGGTACATCCCATCAATTTCAGCCTGGCGGTCAGAGATCATTTTAAGAACAGGGCCGATCAGAAACTTTTTCATCACAAGAAAAAGGGCGATCGTATTGAGTAAAACAAACAGAGCCGTCCAAAAATTTACGCCGATAAAACTTTCAAAGTAACCCAAGGTAACGACTCCTTTCCGTTAGTTTCCTGATGGGCATTAACCCACAGCAAACAGCAGCAGGAAGGAGATCAGCAGGGAGTAAATACCGGTGGTTTCCGTGATGGCGCAGCCCAGGATCATATTGGTACGCAGGTTACCGGCAGCTTCAGGCTGGCGGGCCATACCTTCAAGGGCAGCAGCTACAACACGACCTTCGCCCATAGCAGGGCCGATAGCGCCAATACCCATACAGATACCGGCAGCGATTGCACAAGCAGCTTTAATGATTGCATATTCCATAATTTGTTCCTCCAAGGTTTATATAAATTTTTAAATTACATAGTTGTTGGCTTGTCCTCAGGCGGAGGGCATGCGCCGGAAATGTAGACCATGGTAAGCAAAGCAAACACCAAGGCCTGCACGAAACCGGAAAACAGATCGAAATAGATCGATAGAAGTCCCGGAATACCAAATGCCAGAATCGGGATCTCCTCTCCGAAAAGAAGCCCAAGCATTTGAAGTACACCAAACAAAGATATCACAAGAAGAGCGATGCCGATAATTTTCCGGGATGTTTTCTTCTTTTTGCTGCCGGAAATCAGGAAATAGCCTCCAAGCACAGCCAGCAAAATGGGGATAACCACTGTGCCGCTGATTGCTTTGAGTAGAAGGGTGCTTCCCATTGCCAAAGCCGAATACAGAACGCCGGTAATAACGCCACCGCCGGCTACATTGCCGAAATGACGGAAGGCCATAGAGAAGGGCTGGGCGATTTCTGAGATGATATTCATCGGTGTCATCACCACAATGGGCTCTGTAAAGCCCTTCAGCCACCCTCCGAAGCCGTTTTGCTTAATGTTCTGATACCAAATAATGGCTGTTACCATCAGCGCCCACACCAGCACGCAGCTCAGGTCAGCCGTAGTGGAGCGCAGGAAACCGGTCAGGCCAATAAGAGTGCCGCAGATACTGCTCAGGAAGATCGTAATGATAAAGGGTGTCCATCGGGCATTATGTGCGCCCATAGTATCCAGCACCATATTATGCATTATCGTAATGCCTTTTTCCACCATTACCTGAACGCCGCCGGGGCGTTTTTTAAGGTTCTTTCCCAGTTTCACTGCGGCAAGCATCAGGCAGGTTGTTACGATCAGGCAGGAAACCATTGTTTGGGTGATGGGAATACCGCCAAATATGGGAATCGTGAAGTAGACAAAGGCACCGTTCACGGATATATTCATTTCTGCCCTCCTTTTCCGAAGAACTCTGTTACAAGCAAGATCGGATGCAGAAGTGCCAGGGGGATCACCATGGAGAAAGGCTCGCAAAGGCCTGTCTTCACAAAGACCACAAGCAGGGCAAACACCACCACATACCGCAAAAGCATACCGCCCTGGGCCATTGCTTTGGCGCGGGTGGGCTCTGCAGCATCCCCTTCTGCAATTCTGATATTTCCAATATTCATAAAAAAGAAGTAGCCAATGGAGAGCGCATAGCCCACAATGCCGCCCAAAAGAACCTGCAGGTTAAATCTGCCCAACAGGGCAAATACACCGTACATAGCTCCCACACAGGCAGCCAGGACCACCGCCACAATCAGCAGCTGCTTCAGAAATAACCTCCGGGAATCCATACTTCCTCCAAATCAGTCATGGTCGTTAAAGGCCACAGTTCTATCTTTTTCCTTATCGTCTGAAAGACGCTTCATTGTTTTCAGGGAGGTCATAAGGCCCTGAAAGGCGCAATAAAGGCCCATCGCGATACCCGCAAAAACAGTCCAAATCCCCCAGCCTACGCTATTATGCAGCCATACGCCAAGGAGTACGAAACCGGCAAGGGGTATTGCCACACCAAGGCCAAGCTGGGTCAGCCATACGATTAAAGAAAGGTTTTTCATTATCCGTCCCCTTATACAATCTCATCCTATAATATACTTTATTTTCCAGCCAATTGCAAGCATAATTCCCGCCGCTGTTCCATAATTCAAAGATTATTTATATTTTGTTCTTAACCTTCTTTTCATTTTTCCTATTATGTGCTAAACTGAAAGAAAAACACCCCGGAGGTCTTACTATGCCAAAATCTGACAACCAAAAAGCCAAGATCCTCTACATACTGGATTATTTAGAAAAATACTCCCACGAGGATCACCCCGTGAGAGCATCTGAGTTGATTGCTATGCTGGAAAAGGACCATAACATTTCCTGCGAAAGAAAGACCATTTATTCTGATATCGCCACCTTGCAGGACTTCGGTGTGGATATTATTACGCTGCCCGGCAAGAATGGTGGCTACTACATTGGCTACAGGAATTTTGAGCCTTACGAGCTGAAGCTGCTCATCGACGCCGTCCAGTCCAGCCGGTATCTGACCCAAAGTAAATCCCAGGAACTGATCGAAAAGCTTTGCAGGCAGTGCAACATTCACGATGCCAGCTTATTAAAGCGGGATGTGCTGGTTTCCGGTCGGGTCAAGAGCATGAATGAGACCATCTATTTCAGCGTGGATGCCATTCAAAACGCCATTGCGGAAAACAAGCAAATCACCTTCCGCTACTTTGACTGGGATATGGGCGGCAAACGGCTTTACCGGGAAAAGAACTATGTTGCAAGTCCCTACGGCCTTTGCCAGGATAACGAAAACTGCTATCTGCTGGCCTTTACGGAGCGCCACGGCGTTACTTCCTTCCGGGTGGACCGTATGACAGATATTTCTGTTTTATCTGACAAGCGACTCCCCTGTCCGGAGCTGACAGGAAAGGCCCTCTATAAATATGCCAACCAGACCTTCCAGATGTTCCACGGAGAGGCAACCGATGTGAAGCTGCGCTTCCACAAGAGCCTGATCAATGTGGTTATCGACCGGTTCGGCAAGGACATAATGATGATCCCCGACGGCCAGGAGTACTTTAACTTTACGGTTCGTGTGGCTGTATCCCCCATGTTTTTAAGCTGGGTGATCGGCTTTGGCAGCAAGGCAAAGATCCTCTATCCCCAATCTGTTGCGGATGCCTGTAAGGCGCTCTGCCTGGAGGCTATGAGCCACTACTGATGACCTCCTGCTCCGGGATCGCCCGGAAGGACTGGAACATTTCCTTCAGTTCTCCCTTAGAAAGAGCCCCGGCCTTGCTTTCCGGCACCATTGCGGTGAGCACATAATAGTAGTTTCCATCTGTGAGAATACAGGCTCTGCCTACCTGGGTCTGCCCTTCTCCTGCCGCGGTCCACACCACCTGATAACTGGGTAGTCCCGCCTGCACCGATTGCATAAGTTGCAGATTTTCCTTTGCGTAACCGGTGATTTCCCGAATAAGTCCCGAGAAATCTCCTGCTGTTACCGCCTGCATCGTAACTGTGCAATCATTGTATTCATACAGCTTCCCCGTTGCTTCTGTAGAAAGCACCGGGCTTGTTGCCCCCTCCGGCAGCACCGCAGTCATTTCCAGCATTGCAGGCAGTCTGGGCGTTTCCAGCCCATCGGAGATGGTTTCAAAGGTTTTCTTTTCCGTGCAGCCGGCAAGCAGAAAAGCTGCCAGCAAAAATACACATAGTTTTTTCATCGTAGCGCCCCCTTACTGCTATTAGCCAATGCAGGAGAGCCTTTAAATATGCAAAACGCACCGAAAAATCGGTGCGTTTTTTTATAGGTTTTCCATCAGTGCCTCGGCACAAAGAATACCATCGATTGCCGCAGACATAATCCCTCCTGCGTAGCCGGCGCCTTCCCCAGCCGGGTAAAAGCCTTTCAAAGTAACAGACTGCTTATCCTCTCCCCTGACCATCCGCACAGGGCTGGAGCTGCGGGTCTCCGGGGCGGTCAGCACGCTTTGGGGATCAGAAAAGCCCTTCAAATTACTTTCCAAGGCCGGGATTGCTTCCTTTAAAGCAGAGACTATCTTCTCAGGAAGTACATCCTGCAAATCACAAAAATGCACACCGGGGCGGTAGGTGGGCTTCACTACGCCCGCTTCCGTAGTGGGTTTTCCTCTCAAAAAATCCCCTACCAACTGGGCCGGTGCCCGGTAGCTACCGGAAATGCGGTAAGCCCTTTCTTCTATTTCCTCCTGCCACAGCATACCGCCCAGCGGACCTTCTGTAGGAAAATCCTGGGGGTTCACGGTAATGAGCAATGCCGCATTGGCGTTTTCGCCACTCCGGTCCTTATAGCTCATGCCGTTGGTGACAACTCTCCCCTTTTGGGATGCCGCAGCCACCACATAGCCACCGGGACACATACAGAAGGTGTAGGCAGTGGAATCTGCAAGGTGCTTTACCAGCTTATAATCTGCCGGAGGCAGGACAGGATCTACCTTGCCGTATTGTGCCCGGTCCACCATAGACTGCCTATGCTCAATACGCACCCCCATAGCAAAGGGTTTTGGCTCCATAGAAATACCTGCATCCAAAAGCATACGGAAGGTATCTCTTGCGCTGTGTCCTACAGCGAAAATCACCTGCCTGCAAGGTAAAAATGCGTCATTATTGATCGTTACACCGGTGATGGCATCCATTTCCCGGGAAATACCTGTCACCTGCGCTCCAAACCGGACCTGGCCGCCAAGGCTAATGATGCGGTTGCGGATGCTCTGCACCACATTTACAAGAACATCGGTCCCCACATGGGGCTTGGCATCGAAAAGGATGTCTTCATCTGCGCCGGCCAGGACAAGCTGCTTTAATATCCACCCAATGCGAGGGTTGTTTACGCCGGTATTCAGTTTTCCATCGGAGAAGGTGCCGGCGCCCCCTTCCCCAAATTGCACATTGCTCTTTTCGTCCAGCTCCCCGGTCTGCCAAAAGGTTTCCACCTTTTTCTGCCGGGTCAGGGCGTCCTCTCCCCGCTCCAACACAATGGGTCTAAGGCCTGCCATTGCCAGGATCAGGGCCGCAAACATACCCGCCGGGCCAAAGCCCACGACCACAGGAGGATACTCCGGCTTTTCCTGGGTGCGGGACGGTTTATAGAAGCTGACGGGGGCAATTTGTGCCCGCTTGCAGCCGCTGTTTTTCAGTATTTTGTTTTCGCTGCCATCCACCGTCACATCAATCGTATAGACGATCTTTACATCCGGCTTTTTCCTTGCATCCACGCTGCGGCGCACGATCTCCAGCTTGCGCACCTTGGAATTGGAAATTTTCAAAAGCCGGGCTGCCTCATAGGAAAGCTGGGCAATATTGTGCTCCGGTGGCAGAGCGATTTCCCGAATTCTAATCATTTTAATCCTTTCCGGCATTTCTGCCAGCAACATACCCGGAGCTCCAGGCCCACTGCAGATTGTAGCCGCCACAGTCGCCGTCTACATCCAAAAGCTCACCGCAAGCATAAAGGCCGGGAATTTTCTTGCTTTCCAGAGTAACCGGGTCAAAGTCCTCTGTCAGCAAGCCGCCTGCTGTTACCTGGGCATTTTCCATTCCCATAGGCTCCGTCAGCTCCACCTCCAAAGCCTTCACACACCTGCAAAGCTCCTCAAGATCCCGCTGGGAAAGATCCCTGCAGTTTGCTTTTCCCTTAATGCCCGCACACTGGGTCAGCACTCTACCCAGGCGGTTATGAAGCACTCCGGTCAGAATATCCTCCACTGGATAGCCATTACTTACCCGCGAGGTCAAGTGGGCAAGCAGTGTCTTTTCATCCCATTGAGGCAGAAAGTCCAGGCGGGCAACCCAGCTGCCGGGTTGGGCGCACACATCCCGGGAAATTTCAAAAATCACAGGACCGGAAAGGCCTTGCTCTGTAAATTGCAGCTCCCCCCTGCTATTGGCAAAGGATTTATCATTGTGGAAAATTTCTACACTGCAATTTGCCCGGACACCCTTTAGGGAGGCAAGCGCCTGCCAACGGCTTTGAAGCTGCACAAGATTAGGCCGCAGCTTGGTGCTTCTGTGGCACAATCTGGAAAGGAGCTTGTAGCCTGCCATTGTGCCGCCCAGCTTTGTGCCGGCAAGGCCGCCGCAAGCTACGATCAAACGGTCACACCGGAGCGTTTCTTCTTTGCTTTCCACGGTAAAGCCGTCCGGAGAAGCTTTAATTTTCTCCACCTCAAAGCCTAAACGAAGAGAAATATTCTCTCTGTTCAGCCCAAGGCGCAGCACATCCACTACAGAATTGGCCTGATCAGAATAGGGATAGACCTTCCCCGAGGGTTCTGTAACAGTGCAAAGGCCCAGGGACGAAAACCAATTCAGTGTTTCCTCCACCCCAAACTGAGAAAACACCTGCTCCGTAAATGTGGGGTCTTCACCGTGATAATGGGAGATATGGAAATTTGCATTGGAAAGATTGCAGCGACCATTTCCGGTTGCCTGAAGCTTTCTGCCGACACGGGCCTGTCGCTCCATAAGCACTACCTGTGCATCTTCATTTTGCGCTGCCCAAAGGGCGGCTGCCATTCCGGAAGCGCCCGCACCAATGATACCGACTACCATATTCTCTCCCCCTTCTGTTTTTTCTATTATACATTAGTTTTTTCTATGTTACAAGAAAAACTTGCCGGGAAGGCTTGACCCGCGTGATATAATAGAGAGGAATTCAGAAAAAGGACAGGCCTATGGACAGAGCCAACATTGATAAAATCGCCCAAACAGAAGAAGACAGGATCCTCCTTGCCCGGTTATGGGATAAGATTTCTGCAGGGATCCGAAAAAACATCCCTGTCAGCACCTGCTTTTTAGCTCCCCGGGAGCAGGAAATGGCCCGGTATCTTTTCGGCAACCTATCGGGACTTTTTACATTCGGCGGCTTTGAGGATGCCACCAGGAAAATGCTGGTGTATCTGCCGGAATACTTAACGGAGGAAGCCCTACGGGATGAAGCCGGTCTTTGCTGTCTGCGGGCAACCTTTTACGAAGGAGACACCCTCTCCCACCGGGACTTCTTAGGAGCGCTGATGGGCGCCGGCATTGGCAGGGAAACTGTTGGGGATATTTGCGTTGCTGCCGGCAGCTGTGATTTCTTTGTCACAAAAGAAATTGCCCCCTACTTGCTGCAAAATCTGGAAAGCGCAGGCCGCACAAAGCTCAAGCTCAGACAGATTCCCTTGGCGGATGCCTACATTCCCCAGCCTGAAGTGCAGGAGATTAGGGACACACTGGCGTCCCTACGGCTGGACAGTGTGATCTCCTCCGGCTTCCGCATCAGCAGAGGCACTGCCGGCGAATACATCGCATCCGGAAAAGCCGTACTGAATGGTTTGACCTGTGAAAAGCCGGATAAGACTGTGGAAGAAGGGGCTGTGCTTTCTGTCCGTACCCTGGGAAAAATCAAGCTGAAAACCGTTGGCGGTCAAACCAAAAAGGGCCGCATTTCTGTGATTATTGAACGATATTTGTGAGGTAACAGTATGAATATGGATGCAGTCATCAAAAGAATCAATGAACTGGCAAAAAAAGCAAAATCCGGGCAGGAGTTGACTCCTGAAGAACTGGCAGAGCGAGACCGCCTGCGCCGCATCTACATCGATTCGGTGAAGGCAAATCTGATAGGCAGTTTGGAAAACACCTATATTGTCCAGCCCGACGGTACAAAGGTAAAAGTGGAAAAGAAATAAAAAATTGGCTTGTCGTTAGACAAGCCAATTTTTATCCGTTTAATCTGTTCAGCAGCTCCTGCTTGGCGATCTCATAAGCCCTTTGCAGGTTGCTTTCCGGAGCGGGAACATAGTCTTCACCGGTCAGCGCCTTTACAAATGCGCTTAACAGGTGGGGATTCTTTGTCAGCACCGGGCCGATCAGTTGGGTGCCAAAAAAGCCACCCTCTTTGTAGCCTTCTGCGGGATCGGCCTTGTTATTCCCAAGCTTCGTTCCCAGGAGAAGCTCCATAACAGGCTTATCTGTGCCGGTGTACACACAACCCGTGTTTATAAAGCCCACATAGATATTCCCCTCCGGGTCCTTGCCCAACGCATCGGCAAGATACCGTTTTTTTGAAGTCATCTCTGTATGATAACTGAAGGCTTCCAGCGCCGCGGTTTTTTCTCCGTCAAGGGTCAGCTCTGTTCCAAACAGAGCCATAGCATTGCCGGTGGCAAGGAAGGAAACACCATCTGCTATGGCTTTTTGTACCGCTTCCTTATGGGGCTGCAGGAGCCGGTTGGCTTCCCAAAGAGCTTCTTCTGTGCCTGCGCCCATATAAACCATATCCACATCCCGGAAGGACAGCTCTCCCTCTTCATAGGAAAGAACCTCTACCTGATTTCCAAGATCCTGAAGGGTACGCGCTAAAACTGCCACATTGCCGTATTCTCCGTAGAGAGAAAGGCGCTTGGGAAACAAATGCAAAATCCGAATTTCCTTCATATCACTCACCCGCTTTCAGTACCTTCACCCGGCTAAGGAGCTTTTCCTTATCCGAGAAACAGGTAACGGCAAAAATAGGACCGGCGCCTTCTTCCGCCAGAATCGCTGCCATTTTATCAAGATCCGGCTCTGTGATCACAGGGATCTCACCCATAGGCACATACTCAAAGCGCAGGGCGAGATCGTAAGCATACTTGCCGGAAAGGATCACCTGCTTCAGGTGAGATTTATTCAGCATTTCGAAGGAAATATCCCAAAGCCAGCTGGTTTCCGCTGTGTAGTACTTCCGGCTGATGGCATCCACAATGATCACCAGTGTGGCAGGTGTTTCCTGCCAGGCAACATACTCCAAGCTTTGGTTGTAGCTGGTGGAGTTTTCGTGCTTGGAGGTGATCAGCATACCTTTATTTTCACCGGCCTCGAAACGGACATTCCGGCCATTTCTCATCACGAAATCGCTGAGAACATCGGTAATGCACTTACCGTCAACGCCCACCAAGGCAGCCGTAGCATAGGCTGCGCAAAGGTTATAGACATTGTAGCGGCTGGCAAAGGCCAGTCGGATCTGGTCATCATTTACACGGATCGTGCCATTCTGCAAATCCATTTCCGTAACGGTAAAAGCAGTTTCCGGACGGCTATAGCCGCAGGCATTACAGGTATAGCTGCCTAAGTGGGCATAGTGGAAATATTCGTAGGAAAGGGGCTTTTTGCATACAGGGCAGTAGGTGCAATCGTTATAGACCCCATCCGTTTTTTCCCCGGAATAGGCATTTTTATCCATACCAAAGTACACAACATTCTCCCGATCCAGGCCAAATCTACGGACGATAGGGTCATCTGCGTTAAGCACCAGCCGGGCATTGGGAATGAGATCCACTGCCTCCTTAATGATTCCGTAGATGTGGAAGGGATGGGCATTGCGGGTAAGCTGATCCCGGTAAAGGTTGGTTATTACAAAATCGGTAGGCTTGATATGCTTCATCGTATGGCGGGCATAGCGTTCGTCACTTTCCAAAAGCACCACATCTCCCTTCACCTTACCGGTTAGGGTGGCATTGTTCAGAAGAAGTGTGGTTACACCCTCGATCTGATTGCTGCCTTCCTTGTTCCAAACCACCTTCTTGCCGGAGGCGGTCAGGATATTGGCGATCATTTCCACAGTGGAGGTCTTACCGTTAGACCCGGTAACCGCGATCACACTGTGAGGAAGGGTCAGCCGGGACAGAATATTGGGGCAAAGCTTCAACGCGATCGCTCCGGGTAAACTACTTCCCTTTCCCAGGAGTTTGCCTGCAAAGGAGAGCATTTTGGAAATCAAAATCGTAAGAATTTTCATAGCAACCTCAATTCTGCTGCATCTTTCGTTTCAGCAAATCTTTTCGGTAGGATATCCAAAGCAGGAAGCCCGCAAAGGACACGATCAAGAAAACCGTACCGCAGAAAACAGCCATAGACAGGATGTTACCCTGGGCGCCTAAGCCCATTTGGTAGAAAGGATAGGCAAGCCGCTTTGTCCAAAGCGCCACATCTGCCGCATTGTTCAAAACCGCAGCAAAAATATCCTGGGATTTTTCATACAGGATATAATAGCTTACCAAAAAGCCGGTGGATAACAGGGCTGTCAAAATGTTTTTATTGTGAACGCGACGACTAACTGCAAAAACAATATAAGCAACGAAACAGGAGAACACCAGAGAAAGAAGTCCCATTCCAATCGGAATGCACAATGTAAAAACAAAGCCGATAAAATTCGGTCTGGCATATTGAAGATGAACGATGACTCCGGGGATCATAAATACCAATGAGTAAAACAGGCCCATAATATAAGTGCCGGCAAACTTCGCCCAAAGCATAGCGCCAATGGCTTTCGGACTGTCAGGTAAAATCGTTTCTTCCTTCAGCCGATTCAGTGCAGAATAGGCATGCAGCGTATTGGTCAGGCCAACCACGCACAAGCTCAGAATGTTCATCAGCACAAAGGAAAGCCACTCAAGATCCAGTGCCATCATTGGCAGACACAGTGCACAACCCATTTTATAAAAAGTGTGCATCAACCAGGCAAAGGCAACAGCATAAAGCAGAACAAGAAGGATCGTTTTCCATAGACGACGGGGTTTTCCGGTTTTTCGGTCACGGTACATCCAGGCAAAAGACTCTACAAGTTCCTTCTTGATAATACTACGATCCATAGGCTCACTCCCCTCTTGCGACATTTTTAGTATTATATCACAGTATTATTTTCGTGTAAAGTATCCTATATTCAAAAAGAACACCACCCATTTAGGTGGTGTTCTTTTTGGCGGAGAGTGTGAGATTCGAACTCACGGTGGGTTTCCCCATCACCAGTTTTCAAGACTGGCTCCTTAAACCGCTCGGACAACTCTCCATTGACGAAACTATACCATTTTATTGGTAGAATGTCAAGGCGATTAACAGTTCCTCAGGGTCACAAAACAGGCGGAAAGAAAATGTTTTTGCCCTTGACAAACAATAGGTGCTATGTTAGAATACTTTGGCATAACAAAATAACTTTTATTCGGAGTGATACCCAAGAGGCCGAAGGGGCTCCCCTGCTAAGGGAGTAGGCGTCTAAAAAGCGCGCGAGGGTTCAAATCCCTCTCACTCCGCCAAAAATGAACACCACCACTCGGTGGTGTTCTTTTTTGTGCTGTGGGAGATTCGAATGATTAAATGCAATGCGAGCAAGTTTTTTATCTATACAGTTTCTTTATCGTTCTTCCCGGAAGTAGCTTGTGCCCAATGCTGCAGGCAGGCCGGAGCTTCCCTTCTTGTTGCGAATGGAAGTAATAACCAGCACCAGTGCGGTGATGATAAAGGGCAGCGCCTGGTACAGCTGGGTGGGAATACTTGCAAGCCAGCCCAGCCCCTTGGGGAATGCAGAAGCAAGACTGGTGCCGGATACCTGGAGGGTATTGAAGAAGCCAAACACGAAGGTACCCAAAATAGCCAGCACCGGACTCCAGTTTGCAAAGATTACCAGTGCAACTGCGATCCAGCCGTAGCCGTTGATCCAGCAGCTGGCATTGAAGGAACCGGACATAAACAGTGCCATATAGTAGCCACCGATACCCATAATTCCACAGCCAACGCAGATGTGCAGGTATTTATTGAGGGTAACCTTGATGCCTACGGAGTCTGCAGAGCCGGGATTTTCACCAATGGCACGCAGGCGCAGGCCGCAAGTCGTGTGCTTTAGATACCACCAAGCACCAACGGCAATTGCAATGCCCAGGTAAACCAGAATGTTGTGGCTGAACAGGGCCTTACCTATAACAGGAATATCACAGAGCAGGGGGATCTTAATTGCCTGATTGTAGCCATTATAGATCGCAGCATATTTGCCCATCACAGGCCAGGTGCCGGAGGAACAAATGCTGGTACCTACAAAGAAATATATGCCAAGGCAGAAGGTGGTAAGTGTCAGGCCGGTAATGTTCTGATTGGCCTGCAGAGTAACCGTCAGCAGCGCAAAAAGCAGGCCGCAAAGGGCTGCCACCAGGAACGCAGACAAAATACCTACCAAGAGGCTGTTGGCATAGCAGCCGAACAGGTAGCCAAAAATAGCGCCCATTGCCATAATTCCTTCCACGCCCAGATTCAGGCTGCCGGATTTCTCAACCAGGATTTCACCTACCGTACCATATAGTAAGGGAATATTGACGGCAATAATCGTGAACAGGAAGGAAGTAATTACCGCAACTTTATCCATTCTTTTCCCCTCCTTTGGTCTTTCTGGCAATACGGAAGCGGATAAAGAAATCCGCTGTCAGCACAAGGAACAAAATTGCACCCTGCAGGATATTTGCGAAGCTGGAATCCACCCTGGAGATCGTGGCAGCAGCAGCAACGGAGCCAACCTGCAGCACGCAGAACAGTGCGGAAACCACAAAAATTACAGGAGTGCTCAGCTGGGCAAGCCAGGCGACCACGATACCGGTCCAGCCCACATCGTCGGTAATGGCAGTGGAAAGAACACCGGTGGTACCGACCTTGAAGGCAGCGCCAAGGCCAATAATGCCGGCGGACAGGAACACAGTACGAAGGATGATCTTATTGACCTTCATGCCTGCATAGTGGGCAGTGTTGGCACTGTCGCCAATCACGCTGATCTCATAGCCCTGCTTGGTACGCTTTAGATAGATATACAGAAGAATGCCGATCACAAAAGCCAACACAACGCAAATGCTCAGCTTAAACTTAGGGCCGATAGGAAACTGAGTGAACCCAACGATGTTTTTGAAGCTCTCAAAAACAGGACGGTTGGATTGCTCCTGCAAAAAGAAATTCCAGCTTGCCTTTGTTTCACCAATGAAGGTCAGAAAATACAGGGCGATGTAGTTCAGCATCAGAGTCAAAAGGGTCTCATTTGTGCCGAATTTCACCTTCAGAATGCCTGCGATCAGACCATAAACACCGGCAGCCAGGAATGCGGCCAGACACATCACAATGAGGGTAACGATCGTAGGGGCAACCGGGCCCAGCTTAAAGGCCACCGCGGTTGCGGAAACCGCGCCCATAATGAACTGGCCTTCACCGCCAATGTTCCAAAAGCGCATCTTAAATGCAACAGAAAGGCCCATTGCGGTAATCACCAAAGGCACAAATTCGTTCAGATAGTTCATATAGGTTTTATAGGCAATTCTGTTGCCCACTGTGCCCATTGTGAACATCTTGTAATAATAATCAATGGGATTCACGCCGATAGAAAGCAAAATACCCGCACCGGCAAGAAGAGCTGCAACGATGGCTGCAAGATATAAAAGGCAGCGCTTCCACATTGGGAAGTTATCCCGTTTTACAATATGAAATCCCATATCTTACACCTCCTGTTCGTCTTCGAAGAGGGTGTCCTTGGCGATACCGGCTGGCTTGTCCTCATACTTTTCAGTCAAATCCAGAGAGCCGGTCATCATAAGGCCCAATTCTTCCTTATTGGTCTTGTGGGCGTGGACGACACCCATCATTTTACCGTGGCAAAGGACCATGATCTTATCGCACAAGGCGATCATAACATCCAGGTCTTCACCTACAAACAAAATACCAACGCCGTCAGTCTTCTGCTTGTTGAGGGTATTGTAGATCATATAGGAAGAGTTAATATCCAGGCCACGCACAGGGTAGGCGGTGACGATCACATTGGGGCCGGCTTTGATCTCCCGTCCCAGCAAGACCTTCTGCACATTGCCGCCGGAAAGGCGACGGACAGGGGTTTCCGTAGAAGGCGTAACAACATCGTAATCCTCAATGACCTGCTTAGCCTCCTTGCGGCCACGCTTTCTGTCCACAAAAATCCCCTTGCCATCCTGATAGGACTTCAAAAGCATATTCTCCGTTATAGACATAGACGGCGCAAGGCCCATACCCAATCTGTCTTCCGGGATAAAGGACATAGAAATGCCTTTTTCCAGGATCGCCTTGGGAGAAAGACCCACAATATTGTCACCCTTGTGGATCATTTTACCGGATTCAATAGGCCGCAGGCCGGCGATTGCTTCGCAAAGCTCCTTTTGGCCGCAACCGGCAATGCCGGCAACGCCTAAAATCTCCCCACCGCGAATATAGAAGTTCACGCCGTCAATGGCCAGCGCGCCCTCATCATTGCGGACACTCAGATCACGGACTTCAAGCAGCGGAGCAGTTGTTTCTACTTCAGGCCGCTCGATATTCAGATTCAGCTCGTGGCCTACCATCCACTCTGCCAGTTCCTTTTCGCTGGTAGCAGCAGTATCCACCGTGGTGATATACTCACCCTTGCGCAAAATAGCCACCCGGTCAGAAATCTCTTTCACCTCGTTAAGCTTGTGGGTGATGATAATAATGGCATGGCCTTCCTCCTTCATTTTACGAAGGACTGCAAAAAGCCGGTCAATCTCCTGGACCGTTAATACCGCCGTAGGCTCGTCCAAAATGATGGTCTTCGCGCCATAGTACAGCACCTTGATGATCTCCAGCGTCTGCTTCTCAGAAACCGCCATATTAAAGACCTTTTTGGTGAGATCCAACTGGAAGCCAAACTGATTTGCAATGTTTTGGATCTCCTCGTAACGCTTCTTTTTCAGAAGGAAGCCGGCCTTCTCTTTGCCCATCCAAATATTATCCGCAGCGGTAAACACATCCACAAGCTTAAAATGCTGGTGAACCATACCGATGCCCAGCTTCTTGGAATCTTCCGGAGAGGAAATGGTTACTTCCTTACCGTCTACAAAAATAGAGCCGCAATCGGGCTGATAAATGCCGGAAAGCATGTTCATCAGTGTTGTCTTACCGGAGCCGTTTTCGCCCAAAATAGCCAATATTTCTCCTTGGCGCACAGACAGATTGATATCCTTGTTAGCAACCACGCTGCCAAAGGTTTTGGTTATGCCCCGCATTTCAATGGCAAAATTTTCCGTCATATTGCTTTCTCCTTTTCAAGGTTACTCAAAAGCACAGGACAGGAAAGAAGATTTCTTTCCTCTACTGTGCCTTTGATTAAAAATTGGGCCGGTCGGAAATGGCCGACCGGCCCGGAATATTTCAGGAATTAACCCAGCTGAACACCTGCAACAAAGTAGTTCATAGTGCCGGTGATCACGCCATCAGCAACGCTGGCGCCGCCTGCAGCAACGATCTCGTTGCCGGCATTGTCAACAAGGGCAGCATCTTCCTTGGTTACAGTGCCGTCAGCAGCAATATGCAGCTTCACACCGGAGAAAACGTCCCACTCGCCGTTTACGATCATAGTGCGGACATTCTCGATGGCTTCAGCAGTACCGGCTGCGCAGTTGTCGCTCAGAGGAGAAATGTCAACAAACTTCTCCTTCAGGCCGCCGTAGTATGCACTGCCGCCCATAGTGTTCACGAAGTTGCTGGCATCGCCGCAGTCCATAGCAGCCTGCATAGCAGTGCCGTAGTAAACATCCCAGTTCCAGATAGCAGCGGTCAGGTGAGCTGCAGGAGCATCGGGAGTCATATCGGAGTTGTAGCCGCAGCCAAACACGCCAGCGCGCTCAGCAGCGATCTGGGGCTGTGCGGAGTCACAGTGCTGGCTGATGATGCCACAGCCGTAGGAGTTGATCAGGTCGGTAGCAAAGGCAGACTCATTGACTTCGTGTGCCCAAGCGCCCAGGGTCTTAACATAGATGGTGGCATTGGGGTTTACAGCCAGAACGCCCATAGCGAAGCCGTTGATACCGGAAGCGGTTTCAGCGTACTCGGTGCCGTAAGCAGCAACATAGCCGATGTTGTTGTTATTGATTTCCAGGGACTTGAAGCCGGCAGCGATACCTGCCAGGTAACGAGCCTGATAAGCACGGCCAAAGTAGTTATTGAAGTTGGTGTCGTTACTCTTCCAGCCGGTGCCGTGGGAGAAGATCACATCGGGGTACTCAGCAGCAGCTTCTTCCATAGCATCGATGTAGCCATAGGAGATGCCGAAGATAATGTCAACGCCGTTACCAACCAGGGTATCAACAGCATCCAGAACAGCCTGCTTGTCTTCGGGAACATTGTCCACAATGAACAGGTCCTTCTCAGGATCCAGGCCCAGGTTCTTCATAGCGGTGGTGATGCCCTTGTTGTGAGCATAGGTGTAACCTGCGGTGTCGTTCTTGCTGGTGATGTAGATAGCACCAACCTTCAGGCCGTCGTCAGCTTCCTTTTCAGGAGCTTCGCCACAGCCAACCAGGCCGACGATCAGCAGTGCAGCCAGGCATAGCGCGAGAATCTTTTTCATTTTCTATTCCTCCAAAATTTTTTAAGGCGGCTCAAGAAAGAGACCTCGGACCGCACTTTCCTTTATTCTACAATATATACCAAAAAATGCAATAGGAATTTACTACAAATTTATCGTATTTTCGGTACATATCTCTATGTATTCTATAAATACTGTACAATTTACATTTCCTGTTAAAACATCTAATATATCGGAAAAACACCACCCAACTGATCGGGTGGTGTCCTTGCATATAAATTGGGGCTTATCAGCTTTCTTCAACCGCCATCCAATAGAATCGGTTAATACCTTCACAGGCTGTAATGCCTGCCCAAAATGCATTTTGGGGTAGATCGCTCACAGCAGCCTCTATGTACTCATCGTTCACCCATGCTTTAATGCAACCATCTGCAATTACAACCTTCATTTGAATAGGACTATTGCCAGCAATTGAAAACTTTTTCGTCGCCAGCAGCGTAGGCTCTACGGGATAGTCAACCTTTTCAGGGCAAGGCACGATATGCCAAATGTTGATACCGTCTTCATAGGCCACCACTTCAAAATGTTTTCCATAGATAAGGCGTCCGTTTGCATCAGGTCGCAAATCATCAGTGAAAACAATGATTGGTGCGCCAAATTTCTCAAAGGAACATTCCGTTTCTACCGTCACAACCCCTTTGTGAAGTTGCTTTTCCAATATGCTGATATATTCGTATCCAAAAGTCGATTTCCCTTCTGCATTTACAATGCAGTTTTCCTCTTGTCTGAAAGTGGCAAACTCCTTGCAAATTGGCGAATAGGCATAAATAAACGCTTCGGGATCATACTTACCTTTCCCAAAATGATAGACCGTTTTCATTTGAATCATTCCTTATCTACAGTAATAATCCGACACATCATAGATTTCAATTTTTTATCTGTCTTGCCACTGGCATCAGGAACATAGAAATCAGAGTAAATGAGGATCGCTCTGTTATCATCCAAAGGCTTTAGGTCCACATTGCAGCAGCTTCCGCAATACTGGTGGAAGTCCGGGCGTTCAGGGGGATTGTTCATAAGATAGCTTCTGTCGTTGGGTGTCATCACTTCCACCGGAGGCTCCCATTGCATACCGGACGGGTCAACAGTTCCCCGAACATAAATACCGGGCCGACCGTACGCCGCCAGGGTGACGCCACAACCAAGTTTTACAACGGATGGCAAAATACCTGTATCGAACACTTCCGGTTCGCTCCATGTCTTGCCGCCGTCTGTAGAACGGGCAATCAACAGATCACTCCATTCAGGGCCACCCCCAAACACATCCACAGTACGCATTATGATAATCATAGAGCCATCATCCATAAACTCAATATCCGATTCATTGACACCGTTGCCGATCCAAGCATTATGACGCTTATTGGTATCAAAGTTGTTCTGAATGTAGGAATGAAGCTGGAAGGATTTGGCATTATCCGTCGATTTATAAACCAAAATTGCACTTCTGGGACTGGGTGCTTTGTTGTAAGGATTCAGGTGGCCAAAGGTATAGTTTGTAATCCAAACACTGCCATCGGGGGCAACCTTCGGTCCTTTTGCCCAAGGAGCAGGGCGAAGCATTACAAACTTGCCACTATGCTGAATTACACCCACGCCGGACAATGTAGGAATATCCAAACGGGCAGTTTCCAGCTTGGTATTGCCGTTTATATCCGTCCGTTCAACAAGCCACTCTTTCTTTGCGTATTCGTCAGGCAGATGGTCAAAGTCATAGACCAAATTCAATTGCAGGCCCTGATCATAAAAGCGGTATGTAGGGTAAGGCATTGAACCATCCGGTTCCTTTACTGGCTTGTCGCTGGGAAGCTGACCGGTAAAACCGGGCCAGTATTTAATCTCCTTTGGATCCAAAACAATGGCATCCCTGGAGGGGAAATAAATCTTCTCACCGTTAGGGAGTTCAGTGCCGGTGCTTCCAACAGGCTCCGGTACCTGCAACCATGTCTGGCCCTCATCTTCCGAGCAAAACCAAATATGGGAATTTCTTGTGCCAATGGTTTCCCAATTTTCTGCCACAGCCAACATCTTTACATAAATTTTTCCATCTTTCGCTTTAAAAACAAAGGGAAATTGCATCACACCCCAAGGACAATCTTCGCTGGGGGGACCTTGATGGATAATCCTGGGATCACCAATCTTAATCTTCACTTCATACTCCTCATTTCAAATGGAATGCTGCATTTTAACGGACTACACCTGCAGATTAGCACGCCCCATTTTCAATGTCAACCATTTTTCAAATGTTCGCGAAAAATTGTCCCAATCGATAATTGTAATGTCCCAATTTTCAATATCTACCACAGCAACAGAATTGACATTTTGCACCATATATGCGAAAATGAAAGAAAAAACGAGGAGGCATTTTATGGCAAAGGCGATCCTTTTTGATTTGGACGGTACCCTCACAGATTCCGGTGAAGGAATTATCAATTGTGCGGAACTGGCACTGCGCCATTTTGGCCTGTCTGTCCCCGACCGGCAGAAAATGCGGGAGTTCGTTGGCCCTCCCCTGGATGCCACCTTTATCCGTTTTGGTGTCCCTGCAGACAAAGCAGATGAAGCTATCCGTGTATATCGCAGTCGCTATACAACCGTCGGTCTTTTTGAAAACTTCCCCTACCCCGGCATTGAAGAAGCTCTCTGCGCTCTGAAGTCCCAGGGGCACCGACTGTTTGTTGCGACCTCCAAGCCAGAGGAAATGTCTGTAAAAATTCTGGAGAAATTTGGCCTTGCCAAATACTTTGAAAAAATCTGCGGTGCCACCTTTGACGGCAGCCGCAGTTCCAAAGCCGATGTGATTGCCTACCTTCTGGCACAGGTGGATGACATTTCCCACACACTTATGGTGGGCGACACCACCTATGATGTTGTGGGCGCAGCAAAGCACGGCATTGAAACCATCGGAGTCAGCTGGGGCTATGGTGAGGTCGCCGATATGGAAAAGGCCGGTGCAAAAGCCATCGCCTATACGATGGATGAAATGGTTGATCTTTTGAACCGCTAAAAATTTTTCCGTTTTCTTAAAAAAATGCTTGCTTTTTCCAAAGTGCTGTGCTATTATATCCAAGCGCATTGAGAAATGCGTTTATGCGCCGGTAGCTCAGTTGGATAGAGTGACTGACTACGAATCAGTAGGTCGGGGGTTCGAGTCCCTTCCGGCGTACCAAAAATATGGGGAAGGCTTCTGCCTTCCCCATATTTTTTGTGCCGGGGGGACTCGAAAGATCAGTTCGCAACAGTCCTGTGGACTGTTGCCGCCGTAGGCGAACATTACAATTTGCACGGCAAATTGCAACGAGTCCCGCCGGCGTACCCATTGCTTTGTGCCGGGGGGGACACGAAAGATCAAATCGCAATATGCCGGTGGCATATTGCTGCCACCAGTTCAAAAATTGGTGGCTACCTAAATTTTTGCCCGTCTCACGCAAGGGCAAAAATGCAAACGAGTCCCTTCCGGCGTACCCATTGCTTTGTGCCGGGGGGACTCGAAAGATCAAATCGCAATATGCCGGTGGCATATTGCTGCCACCAGTTCAAAAACTGGTGGCTACCTTAATTTTTGCCCGTCTCACGCAAGGGCAAAAATGCAAACGAGTCCCGCCGGTGTAACTCCCAGCATAGCTGCGCCATTGAAAACAGAGCAGGCACCGTAAAGTGCCTGCTCTTACTATTTACACATCAATTTCTGACAGCAGGACTTCCCTGCCCCCTTCTTCACGACTGCGAAGGCCGGCGATCACCAGCTTCATCAGCTCCACCGTCTGACTGAATGGAAATGGCTCTTCACCGGTACGAAGCCAATTCGCGAATAAGTCCAGCTGCTTCTTGAAGGCATAGTAGCTGTCACCGGATTTCAGATGTATCGCACCTTTATTTCCCAAAACCAGCATACCAAGACTTACCATATCCAGACCCTGTATGATGTTTACATCACAGCCGCTTATGTGCTTAATATGGGCAACGGTTTTTTCATATGTACCGGTGTTGCGAACAGATACAAAGCCCTCCCCCAGCAGCGGATACATAGCCTCCAATGCGTGGATGCCGTAGGTTTCGTACTTCTTTGGCATTGTGGAGCAGATGTAGCGAAGCTCACCTAACTCATAGTGATTCTCATAGTAGGGCTCGAACTCTTTGCAATAGCGCATACTGGAAGAAGAAATAAACTTTGCGCCCTCCTTGTGCCATTGCACAAAGGTTCGAAGGTCCTCCTCTGTGTTGACAAGGGGCTTGTCAATGAACATTGGAATACCTGCCTCCACAAAGGGGCGGCAGCGCTCCACATGCTCATTGCCATTATCCGTTGCCACGATCACTGCATCCACATTGCCGATCATCTGCTCAGGTCGGTCATACACTGTTGGAATATGCGCTGCCCGGGCAATATGCTCTGCTTCTTCACGACCGGCATAGCCGGTGCAGCAAACACAGGTGATCTTGGCACCGGGAATGCCAACGGTGTGGGCAGGCTGTTTTTCCAAGTATCTGGGAATAACCGGGAAGCCACAGGTTTCCATCTCATCAGGGTCATAGCCGTTAAACATCGCACTCCAGGAATAGGGATGGCCATTTCCTTCCGTAAAGCCCAAAATGCCGATACGCAGCTCTTTATCACCAAGGGGAAACATACTTACACTCCTTATACGATATCCCGGCCGCTGATATTGGCGGCAATGTCCTTAAAGTAATTGCAGAGGGCAACCACATCCGCACCAACACTGATAAAAGTATAGCCCATCTTCACCAACTCATCAAAATTCCCAGCACCGCCGACTGTGCCGGCAAATTTGCCGTGCCTGCGGGCTGTGGCAGCCACCAGGCGCCGGGTTTCATCGATGCGCGGGTCTGCACTGCAGGGAGCGCCGATTCCCTGGGAGAAGTCCGCTGGCCCAAAGAAGATCATATCGATACCGGGCAGCGCACAGATCTCTTCCAATTCATCAAGCGGTTCCGGATCTTCGATCTGCACTACGGTAAACCGTTCCTCATTTGCCTGCTTGATGTAATCCAGCGCATCCACCATACAATAAGCACCGTCCGCATTGCCACCATCGATGGGCCGTCTGCCGATGGGGTGGAACTTGGTATAGTACACGATCTTTTTCGCTTCTTCCAGGCTCATAAGGTGAGGGATCATTACACCTGTGGAATCGCCCTCCAAAGGACGGACGATGTCACTATAACAGCCTTTGGAAACGCGGGTAAGCACATCCACATCATAGATCTTGGCGGCGCGGACTGTGTCT
This sequence comes from Faecousia sp., assembly GCA_045542575.1. Classification (GTDB taxonomy): domain Bacteria; phylum Bacillota; class Clostridia; order Oscillospirales; family Oscillospiraceae; genus Faecousia. The sequence continues at coordinate 36,790 of JAZQLG010000118.1, forward strand.
TCCACATCCTTCATATTATTGGGAACATGTTCCAGGTCGATCCATATACAATCAAAGCCAAACATTGCCGCAATTTCGGCTGCACGGGGATCGGACAGGTTTAATTTTGTACAGGTGGCAACCTTACCATTACGCATTTGCCGCAGCACACGGCTCTTTCGCATATTCATATTCATTCTCCTTTACTTTGCGCTGTATCCGCCGTCCAGGGGGATCACAGTGCCGGTTAAATATTTAGATGCATCGGATGCAAGATACACGATAATGCCCTTGACATCTTCTTCACAGGCTAAGCGTCCAACATAAGTAGCTTTGCTGTAGTTTTCCACGAAGGCAGGATGCTGGTTGGCAAAAAGGCCACCCAGGGCAAGACAGTTGCACCGCACGCCTTTGGGCCCATAATTGCCCGCCAGGAAGCGGGTCAGATTATGCATACCGGACTTGTGATAAAAATAATCCGGACCGCCCAGGGCTGACATTCCGTCTGTACCTGCGTATAAAGGCTCGTTAGGACCGAGATTACCCATATAGGAGCCAATGTTAATGATGCTTCCGCTGCCGTTTTGCGCCATCACATTGCCCAGCGCTCTGGAAAGCACAAACACACCTGCGCCGTTTACCCGCAGGCTTTCGGCAAATCCCGCCATAGTGCCACCGTCAAAACCGCCGGAGAAGCAGCCTCTCAGGGCAGAATTATTCACAAGGATATCCACCTTGCCATAGGTCTTCACCAAGCGGTTACACAGGTCCAAAATGCTCTGTTCATCCCCCTGGTCATAGGCATCCGCAAAGACCCTTAAGCCCCTTTCCCGCAGGGTTAGTGCATACTCCTCGTTTTTATCCAAAGTGCGGGATGCAGTGATGACCGTTGCACCGGCTTCTGCCAGGGCTTCCACCATTGGTTTTCCGTACTTGCCGGCACCACCGGTGACAAGCGCAACTTTGCCGGTCAGATCGAACAGTTTCATTACATGCATACTCTTGTTCCCCTTTTCGCATTTTCTCCACTTGACAGGAAAATGCAACGATTATATACTGATTTTAGCACTAAACACAAAATCAAGTCCATTCTGAAAGAGGATTGCATTTTTATATCAGTTCCTCTTTTGCAGTCTGATTGGAGAAAATATATGGAATTTATTTTCAGTACAACGGTGGACAACACCCTGTGCCATATCCGCTCCTACCAAAATGGCATTGATCCTGCAGAAGCTGTGTCGCAACGGCCCCACAAGCACTTTTATATGGAGTTTCATTGCGTGTTTTCCGGAGAAGAAACGGTTACACTGCCGGACAAGAAACAGTCCATCCTCTTAAAGCCCGGCAGCATTTTGCTGCTGCCCCGGGGTGTGTATCACGGTGCCACCAGCTTTGGCAAGACCTTGGAACGGCTCTGCTTTAATTTCAGCGTAGAAGATACTGCTGAAGAGAACGGTGAACTGATCAAAATCTGCCGGCAAATCTGCGAGCCTGCCCTCATTGAGGATCATCAGGCCTACAACTACCTGCTACAGTGCAGACAGCTTAGAATGCAGCCCACATCCTCCCTGTCCCACACCCGGCAGGGTATCCTTCTGCTGAATACCGTTCTTACTATATTGGATACACTCTCCCCGGAGCTTACAAACAATATCGATCAGAAGTACAACCGGCAAAAGTGGATCATTGAAGAATATATCGAGCGCCATTTTGCAGATGACTGCGGCATTGACGGCCTTGCGAAGGAGCTTTTCTTAAGCACACGGCAGACCCGAAAGCTGGTCCGCAAGTTTATGGGAGCGGATTACAAAAGCACTATTATCCGCCTTCGTATGGAGCTGGCAGAAATTTATCTGCAGGACGATGACAAAACACTGGAGGAGATCGCCTGGCTGGTTGGCTATCGCTCTTACAGCGGCTTTCAGCTGTGCTTTAAGCAGCATTTCGGCAAAACCCCTTCTCAATTCCGGGCAGAAGAAACTGACTGATTTTTCCCTCTTGTTTTTTATTGCAATAGAGGTTATAATAGCCAAAGAAACAGATAGGAGGTCATCATTATGGCTGTTAAGATTGAAAAAGATACCATTATCGGCGATGTGCTCGACATTGCGCCCCACGCCGCACCTTTGTTTTTTGCCATTGGTATGCACTGCCTGGGCTGCCCCTCTTCCCGGGGTGAGACCGTAGAGGAAGCCTGCATGGTCCACGGCATCGAGTGTGAGCCCTTCCTGGCCCAGCTCAACCACTTCCTGGAGGCTTACGAAGCCAATCAGTAATAACCCGGTCAGCCATCCCGATTTGCCGGGATGGCTGATTTTTCAGGCTGAGAGGACGCAAACCGAAATAGCCTCTCAGCAACCCTTTTTGCTGCTTTTTGCCTTATCTTCCTTGCCTTGCGCCAGCAAGGCAGCGTCATCTGCGCCAAAAATCAATCAAAAAATACTTGCTGAGAGGTGCCTTGCAGTTTTCAGCCATTTGCATTTTCAAAGACAAAGAAAATCACGCAGACAATACTTCGTGTATTATCAAGGGATTTTCTGAGGTATTGGGGAATGCAAATGGGTGAAAACCTGTTTGGGTCCGAGTCCTCTCAGCCTAAGGAGAGCATATGAAAATCCCCCTTTCCAAGCGCCTGCTGCGTTGCGCAGATTACATAGGCTTTACCGATCGGGTAGCCGACATTGGCTGCGATCACGGCTATTTGGGCATCAACCTTCTGAAAAACGGACAGGCAAAATCCGTCATAGCCGCCGATATTCGCCCTATGCCCCTGCAAGCTGCAAGGGAGAATGCCAACCGGTTCGGTTTTGCGCAGCAAATGGAATTTTTCCTTTCTGATGGCGCTGTTGCAATTCCCCGGGACTTTGATGTGATGGTCTGCGCTGGTATGGGGGCAGATACCATCGTTTCCATTCTTGAAAATGCACCCTGGCTGAAAAACAGTGCATACCGGCTGATCCTGCAATGTCAGTCCAAAACGGCAATGCTCCGAAAATACTTGAATGACAATGGATTCTCCATCTGCCGGGAATCGGCCCTGAAGGACGGACGGTTTCTTTACACGGTAATGGAAGTTGTTTTTAGGCGGCAAGCCCCTTTTACCCCTGGGCAGTGCTACTTCTCCCCTGCTTTGGCAAAGGAACACACCGAAGAGAATCTGGCCTATTATCACCAGGTAATTGCCCGGCTGGAGCGGGCAATTGCCGGGCAAAAAGAAAATGCAGGCCCTTTTTTAATAAAGGCCCTGCAAGAACTGAAGGAGAATGTGTATGACAACAGTTAAGGATATTATGGTATTTATGGAAGGCCTGGCCCCGGAGTATATGAAAATGGGCAATGACCGGGTAGGTCTCAACTGCGGTCATGCAGACGCACCTGTTGCCAAAGTTCTTATTTCTTTAGATGCCTCCACTGCTGCCTGCCAGGAGGCAAAGGCTGTTGGTGCTCAGTTGCTTCTGACTCACCACGCCCTGCTCTATCACCCTAATTTTATCAACGAA